>NZ_JAPFCC010000001.1:0-300000 GCF_025562715.2 Endozoicomonas gorgoniicola
TCCCTGAACTTAGGGAGAAATATACCTATACGGACGATTTGGTAGTGCCATTGGCTATGCGTTATGTGGGTAAAGAATTGATGGGTAAAAGCGTGTTGGTCAGGTTTTGGGGTGATGCAAACCGGAAATATGGTTCAGGGGATTATATTTATGATTTAGGGATTATCCCGAAAAACAAAATTTCATTAGCCTACAGGATGAGGTGAGTGGTATGAAAGGTGCTATTTACGAGGTTGACTCGGGGCGCTTGGAAATGATAATTACAGCGCCACGGAAAGAAGATATTGATCTACAGTTGACAGGCCGGACAGGTTTCCGTGCTTACTATGGCGATGTTAAAGACGGTCAATATATTGTTGAGGGTAGTCCAGTCCTCCGCCCAGTTATGGGTTTAACGGTTTCTTCCACTGAACTAACGATAGCCAAAGTACTCAGGGTAGATAACATCCCAAAAGGCACAAAAGTCTTCCATCCCGAGGGCGAGGTAGTTGTTGATGACGGGTTTATCGAATGGTATTCAGTAGAGCCTGGCACTTACCTGTTCCGCTTTGAAAATTTCCCTTACATGGAGGAGGAGATAAATGCCGTCGTTAGGTAAGCACGACCCTCTTTCCCAGAGGCAGGCTGATAAAAGCCTGATCAACCAGACCCGTGACCGGCTCGATAATGAGCCGGTTTTGGTTTCCGGGGTTTTGATTCAGTGTAATGATGAATCCCTTCACCGGCTGCGGGAAACCATCGAGTTCTTTGATGACCTGAAACAGGACGACGGCACAGTGAGCTGGAAGCTGGCAGATAACGGCCTGCTGCCCTGTAATCGGGAAGAGCTGCAAACCCTGATGATTGAAACCCGCAAAGCCCGCGCCCTGCGATTCTCCCGGCTTCATGCCAGAGCCAACGAATTTAAGCAACAGATCGACTCAGGCCAGACAGTCACCCTTCGGGATATTGCCGGAAGCTGGTAATATATCCAGTGCTGTACAAATAAACAGCCACTCAAGAATAATTATGACCCCAGAACATCAACACGCACTGCTCAGGCACTGGCTACAGGATGAGCCTCACGCTATTGATCTGGCCTACCAGTTTGTGGCGATCAGCCAGATATGGGATGACCTGATCGACCGGGATAAGCCGGTGGACAACGACGCCATTAACCGCATGATGCGGTATGCGCTGGTCGAAATTCCGAAAAACCCCTTTTACCAGACCCATATCCAGAGCCTGCACCCGGTACTGGAAGACCGTCTTTATACCTGGCTCGATGCTAATGCGCTGGAAGCCAAGGGCAACTGTCGGGACTTGCAGGTGAGCTACATCATACGTTCCGTTATTACTGACCTGATCATTCATTTGGCCTTTCTGGTGGGTGGCTTTGACTGGCGGCAACAGGCCGCTCTTGCCCTGCGTCAGGCGGTGTACCGGGACAACGAATCATTCTTTGACTACTGGAAGGAGCAGCGTCATGTGTATGAGCAGTGACTCACCGGACGTACCGGAAGCGGGTCCCATGGAACGGACAATGGTGGACTTGTCGGAGCGCCAGCTTCAGGACTACGAGCAGATGTATGACCCTCTTGCCCGCAAGATGGTAGACGACAGCAAGGAGCTGGGTACTGCGGCATTCCGTCAGCATACCGGCAATGTGGCAGCGGCAGCCGCACGACAGCAGTCCGGCACCGTGAATGCCAGTGCCGGGTCAGCGCCTTTGTTGAAGCAGGGGCTGGTCGAGCAGGGCATTGGTAAAGATATGGCTGTCGGCGGCGCTGTCTCCCAGGGCGATATGCTCAGCAAGAGTCAGGAAGTGGTGGGCAAGCTGGGTATGGCGCAACTGGGCAGGGGGCAGTCGCAAACCGCCTCACAGACCTTTGGTAATGTGGCAGCAAATGAGTACGCCGAGAATATTGCCGAGGCTAACGCCGACGCCAGTAAGAGCGCTGCCCGGTCTTCAGCTGCCGGAACCGTGGCAGGGATTGGGGCGGGCTACTGGCTGACCAAACCGCAGACCCCTTCTGTCAACATGCAGGGACAGAAGAAACCCCTGTACGACAACCCCGCCTTTATCAAAAACTTTTAACTGCTCTTTAGCAAGGAAGGCTGATTATGTGTATGGAAGTTGAAGCCGCAACGGATCATACCCTGCAAAACCGTCAGGCCGAACAGGCTAAAAAGATCGACAAGAACTATCGGGAAGTGTTTCAGCCTCTGGAACGTGAACTGGTGGGTCTGGCCATGGATGACAAGTTTGTCGGAAAGTCTGCCAGCGACGCTTATCAGGCAGCCGGTAAAGCCTTTGACGCAGGCGAGGGCAGCACCGCAAGAGGGCTTGCAGGCTTTGGTATGAACCTGACCCCTGACCAGCAAAAGGCACTGGACTTTAAACGGGCGATGGGGCGCAACACCGCCACCATGGGCGCAGCCAGTACTGCACGACAGAACGCTGAAACCCTTCAGGGCAATATTAAAAGCAACATGCTTTCTATTGGCCGGGGTGTTCAGGCGCAGGGGCTGAGTGGACTGAATCAGGCAGCGGGTATGGAGTCAGGCCGTAATCAGGCTAGCCATAATGCCGCAGGACAGAAAACTTCCCAGAACTACCAGACCGCCGGAACCATTGCCACGATTGGAGGCTTGGCGATGTTTTCCGAACGGAAGAAGAAAAAGAACATCAAGCCCCGCAGCGATGAGCAGGATATGGCCGACGTGCGTCGTATTGATAACCACGAGTACGACTATAAGGAAGGCATGTCCGGCGGTCGTCGTGAACAGGGGCATATTGGCCCCATGGCCGATGACGCCCCCGCCAGCATTTCCGACGGCAAGACTATTGATATTGGTGATATGCAGAGCCTTGGGCTGGGTGCCATTCGCAATCTGGATAAACGACTGAAGAAGATGGAAGGGAGATCACAGAATGAATCCTAATGCCTTTGCCGATGGCGCAGCCCGTGGTCTGGGTATGTTTATGCAGGTTCAGGGACATAAAGACCGGCAGGAAGAGAAAGCCTATAACCGCAAGATGCAGAAACAGTTGTTTGATATGCGGCTGGAAGACCGGGAGTATCAGCGTGGCCGTGATAAAGTAGCGGATGAACGTCATCAGGAAGGTCTGGACTACCGTAACAAGCGTGATGGCGTTATGGATCAGCGTTATCAGAACACGCTGGATTACCGTGACAAGCGTGATGCTATTGGGGATAGTCGCTGGCAGCAGAACTTTGATGCAAGCAAGGGCATCAGGGCATTGCAGACACAAAACCTGCAAGGACAGATAAACGACCGAAAGCGGAAAAATCATCAGGCCAACATAAAGAGAATTTCCACCGCCTATTCACTGGCATACAAAGAGGGAAACGTTAACGCCATGAATGCCCTGAAGCGGGCATATATCGGCGCATGGAACACTAATCCCGCACGTCGGCAGGAGCTACAGAAAGGTGCTGCTGAAGGTCATACCAAAGTTATGACTGATCTGGATGAACAACCCGGTGGACGACTGTTGCCGGAAATCACCACCTACGACCAAGAGGGTAATGAAGTCAGTGTCAGTGCCTTGAGCCGTGACCGTAGCAGTCGTCCGGATGACCCCTATATGACCGTGGATCGTGATGCTATTTTTGGTGACGTGATGAATGACCCGGATATGGCGGAGTATATGATTCGGGCTGAATCAGCGCTGAATGGGATATCGGACAAAGGCAGCAATCAGTACCGGAACGTTGCCCGCTATAACGAATTTGGCGAGCGTGAAGGGGAGGACGTTTACCTGATTGACAAAGAGCGGGGCGGTCTGGTGCCGATGCCAATCCTTGGTCAGCCTTCAAGACCTGTAAGACAGCCCGCACCAAATGAGCTACCTGAAGGCATGACAGCTCAACATATTGCCTCATTCCTCAGGGCAAACCCCGGAGCTACCCGTAAAGACGCTATTAACGCATGGACGGCCAGATAATGAGCGACAGCAAGTTCACAATTCCTGACGACTGGGGTCAGACAGAAGAGCAGAAACCAGCATTTAATATTCCGGATGAGTGGGGGGAGCCTGAGAAAAAAAGTAACCAGCAAGGTTATGGAGCCGACTTGGTTGATGCGGCACAACAGGGAGCCTATTCCGGAACCGCTGATCTGGTGTCCGGGGTAGAAATGCTGCTGGGTGGTGACGGTGAAAACGCTGTCACTGATTATTTACGTGAAAGGGCTGACCAGCAGTATGAGGAAATGTCGGATTCCGGTCGTGAAGCCATGCAGGGGTTTGGCTTTGAGGCTGATGAGGATAGTGTCACAGGGTATGGCCTGAAAGACAGCAGTTCATTGTCAGGGTTTGGCCTTAACCTTGCTTCTGGCCTTGGTAGCTTTGCCCCGTCAATGGTGCCGGGAGGCGTTGCGGCCAAGGGTATTTCTGCCTTTACCAAAGGCAAGAAAGCTTTTGACGTGGCTAATAAGGTAAGAAAAGCAAAAGCCCTTGGCGACGCTGAAAAGCTCAGGAAATTAAAAAAACTTGAAAGTCGTATCGACAAGGCCAGCAGTGCTACCGGGTTTGGTTTAACGGGTGGCGCAATGATAGGGGGAGGCGGTGCAGAGCAGGCCAGGCAGAATATTTTAAATGCCAGCCCTGAAGAACTGCACACACTCCCAAGATTCCAGTCGCTGGTTCGACAGCTGTCTGATACTTCTGAGCCTTTGACAGAAGCAGAAGTATTCCGTCTTGCCAGAGATGAGTTGGCGAACGAGATAGCAAGGGATGCTTTTAACAAATCCGCAGCCGTCGGTGCTGTTTCAATGGGTGTAGCGGGTCCCATTATGGAGAAGACCATCAGAGGAGGGACCGGTCTTAGTGCGTTTAGAAATACACTGGCAGGTTCGGCAACAGAAGGTCTTCAGGAATTTTCCGAAGGTGTTGGTCAGACAGCTTCTGTGAACCATGCTTTAAATGCAGCAGGAATGGAAAGAGATATTTTTGAGGGAGCCATTGAAGATGGACTGACTGGCGCTGTAGTTGGCGCGGGTGTCGGTGGCGGTGTAGCTTATGGCGGTTCCAAGATTAATCAGTTCCGGTCGTCTTCCAGAACGCCTTCTGAAGCCGCAGAACAGGCACGACAGGAAGTTAGGGAACAGGGTGGCGATGCATTGCAGCAGGCACAGGCTGCCAGTGAGGCGGCAGGCAGCATTCTGAAGCAGCAATCATTCCCGGCAGAACTTGACACAGAATTCAATGTCATTGAAGAGAAGGCAGAGACACCTTCAGGGAGTCTGTCTTTTGATGACTGGGGACAACAGCAAGGCTATAACCAGACAACCGAAAGCGTACAGCATCTTGATAGCAAGAATTGGTTCGGGCAACTGGAGCAAGATCGTAGACAGAAGCCAAGGGGCGTTGTTGAATACTTTCCACCTTATGCGACGAATGCAACCTCACAACCCGACCTGTCAGAAACAGCACCGCAAGCTAAATCCTACACCTATGAGAATGGGGTTAATTACCAGAGCGAATCAGCGAATGGTCTGGGTTTGGCCCCATTCACCGAAAACTACCAGCCTGACAACACGGTTGAATACTCCAAGGCTGATGAACTCAGCCGGGGCATTGAAACCGATATTCAGCAAAGGGCTGAAGCTGAACAACTCGCTGCTGAACAGCAGGCATTGGCACAGCAACAGGCGTTTGATAAGGAAATTGCCGACGTACAGGCTGAGAGCCTGCCGGAAAGAGAGCAGGCATTGCAGCAGGACTACCCGCTTCAGAAAGTCGCCGGTCTGCCGGACAGTCGTCTTGAGTCGCCCCAGTATCGGGAGTACCTGACCGAAGTCGCTGATATAGCCCATCAGGATACAGTCGCCAGTCGTCGTAAGAATCTGGACGACGATGAAACCGTATTGATGGCGATCCGTCGTCATAAGGGTCTGGTACAGGGCAGTGTAGAAGACACCATTGTTGAAAGTCTGAAGTTCAAACTGAAAAGCAAAGAGCTGAAAGGATTGCCCAGCCAGTACCTGAGAAAGAACGGCGGTATGACGCTGGACGATATGGCAACGGCGCTGTATGAAGATGGCTTTAATATTGATGGTCGGGAAATGACCGTTAATGAACTGAGTGAAGCCATTGATAATGAATTGTCCGGTCGTCCAATGTTTGCAGACTTTCAGGGGCGCTCCCTGACCGACGACCGCTACACGCCCAAGACTGTCACCAACCGGATCACTGAGCCTGCTGTTAAGGCTGCTCTGAATGGTGAGCCTCTGTCACCTGTGTATCAGCGGGAAATCACCCGCCTTCTTAACGAAGCGGAGAACGACCCGGTGTTTGAGGCGCCTGCTTTTTTAAACGAGCAGGAAGCCCGGATTGAGCAGGAAAGACAGGCTAATGCCTTGCCGGAAGGGTGGTTTGAGCAGTGGGAGCCCGTAAACTTTGAAGAAGCTGATGCTACTATAGGAGTGGACAGCAAGGACTTTAACGATGCAGACTGGAAATTAATCGCTGAAGCACAAGAACAAATTCTGCTTGAAGAGGCTGCACTTCACGAACAGCAGAACACCATTGAGGAATCTAACCTTGAAAGAACAGCAGGACAACTCTCAGCAAGAACAGAAGCCAACCCTGACACCGAAGCAGGCGAAAGCGTACGCCAGAGCGTTAATGAACTCCAGGAAGAAGCATCAGCAAGCCAAACAGAACCAGAAGTAACCCCTTCTGATTTCTCCCTTGAAACCCAGACCGAAGCATCCCTTCAGCAGCAGGCCGAACAACAGCAGGCGGCTGAAGCGGCAGAGCGTGAAGCCCAAAAGCAGGAACAGCAGAAAGCCGAAGCCGACAGGGAGCGTAATGATTTCGCCCTGACGGGTTCTGATTCTGTGTCTGACCAGGCAACTGCCAGAGGTCAGGCCGACCTGCTTTCTCCATCAAATAACGATCAAATAAAGAAACCCGCAGAAGACAAGGCTTCTGAAGCGGACAGCACTGAAAAAGCAGCCAGTCAGCAAATAGAAGACTTCGGTGAAAAGATCGGCGGAGCCCGAAAGGATGTCTGGTCAAGCTATCGGGAAAGCCTGTCAAACGATGTTGACGTGGAAGCTCAACCCCTGAGCAAAACCTTTCCTGAACCGAATTATGAAAAACTCCATGAAGCCGGTGCCGATATTCAGTCGCTGGCGATTATTGCCGCCCTTCGGGCAGATATTCCCGCCAAGCCCCGTCGTACCTACAAGCTGAAAAGCTGGGCTGAGAACGTGGAAGCGGCAAGACAGATCGCCAGTATGCTGGTTGACAGTCAGGTGTCTTCTGACCGTGTACTGGAAGCGATGAAGCAGGACGGCAACGCCCCGGAAGGTGTGATCAATATCATTCCGGTTCTGGCAAAGCTGGAGCCCGGACAACTGAAAGCAGCGGCAGGGTTCAGGATTCGGTCAGGCTCTTTCTCTATCTTCAATGGCCAGCAACGTAACCCCGGTAAGCCGATCTATTACTTGCAGGACAATAAAGGCAAGCGCAACCATTTTGACCTGTCTTCTGAGAGTCTGACGGAAATTCAGGAGCAGGTACTGGGCTTTATTCGCGGGCAACTGGAAGCAAGCCCCGGCAGGAAAGGACGACAAACCCGCTTTGACGTGTTCCGTACCCGTGGCAGCAAAACCTTCTGGGTCGGTAAAAAGATTGCGTCGGGTAAGTTTGTGACATTGAAAACCGGCTTTGACAGTGCCGGTGAGGCAACGAAGTTCCTGAAGGAGAATCAGGACTGGCTGGAACAGGAGTTGAAGCGCAAGAAGGATGTGCCGGCGCATCGTCGTTCAATCAATCAGGATCGGCAGGGGCTTGATTATCGTGATGGGCAGGATGTTTTACCGGAAACCTTTTCTGAAGCTTTTAGTTTCCGTGGGGTGGAGTTCGGTAATTGGGTTGAACAGGGACGCCGACAGAGTGATTTGAACCGGGCTTATGATGCTTTGCGGGATTTGGCAGATGTGCTGGGCATTCCCACACAGGCTCTATCCCTGAATGGCGATTTGGGGCTGGCTTTCGGAGCCAGGGGCAGAGGTGGCAAAAGACCAGCAGCTGCTCATTATGAGCCTGACAAAATAGCGATCAATCTAACCAAGAACAACGGCCCGGGCTCTCTGGCTCA
The DNA here is from genome assembly GCF_025562715.2 of Endozoicomonas gorgoniicola. Taxonomy (NCBI): domain Bacteria; kingdom Pseudomonadati; phylum Pseudomonadota; class Gammaproteobacteria; order Oceanospirillales; family Endozoicomonadaceae; genus Endozoicomonas; species Endozoicomonas gorgoniicola. The sequence goes on from NZ_JAPFCC010000001.1 coordinate 8,118, forward strand.
TGAATGGTGGCATGCCCTTGATAACTATTTTTCCCGCAAGCGCGGCCAACCGGGTGAGTTTATCACTAACAACCCGAAAAAAGGCGTATTTAAAAATAACAAGTATCAAAGGGATGACAGTGTTCGCAATGAAGTAGAGGACGCATTTGATGCGGTTGTCAATGCTATTGAAAATACCGGACTGCCTGCCCGATCAAGAGAGCAAGATGCGACACGCAGTAAAGATTACTGGTCAACAGTTATTGAGATGACCGCCAGAAGTTTTGAAAACTACGTCATCCAGAAGCTTGAAGCCAGTGGTTTTCATAATGATTATCTTGCCAATATTGTTTCAGAGCAGGAGTTCGGAGGGACGCCTGATAGCTACCCTTACCTGACCGCCAAAGAAAAAGAGTCTGTTACCAGGGCGTTCGACCAGCTGTTTGCCAGCCTGAAAACCGAAGCTACTGACAAGGGCGTCAAGCTGTACCGTCTGGGCAGTGGCAAGGGCATCAAGTTGAACAATGCCCGTCTGGTCGCCCACCGGATGAAGAAGGAGCTGGGTGTAGGTGTTGAGGCGGTGGCCACGGAAAGCGATCTGCCTGACCATCTGCAAAGTGAGATTCGCAGGGATAGCGTTAGTGGTCGTGTAAAAGGGATTTACGACCCGGTGTCGGGTAATGCCTTTATTATTGCTGACAAGCTGGACGGTGCCAGGGATGCGGTTAAGACCCTGCTACATGAGCTGGTCGGTCATAAAGGTGTACGACTGGCGTTAGGCACTAAGCTGAACCTGAGCATGGCTGGTATTTACCGGGATATGCCGGCGGATGTACGACAGACGATTGAAACGGAGTACGCTAGCCAGCTGGAAGGCTTGTCTACCGGCAAGCGCAAGATGCGGGTAGCAGAAGAGTATGTTGCCCGGATGGCAGAAAGTAACCCGCAACTGCCATTAATGAAGCGGCTGTACAGCAAGTTGAGGCGAGTGCTGCGCAATGTTCTGCCAAGCATTAAATGGACGGATGCCGATCTTGTGGAGCTGGTGCAGGCGGGGAAGAGGGCTTTGCGTAAATCGGGGAACGACCGTGGAGAAAGTCTTTACTCTCTGGAATCGGCTGATGCAGATTCTGCTAATGGCTCAGGCCAGCAGGGTAGCCGGTCGGATTTCATCGTCACCCCTGAAACCTGGCAGGACCTGTTTATCCGCAAGATTCAGGATAAGTTCAGGCCGCTGAAACGCACTCAGGACGCTCTTTCCGTGAATGGTGCCTCGCCTCTGTCGGAAGAGATGGACACCTATCTGGCTGAGGAACTGTCCCACGGCAGGATTGAAGAATCCCTGCGACGGTTTGAGAACCGGCATGTTCGCCCCCTGGCACGAGCCATTGCGGAATCGTCCGTAGAGCGTGAAGAACTCGACCTGTACCTTTATGCCAGACACGCACCGGAGCGTAACGCCCATATCGCCCGCATCAATGACAAGATGCCCGATGGCGGTTCGGGTATGACCAATGCCCAGGCGGCAGATATTCTTGCCCACTTTGATGCAGAGGGTAAAACCCCGGAGCTTCAGTCACTGGCGGACAGGGTGTACCGGATCAATAAACAACGACTGTCCATTCTGAACAGTGCCGGACTGGAGCCCAAAGAGGTACTGAAGAGCTGGAACCGCTACCAGAACTATATTCCCCTGAAGGGCAAGGGCGAGCAGGTAGAGAGCGCAGTCCACCGGCAGAATACCGGACGCGGGTTTGATATTCGCGGCAGGGAATCCATGCGTGCCATGGGGCGGCGCTCAATGGCGGAAAGCCCCCTGCTGCATTCACTGGCAGCCTATGAGGAAACGCTGGTTCGTAAAGAAAAGAACGAAGTGGCAAAAGTTTTCCTGAAGATGGTGCAGGCACACCCGAACAAGGATTACTGGGAAGTGTTCAGTGAAGATCATCTGGATACCAAGCGCCTGTTTGATCCACGCACGGAAAAAGTAGTTGATCGTAAGAACCCGCTGATGAGGCTGGACCGTGACAGTTACTTTGCGGTGAAGGTGAACGGCAAGGAACACTACATCAAGCTGGCTGATAAACAGCTGCTGGCGGCCATGCAGAACCTTGGGCCGGAAAAGCTGGGTGCTGTTACCCAGATGTTGGGCCGGGCGAATCGTTTCCTGGCATCCCTGAACACCAGCATTAACCCGGAGTTTGTTATCTCCAACTTCAGCCGGGATATTCAGACAGCAGTTCTGAATGTCATTGCTGAGCAGGATTTAAGCGACGGTCGTATTAAGGGGCAGCAACTGGCGACAGAGGTCGTTAAGGATATACCCAGCGCCATGCGGGGCATCTGGCGCAACCTTCGGGAAAAAGACGGCGAATCCACTGAGTACCAGAGGTGGTTTAATGACTTCCGGGAGGATGGCGGCAAGATCGGTTTCTTTGGCCTGAACGACTTTGATGTGCAGGCCAGGCGGATCAAGGAATTGATTACGGTGGCTGAAGGGGGCAATAAAGGCCAGGCTCTGGAAATGTGGGGAAACCTGCGTGACCTGGTTGAAGACAGCAACGCTGCCGTGGAAAACGCTGTACGACTGTCGGCTTACGTCAATGCCCGTAAGGCTGGCGTCAGTCGTAAAAAAGCCGCCAGTCTTGCCAAGAACCTGACTGTTAACTTTAACCGTAAGGGAGAGCTGGGTGTTTATATGAACGCCCTGTATATGTTCTTCAATGCGGGTGTTCAGGGTACGGCACAGTTTGTCCGGGTGATGAAGTCCAAACGGGCGCAAACTGTAGCGGCAGGTCTGGCGGGTGCGTCCCTGCTGCTGGCTGAATGGAACCGAATGGTGTCCGGTGAAGACGACGATGGTGAGAACTGGTGGGACAAGGTGCCGGATTATGTGAAGGAGCGTAACCTTGTCATTATGAAGTGGTGGAAAGACGACGGTTCTTATATCTCTGTGCCGCTGCCTTATGGTTATAACGTCTTTCATGTGGCGGGTATATTGACGGATGACCTGATCAGGGGGCAGAAGTCTGTTCCTGAAGCGGCGACTGAAGCCGTTAAGGCGTTGCTGGGAGCCTTTAACCCGATTGGTTTGCAGGATTCTGAAAGTACTGAGAAGGCAGTTATTAAGAGCGTGTCGCCTACGGTGCTATCCCCCGTCGTACAACTAGCCGTCAATGAAAACTTCTACGGTGCGCCGATTTATAAAGAAGGCTTCCCGGGGGCAACCCCAAGGCCGGACAGTGCTTTACCCATGAAGTCTACCAAGACCCTGTTCCGTGACCTTGCTACCTGGCTCAATGAGGCCACTGGTGGCACAGGCTTCCGTAGCGGCTGGGCGGATATCAGCCCGGACAGTATTGAGCATCTGTTTGAGTTTGCCACGGGTGGCGCGGGTGCTTTTGTCGGTCGTACGTTTAATGCGGCATTCGGCGATAAAAAGCTGTCCGAACTGGAAGATCGGGAGATCCCGTTCTGGCGCAAGCTCAATGGTACGGTGTCGGAATACCGGGATGTTCAGACTTTCTATGACCGACTGGACGAGGTGAACCAGTACCGGGATGAGCATAAGTCACTGCCCGCCAGCGAACGGCAGGAGTATCGGGCGGAGTATGACCATTACCTGAGACTGTCCAGCATGGCCCGTCGTACCCGTAAGCGACTGAGAAAGCTTCAGGATCGTATGGACTTTGTAGAAAACAGCGACAGGCCGGAAGCGGAGAAGGAAGCCTTGCTGGAACGGTTACGGGAACGGATGAACCGGGAGGTGGATCGGTTTAATGGGGAGTATGGGGAGTTGGTGGAGTAGGCTTTTGCCTACTCTCAGCTGCCTTTTGCTTGCAGCCAGTCCAGATAGAAGTTAAGAAATCTTGGCTTTGTTCGTTCAGAGATTTGCAGGCCGTGGCAGACTCTGGCAAACAAGTCAGTGTGCAGTGTTTCAAATGGCTGAAAAACGCCTTTCTTAACGCCGTTGACTATCTTGTCAGCAGGGACGATCTGAATCCGGCTGTAATCAACAAAGCTCTTTTTGGAGATAAAAGAATGATCGCCGGGGTAGAGTACGCAACTGTTGTCATAAGGAATACCTTTTTTCACGGAAGACAGACTGACAATCAGAACCAGCTTCTCGTGAGTCACCGGGTCAGTCAAAAGGATGAACAGGTGCTTTAAGTCTTTTCGTCCATCGACTGGGGTAGGTATCAGGAGCGTTGCGCGTTGTACGGGAAAAAACAGCTTCATAAAGAGGCAAATATATCATCCACTGATTGCTTGGAATAAATTTCAGCCTGAAGCTCTTCGGCTTCTTCCGGGGATTTCCCCAGAGCCTGAAATACGTCTTTATAGCGAAGGGGCAAACTACTGCCTTTTGGGTCTTGCCACTCAGGGCATTCATCGTGGGTATAGTCGCTGAGATCATACTTGTGCATGTGACCGAACTTATCCCATACCGCCTGAAGGACTGAGACATCAGCCTTGCTTAACTCGTCGAGATCGGTAAGCGTTATTTTATCTTTCCTGAGATCGACTTCATAACCCGCCCGGTCGCCAATCCAGTCTTTCCAGCCATCGACGCTGGAAGGGGCAGAGTCGTTGATATGGTTTAGCGTACGAGACAGAACCGGTCCGTGATCCAGAGAAACCATCAGGTCGTAGGATATCGGATATCCATACCGTTCCATTGACTCACGATCAGCCAGGTAAAGCAGCTTCATTAACTTCAGCACTGACATTCTTCCCCTGTTCCTGAGCAGGAAGTATGCGGCCATCTGTGCTGCTAACCGATCATTGAACATGAATACGTCACCTGATCCTTTGTGTTTCTGATTTTGGGGCAAATGATTGTAGGAGGTCAACTATATTTGTCAATGCAATTATAGACCGCTATCTGCCGGAGAGGTTCAGAGTTTAGCTATGGAGGGTGAAAAGCCCGGGTTGTTCCGGGCATTTATCCTCTAATTTTTATATAGCAACAGACCAGTGATGATTTTCCGCTTTCAGAATTAGCTGCTCAATAGCGGCAGTCTCTTCATTTTCTGCCAGCAGTCTCAAAAAGAAGCTGACGTTGCTGCTTGTATCAACAGACTCCAGATACAGTGTGCGTAAAACTGCGTCGGATGTTCTGGGGATAACTGTCTGGTCCTTTTCCCATCGGGCAACAGTCTGGGTATCAACGCCCAGAATTTCTGCCAGATGCTTTTGAGACATACCCATTTCGACACGCAGGAATCGGATTTCCTGACCTTCCAGCGTACTTTTCTTTTCTGTAACGTTTTTAGCGATAACCCGGTGCAGGCCGTCTACGTCTTCGATGCCTACATAGGTATCACCATCAATATTCTCGACTTCATAGCCATCTTCCAGATAGATGTAGGACAATCCGCATTCTGTATAGTGATAATTCATTTTCAGTCCTCCATCGCTTATTTAACGATGACTGTTACCAGGTAAATGCCAGGTCGATCTTCCGGCCTGCGTACATCAATCACAAGCTCAATAGTGTCGCCAGAAGAAAACCCCATGAGATTAAACTTCCATGATCCCCTTGGGGTTTGGCAAGGGCTCTCTGTGATGTAGCTATGCCGAGACCTGAGTACATCAAAAACTTGCCTGTTAGAAACGCCCCGCTCAAGCATTCGCTCTTTGGCGTGCTGACCAAATCGCACATGCTGGGTATGGTTAGCGGCCAGATCGCGCACAATAGACAAAGCTGATTTCGGCTTGAGCGGAAATTCTTTTATAGTGAGAGGCTTTTTAGCGTCCATTACTTACCTATCATTTTGATAGCTAACAATATGATAGTTTATTTTATGCGGATGTGAAATGAATTTACGATAAAAGCCGAACCTCCAGCCACTCAATCAGCTTCACCACCTCCCGGTCTGGCAACCTCAGAAGCAAAAACAGCAAGCGCTGGTGAGCGGGCGACCCTATATCAACCCCCAGTAACAGCCAGTCAACAGAAGCCCCGGTAACCTGGTGAATAGCAACCAGTTCATTCATGGATGGCGTGGTCTTGCCCCTCTCCCATCTTGACCACTGGGCAGGGTTCCTATTGACCCGCCTTGCCATCTGCCCCTGGCTTTTCCGGAATGCCTTTCTTGTCTCTCTCAATCTCTCGCCGAATGTATTCATACAACTGCACCAATGTATCGTGTTGGCCTGTCAGAGCCGAAGGTGAGCCTAAAAAATTGCACAGGTCGCATTACTTTCATTGAAACCCTTGCGTCTTGTGCAACTGTGGACAATAAGGTGATCCAGATCAGCTTTTTATTCAGTACAGCTGCAACTATGGGCTACCAGTACTAGAAACAAATAATATAAATACTGTATAAATAGACAGTTTAAAAACTGTATGTAAGAACAGTAGTACATGGAAATAATAATAATGAAGTATGACCCGCTAGAGCGCCTTATCGAACTGGCAGAGTATAGCCATAGCGTTGCCAGCCTGTGTGAAAAAAACGACCTTGAGCAGAAGCTGACGGATCGTGAGCGAACGATGAAGGAGGCGCTGGAGAAAGTCAGCCAGGAAGCTGCTGAACTGGCAATAAGCCTGAACCCGATTATCAGCGCAGAGACCGGCGAGTGGGATTGGGGTGCCGGGCGCTGACAAGTCAACACGCGACCCCCTGAGTATTACCCGAAAGCTATTTCTCAGGACACCCGACCCAATGTGCCGTTTGTCCTGTGGGATGACGTTCCCACCGTGCTCGGTTGTCAGGCCGGAGGTGGAATGTAGAGGATGCCAGCTTGGGTGAATCACGGCAAGCACCTGAAGCTGCTTGCTTGTCAAAAGTGTGAAATTCAGGCTGTGTGCTATAGTGCGATGTACAGTATAAAAGTAGTGCCTGTCGTACAAAAATTACAAATTACAAACGGCCTCTTCACCCCTTAAAAATCAAGCACTTAGAAAATTCTCAAATTACAAAAAATGATCGTAACTTATTGAAAAATAAGGAAACTGCCTATCCGCCAGCTGGATATGTCCCCGCTGCTGGCTGAGTCTGTGCGCAGAATCAGCAATGCAGAATCCATCAGTGCCATGTTCCAGTAATCACATCGACTGAAACCGCACCAACAAAAAAGGCGTAGTGAAGTTTTACTACGCCTTTTTTGTTGGTGCGGCATCCGGCATCACTCTGGAGCCGGTTGGAGTAATTAATATTGGATTGCTTACCAAGGCAGTATATTACCGGGTCAGTTTGATGCGTAATCGCTGAATGAAATAAAAAATGCAATATCTTGAATGTTATATAGACTTGTCTAATCGCTAATAAAAATTAGCGGCCAGTCGTATTTAATTGTAAATCAAGAGTGCATAATGATAATCAACCACCAACGAAGAACTTCAAGTTTAAGCCTGCTTACTATTGGGTGTCTACTGGCTTTTTCTTTTATTGGTAGTGAAAATCTATACTCAAATACACAGCTGATAAGTCAACATTGGAAGCCCAGTCTAAATCTCGAGCTGACAGGGCAAAATTGGCAGCTCAATGAATATCCTGAAAATGTTTGCTCTCAGTTTATATCCGAAGAAAGCTGTACTGCTCAATTGTCAGGTGTTCTGCAGTCGTATCATGAAAAGATTCCCCATCTTGTAAACCATTACAGTCAATTAGAATTTTATAACAAACAAAAATCTCTTGAACCAGGAAACGGAGGAGGGTTTAAGATTAAGAATTACGGTCGTTCGTCCTCTGCATTTTCAGCAAAAATGTCTGCTGACGGAACATACACGCAGAAAAGAGTTTTGCGAGAACAACAGGGTTCCTCAATCGAGCCCATCACTAAAAACCAATCATTTACCATTCCGCCTGAACTTAAGCGTTCTGGTTTTGTAGTAGTCAGTACTGACTCAAGATTTAACTATGGAAGTGAGAATGAAGATTTTAAAATAAATATTAATAGTGCAGGGAAAACATTAACTTTTTCTTTTTATGCTAAAAAGAATTACATCCAGTTGAAAGAAGTAAACCTGTTGACTCAAGGCGACAGTTCAGGCTCTGAAATAACTAAATATATAATAGATGATCAGGATACAGTAGAAAGGTGTGTATGCGATGTGGGTTTTATTCGCTACGAGTGGTCTAAGGAAGGAAATGCTACCTGGTATAATCTGTATTTAAACAATCAGTCTGTTTTCTTTGGTTTAATCACCGATTTTCAAGCAAAAATCGTGTTCATTGAAACTGACAAACCTAAACTGATTACTTTTAGTGCATCGTGAAAACCCACGTCCTATGGACGTGGTCATGAATGGTTGGCTCCGCCTGCCATGAACTACCCATGCTACTCCTTATCTCTGAGTTGTCCCCACAACTACTAGAGATAGGAAGTAGCATGAGTAGATTTGAAAAGTTAACGCATGTCATTTGGCATTGCCAATATCATATAGTTTGGGTGCCCAAATACAGGTTTCGAGTCCTGACCGGAGCCGTGAAAGCCGAGGTTCATAACAGTATTCAAGTATTTTGTAGTCAGCTTGGATGTACGGTAGTGGAACTGAACATCCAGAGTGACCATGTGCATTTGCTGGTAAAAGTGCCGCCGAAAGTTTCGATATCGACGCTCCTGGGAACGTTGAAGGGGCGAACAGCTTTGAGGCTGTTCACGAGATTTCCGTACCTCAAGAAGAAACCATACTGGGGCAATCACTTTTGGTCAAAAGGCTACTGTGTCGATACTGTCGGTGTAGATGCAGAAATGATCCGTAAGTATGTGAAGTACCAAGAAAAGAAAGAACGTCTCCAACAGGAGATAGACTTCAGGAAATAACCTGCAATCTTGGGACAACTCTCACCAGCCTTCTCTGAAGGCTGGCGGTTTCAGCCCCCTTTTAGGGGGCATAAAGCAAAACCACGTTCTAAGAACGTGGATCATTTACTTCCCTACTCTACAGAAACAGTTAAAAAGGTGCGCGTAAAAGATACCGACTATCACGATTTGAGCAGAATGCCTATTGGCGACTGAGGCTCATAAAAGCCAGATGTTCGGTGTTTTGTCGGGAAGGCAGCATTTACCGTAAATCCGAAAGATGGGTTTGGCAATTCAGCCGGTTTGTGGGTATGATACGTCGCCTTTATATCAGCCGCTGTTAAACTCCCATAGTCTGGTCGCAAGATTGATGTGGAAGGGCGGCATTCTGGAGAAAGAAAATGTCTGAAGCTATTACTCTGAACGCTATTGTGCGTAAAGATGTAGGGAAAGGTGCGAGCCGCCGCCTGCGTCACGAAGATAAAGTACCTGCCATCATCTACGGTGGTGAAGCTGAGCCTGTACAGGTTACCCTGGAAGGCAAGGCTATCCGTAAGGCTCTGGAGTCTGAATCCTTCTACTCCCAGATCGTTAACCTGGATATCGAAGGTGCTGCTCAGCAGGTTATCCTGAAAGACGTTCAGCGTCACCCGGCGAAAGAATTCGCTATGCACATGGACTTCCTGCGTGTAGACGCTACTCACGCGGTAACCACCCACGTACCTCTGCACTTCATCAACGAAGATGCCTGTGTTGGTGTTAAGGCTGGCGGTGCTATCACCCACGCTCGCGTTGAAGTTGAAATCAAGTGTCTGCCTGCTGATCTGCCAGAGTTCATCGAAGTGAACATGGCTGACGTTGAGCTGGGTGGTCACGTACACCTGTCCGACCTGGCTCTGCCAGAAGGTGTACAGCTGGTAGCTATGCTGCAGGCCGAAGGTCATGATCTGGACGTTGCCAGCGTACAGAAGACCCGTGGTGCTGCTGAAGAAGACGAAGCTTCTGAAGAAGCTGGCGAAGAGTAAGATTCTGTCTTACTGTTTCCAGCAGTAATAGCTCTGGTTGAATTCTGAGCTGTCGAAAACAGCTTTCATTGCTTAAAGTGATGAAAGCTGTTTTTTTATGTGTAGAATTTATACGTTTTCAGACTGTTTTCAGGAGTGAGTTTCGATTATGGCTAAACCATCAGAGAACGCCATCCAACTGATTGTGGGCTTGGGAAACCCGGGCGCTCAGTACGATGATACCCGCCATAATGCTGGCTTCTGGTTTGTGGAAGAGCTGGCACGTGCTTACGGTGCTGTCCTGCAACCAGAAAAAAAGTTTTTTGGCCATGCCGCACGTATTTCCATCAACGGTCAGGATGTCCGTTTGCTGAACCCGACAACGTTTATGAATCGCAGTGGGCAGGCCGTAGGCGCTCTGGCCACCTTTTATAAAATTCCGCCCCAGTCCATTCTGGTGGCGCACGATGAGCTGGACCTGCCTCCCGGTGTCGGGCGCCTGAAGCAGGGGGGAGGTCATGGTGGTCATAACGGGCTGCGCGATATTATTGCTTCCCTGGGGAATAATAAGGACTTTCTGCGCTTGCGACTTGGAATTGGTCATCCGGGGAACAGTAAGGAAGTGGTGAACTATGTGCTGAACAAGCCGGCAGTCGCTGATCGCCAGAGAATTGATGCGGTGATTGATGAGGCGGTACGTGTAACGTCTGAAGTCGTTAACGGTGCGCGGCAGAAGGCGGTTCAGGAGTTGCACACCTTTAAAGGCTGAAGGTTAGAATGGGTCAGCTGGCCGAATCCCGAATCCCGAAGCCCGAAGCCCGAAGCCCGAAGCCCGAAGCCCGAAGCCCGAAGCCCGTTGTTGGGTGCTGGCTGAGGGGTTCGGTCTGTAAAATAATTACTGCTTTTTTGAGAGTTCAAGCTCTGGCAGTTCCCAATGGCCTGAAGTGGTTTTTTGTTTATGCCTTTTTAGTGCCTGATCAACCAGGCGGCAGACTAAATCTTCAAACTCAATGCCCGCATGTCGGGCGCTGTCCGGGAACAGGCTGGTGGGTGTCATGCCGGGCAGGTTGTTCAGTTCCGCCAGAATAGGGTCGCCAGACTCCGGTACAATAAAATCGGAACGGCTGATATCCCTGCAGCCAAGGCCGGTATGGGCCAGCAGGGTCAGTTCCTGCACACGCCTGTACTGTTCCGGTGGGATGGGGGCGGGGATAATATGGTCGCTCATGCCCGGGTTGTAACGGTATTCGTAGCTGTACCAGGCTCCGTCACAGGTGGTGATTTCGATGACGGGCAGAACCTGTGTTGTGTCCAGCTCAAGTACGCCAGCGGTGATTTCCCTGCCCACTATAAATTCTTCAACCAGCAGTTCATGGTCTTTGCTGAAGCTTTCGCGCAGGCAGGCTTTCAGTTGGTCATAACCCCTGGCGAACTGGATGCCGATTCCGGAGCCCTGAGAGAACGGCTTGATAATCACTTTGTCGCCCAGTTGCTCCAGGCAGTCGTTGACGTTCTTCTCAAGGTCATCTGAGGCGTAGATCACAAGGTCCTTTGCCAGCGGCATACCCAGATGGCTGAGAATCCGTTTGGTGGTCACTTTGTTCAGGGCGTTGGCGCTGGCCTGCGGGCGGGAGCCTATGTAGGGAATCCCCATCACTTCCAATAAACCCTGAAGGCAGCCATCTTCCCCCTGTGGTCCGTAAGTGGCGGGGAATACGACATCGACTTCATGCCGGAGTAGTTGCTCAGGCAGTTGTTTATCCAGCTCAAGCTGGATAGCCTTGCCGTAGTGTCTGGTCAGTGACGGCATCAGCCGGTTGGCAGCAATGCGTGAAACTTCAGCTTCCGGAGAGGGGCCGCCGCTGATAACCGCCACGGTTTTATTCTTGTCAGGCATTGAAAATCTCGTCGCTGTTTCTTTATTAAGAGCAAACTGGAAATAAAATAGTGCAGCAAAAGATTAGTACAACCTTCGCTGTCTGTCTGGTTGATTAATACAGCCTCTGATATCTATGGCATACTTCCTCTGCTAAACCGGCCAGCCGAAAAAACATGAATTCCATTCTGCAACTCAGACTGAGATTGCTGTACACTCGTGCAATTATGAAATCCGACACTGAAGCTTCCGAGGCCTATGCTCCGCCAGGTTAATAAAGAACCATGGTTCATCTCTGGGCGGTAGCGTGGGTGTGATCAGGGAGTTGGTGGGGGCTCTGTATAATGTCATTCCGCTATCCGCTATCCGCTATCCGCTATCCGCTATCCGCTATCCGCTATCCGCTTCCGATCTGTTATAGCGGTCACTGAATTGTGGTCAAATATGGGTGTGTCGGGTTAATTTGTAACGCTTAACCGAATCTGGCTAAGTTCTTTGTAGAATCAAGGTTTCGCAGAAGTCTGGTGTTGTGTGTTATGCAGACAAGAAGGTAGTTCTTGGGAAGTGTGAGTGTTATATGGGCTCACCAGATTTATTGTGAAAATTTGTACTCGTTTGGGGCTTTGTAGAAGTCTATTAAGCGTTAGATTTTTAGCAAACAATGGAGTTAATTAAATGTCAAAAATTTCTCTCAATATGGAAATGGGAAATTTAATCTGTAGATTTGGAACTAAGAAAGTTTTACTAGATTTAGTCAATGAAATCGTTTTACCTGGATTTTTAGATGATACTCTTGTTCGTTCATATGGTAAAACAAGTTATTTCTTTCATGATGTAAAACCAGTACTTTTAAACGAAAAAGGTAAAGAGCCAGTAGTTGCTGTAATTGGAAGATTAATTAAAGATACAACTTTAGAGCGAGAGCAGGTTTTTGAAAAAGGAAAAGGTATTGTTAGAAAGACTGGTGAAATGGCTTCAGCGCCATCTGCAATGTTTTTATTGATTCTAAATAATCATAGATTAATCTATGTTCGAGAAACTAAAAATGCTCCAAAAATGGAAACATTTAGAGCAACTCTTCTTTCTTTTCTGCGAAATAAACATAAAAGCTATATTGATGCTTTACATAAAGAGAATAAATCGAAAAAGGTTACCAAAAACAAACTACTAGACGATACACCAAGACCCACAATAGAACTTATTCCATTAACCTCAGATGAAGATATTGAAACATTTGTCAAAAAATATGACGTATTGAAAAGTGTGGAAATTTCTCTTTCTGACAGAAATGATGAGAGTGACAACGACCCATTTTTTGAAGCAATGCAAAAGCGCAAAGATGCAATGGGTAGTAAAAAATCCACTATAGTACATAGTAATTCTAAGGGACTTGATAAAGCTGAAGTAATCGTAGAAATAAGTGAAGCTACAGAGCAAGGAAATCAAATTGTGAAATTAAGTGGTGTTGATTGCAGTGGTGATATATTAAGAGGCAACAACGAAGAATTTCAATTAAGAAAGCATGTTGAAAAAGTTAGCAATAATAGCCAAAAAGCTGCTAATGAGCTATTTACATCATTTCAAGAGCTTGTTGAAGATGGATTGGTAAAACTTCCACAAACATCCGAAAAGGCGAAAAAAATAATAGGTTCACTTGTTCAGAGGTTATTCTAATGAATTCTGCCAACTATGAAGCAAAGGAGTTAACTAAAGAGAAAAAATTGTGGGATATTTACTGGGCTTCTAGAAGATTACCACATAGTAAATTCAATATTATTACAACATTGCTTGTCTTCATTGCTTTGATTTTAAATTCTTGGTTATCGCAGCAGCCTGTAGATGAAACATTGGCATTCGTTAGAAGCTTAGCTGATAGTGGTTTGTCAATATCGTTAAGTACGCTCGGCTTTTTATTATCGGGTTTCACGATATTTGCTACGATCTCTCAACCAACTTTATTTTTGAGAATGTCAGAAATACAAAACCCAGAGAGTGGATTATCATATTTAAAGCACAATTTTTTCATATTCCTTAGAGTATTTATATATTACATTGCTTTTGCAACACTGTGCCTGCTAGTAGCAGTACTTGGGCATAGTGGAGGTTTAATCTCACTACTCGCATCGTACTCGCCACACCCAGTTGAAGTAAAATTCGCTTTAGTGAAAATATCCTACATAGTGATTTGCACGTCGTATTATTTTTTATTAATGCAACTAAAATCATTTGTATTCAACATTTACCACGCTGTTATGACTTCTTTACGATGGGTAGCAGAGGGGTACGAGTAAAAAAAATCTAACGAATAAGGATAGATTGTGCGCAGCCGCAATCTTATCCGGTTGTTGAACAAGCCTGGCCTTGACAACTGTTCAACAAATGGCTCAACAAATGCTTCCAGTTCGTTTCGTTCGCTGCGCGTACCCGACCGCCTTCGGCGCACAGCTTAACCGGTGTTATGTTGCAAATCAAAGTACAGCAAATAATCGATAGACTATAATTTGCTGTCGTATATACATTGGAGAAATATATAAGTATGAAATTTACTATTGAAGGTAATGATTGCATGCCTCCGCTTTCAGGAGGTTATTTAATCATTTTACTTGATAACAAAGAAATACATGTTGTTAGTGTTCCATCTCCAAATATATTTGCAGATAGGCATCGAGACAGCATTTCAGAAAATCACGATGAATTTGAAGACCCTGATGGCAATGGATTTGCAATATCAGTATGGTCTTCAAATATTGGTGTAGAATGGCAACTAGATATTACATCAAAAAACAATAAAGAAAGCTTAAAAGATCGTATTGGTGTGGAGTATCGCCCAAATGATTTCTGACCATTGCAAAAGTATTTTTTATGAAGAATTCTGTTCTGGAATAGAAGTAATAGAAAGCCAATGTAATGATGAGTTCCATAATAAGTTATATTTTTCAAATGTAATAAGCTTGATGGAAAAGTATTTGTATGACCTCTTCATACATGAAATATCCTCAAATAGAAAAGCAATTGTAAGATTAGGGACGCAAAATAAATTTAGAACTGAATCTCTGAAAATACCTTACTTACTTCATCATACAGTTGAAGAGTATTTGATTAATGCAATGAAAAACATGGTCTGGCATAGACTTAACGATATTGATGTTTTGTTCAAAAATGTAATTGGTATAAAGATTAATATAAGTACAACACTTCTTGAAAATCTGAACATAAGACATCATATCATCCATAGAAATGGTTACGATCTTGAAGGAAATAAAGTATTAATTGAAGATCAGGATTTACAAAGCTGTATAGCTTTGGTCGACTCTTTTGTATTTGATATAGATAAAAAATATCAGATTCAGGGACAAATGAAAAAATTGTAGGCCTCTGCATAAGCAACATAACGCCTGGTTCAGCCGCGTGCCGAAGGCACGTCGGGTGGAGGGGCGCAGCCCCGAAACGAACTGGAACCATTTGGTACGCCCGGCATGGGCATGAACTTATGGGGTGAAAGTCCCCTGTGGGTAAACCAGCATCGGATCTGGAGCCGAATAAGCCCACCGATGATAACCACTAGCTTAAGGCAAGTGCAATCTCTCGAGGGATTGTGCGGAGGCAGTCTGACTGCAAAAGTGCGAGCCGACGGACAGAAATCGCATACAAGGCCGAGCCTCGTGGGTGAGTGAGCCAAAGATCACAAAGCCCTCTGGTTTGAGAGACACGGTAAATGCGGCGGTTGTGTACTGAAAGTTCATGCTCTTATCCGGGGAGGTCTGTTCAACATGCGATTGGTCAATCCCAGTTCTCAGCCACTGGTTACAACAGGCTCGGCGGACAGGGTTAATCACCCTGTTCGAGCAAACCCGGTGACCACCAATAGCGCCTGCAGAAGTAATTCTGTGTGGTGATTGAACAGAAGTCAGCAGACGTCATAGTAGTTGTTCGACAGAAGTCGTTAATCCGATTGGAAGTCGTCAACGAAGGACTGAACACCGATGAAAAGAGGAGACTGATTCCCTCAACACAGTGCAGCCGTCCGGTGACTCACTGGAGTTGGCGAAAGAATCTTTAACCAGCTTTGAACCACGATCTACTGAGTTGCGCACTGGAACCAGCCAATTTGCTGAAAGCATGGAAACAAGTCAGAAGTAACAAAGGGGCTCCCGGAATAGATGGGATCACCATTGAAGCCTATCCTGACTTTGCCCGTCAGCACTGGCCTTCAGCGCGCCAAGCCTTGCTCAATGGGACTTACAGACCATCTCCCGTCCTTCGGGCTGTTATAGAAAAGCCCGATGGTGGAGAACGGCTGCTGGGCATCCCGACAGTTATGGATCGAGTGATACAACAGGCCATTGTGCAGGTATTATCACCCATCTTTGACCCTGACTTCTCTCCCAGCAGCTTTGGTTACAGACCGGGAAGGTCTGCACAAGACGCTGTACAACAGGTTAATCAATACATTAAGCAGGGGCTGCATCAGGCGGTTGATGTTGATCTGAGTAAATTCTTTGATACTGTCAGCCACGATGTTCTTATGTCGAGAGTCTCTCGCAAGATTCACGACAAGCGTCTGTTGAAACTGATTGGCCGCTACCTTCGTGCTGGCGTCATAATTGATGGGCAATGCTACCCAACCTGGGTAGGTATGCCACAAGGCGGTCCACTTTCACCGCTGCTGTCGAATGTCCTTCTTGATGACCTGGATAAGGAACTGGAATACCGGGGACACTGCTTCGCACGTTACTGCGATGACTTCGTCGTACTCGTCAGAAGCCAGCGAGCCGGTGAGCGAGTGATGGCAAGCATCACCCGCTACCTTGAGCGCAGGCTAAAACTGAGAGTAAACCCGACAAAGAGCAAGGTAGTGAAAGCTACCGAAGCTGAGTTCCTGAGTTTTACCTTTACAGGGAAGCGAATCCGCTGGTCGGAGAAGAGTCTGAACCGTTTCAAGTGGAAAACCCTGAAACTCACTGGCCGAAGCTGGGGAGTATCGATGGAATATCGCTTGAAGAAGCTGGCCGAATATATCCGGGGCTGGATGGGTTATTTCAGGATAACCGAATATTACAGTCCCATACCGCGACTGGATCAATGGATACGTCGGCGGATTCGCTGTTGTTTTATCAAGCAATGGCGAAAGCCGAAAACCCGTTACAGAAATTTAATCAGGTTAGGTGTTGATCACATCAAGGCCGCCTCGATTGCAGTCAGTAGCAAAGGGTATTACCGGCTAAGCAAAACCTATGCGGCACAGTTAGCATTAAACGACAGTTCTCTCAGTAAACTCGGGCTTGTTTCCCTGAAAGACTTGTGGATCAGGTTTCACCATCCTCGGTGAATCGCCCGGTGCGGACCCGCACGCCGGTGTGGTGTGGGGGCTGGAGGTTAGAGACCTCCGGCTACCCGATTTAGCCGTCGCTGCTTGGTATTATTTCGTAGCCCAAAGATGATGCGCTTTGAAGGAAGCCATTAATATTTCCAGCTCCCCATTCTGTGCTTACTGTAATCTTACAGTCAGTAAGTTGAATGAGATCATTATCTTTAATGAAGTGTCTTTTGTTTGTTTTTCCCTTGTATTTTTCTTCCACATACTCTGAATCGTTGAAAACACCTGTAGATCCTTGGATAGATTTAGGAAATAGATGCTTCAATTCTTCGTATGAAATATCTGGGTTGGCTAAAACATGCTCACGTATAACTGCATGAACTAACCTTGACTTTCCATATGCAGAATCTCTGAAAATATATTTTGTAGTATCTTTTTTTCTTTTTTCTGAGCTTTCTAAAGCTTTGTTTGTTAAGCCTTCATAATGGTTCAATAGCTTTTCAATAACATTAGCTGGTGTATCAAAGCCTTGTGCATGTTGTTCTAAACGGTTGTATATTTTTGCTGGAATTCGTATTACATGGCTCATCACTTTATCCTTACTTCATGATGGGTAACAATGTAACATGTAAGCTTGTAAACGACAATGATTTAATATGTATAGACGGCTAACAAGTGGCTATGGTGTTGCGTACTCCAGTCAAAATGAACACCTTCTGATCAGGGTGAGCAATACACCCTTCCACCATTTGATGACAATGATCTTCCAGGCGGCCAATACGAAGCCTAAACTTCCGCAGCCCTTGTTGCTTTAGGGATAGCGCCTTAAGTCAGTGCCATTGATCCAAAACCGATAGCATTAAATCAGGTGGATTATTATCCGGCAGTCCTTATAATCCGGCCCCATTCATTCTTTTTGTTAATAGATAAAGGCTGGTAACTTTTATGGGTTTTAGATGCGGCATCGTTGGCTTGCCCAACGTCGGTAAGTCCACTCTGTTCAATGCACTGACCAAGGCAGGTATTGACGCCGAAAACTTCCCGTTTTGTACCATTGAGCCAAACGCCGGTGTAGTGGCTATGCCTGACCCGCGCCTGGACAAGCTGGCAGCGATTGTCAGTCCTGAGCGTGTATTGCCGACTACCATGGAGTTTGTCGATATTGCCGGTCTGGTAGAAGGTGCTTCCAAAGGGGAAGGTCTGGGTAACAAGTTTCTGGCGAATATCCGTGAAACCGATGCGATTGCCCACGTTGTGCGCTGTTTTGAAAACGATAATGTTATTCACGTTGCCAACAAGGTCGACCCTGAAGCGGATATTGGCATCATCAACATTGAGCTGGCCATGGCTGACCTGGAAAGCTGTGAAAAACAGCACCAGCGCGTAGTTCGTGTTGCCAAGAGTGGTGACAAGGAAGCCGTTGCACAAAAAGCGCTGCTGGAAAAGCTGATTCCGCATCTGGAAGAAGGCAATCCGGTTCGCTCTCTGAAGCTGGACGACAATGAGCAGGCGCTGGCCCGCATGTTCCACCTGCTGACCACCAAGCCGACCATGTACATTGCTAACGTGGACGAAGACGGTTTTGAAGATAATCCTTACCTGGATAAAGTGCGTGAGATTGCTGAACAGGAAGGTGCAGTAGTTGTACCTGTCTGCAATAAACTGGAAGCTGAAATTTCCGAGCTGGAAGACGATGAGCGCGATGAATTCCTGCAGGACCTGGGTATGGAAGAGCCGGGTCTGGATCGTGTGATCCGCGCGGGTTACCAGCTGCTGAACCTGCAGACCTACTTCACTGCCGGTGTGAAGGAAGTACGTGCCTGGACGGTTAAAATTGGTGCCACAGCGCCTCAGGCCGCAGGCGTTATTCATACTGACTTCGAGCGTGGCTTTATTCGTGCCGAGGTGACCTCTTACGACGATTTCATTGAGTACAATGGTGAGCAGGGTGCGAAGGAAGCCGGCCGCCTGCGTCTGGAAGGAAAGGAGTACATCGTTAAGGATGGCGATGTAATGCACTTCCGTTTTAACGTTTAATGCTTCTCCTTCCCTTTAAATAAAAAGAGTCAGCGCTGCTGACTCTTTTGCCATCAACACGCTATCAAACGCTTTTTTTGGTATCAACCACGCTGTCTTCGGTACCGAACTGGTTAGGTACATAAGCGTCAGCCTGATAATCGTTTTCCCAGGTTTCATTATCCAGCAGGTATTTGAAACGGAATGAGGAATCTTTTGGCAGACGGACTCTTGTACGAAAAACCTTGTCCTTTTTAACGTACTTCATTGTTAGCGGGCTCCACTCATTGAACTCTCCGGCGAGTGCTACGGATTTAATGTCGTCTCTGGAAAACTCAAAAGTAACTTCAGCCTCTTTTTTTGTTTTAAAAAATTTCTTCTTTAGCATTAAAAATCCCCTATCGAGCAAGTCAGACAAGTGTTACCTGTTTACTGCCTGCACTTCCCCCGAAATGCAGATAAACAGGAAACCCCAGTATGATACTTGAATGTTTAGGCTTTGTGTCAAAGCATAATTTCTTGTTTGCACAGTTAAAATGCGCATGCTCCTTTGAATTGATGATTAATCATTCATTCATCATGGAATTGAGTAAAGCCTGTGCCGTTATCATTTAATCGGGTTGGGTATAAATGATAAAAAATGATTTGATCACCTATAAATAACAGCTTCGAACAAAGTTGGTCAGGTGTAAGATTCCACCATGAAGCGGTTACTTATTTTATTGCTTTCCCTTATGTACCAGAGAAGGCTTTGCTCTCAAGAATAATGCGGCGAATCTGTTTCAGGTTTTCAGCTTCGTCAGTACCCTTATTAAAGGGAATAAAGATTGCACCGAGCAGTCCTTTGCCCCCGGGCATAAAGTAGATGTAGTTGTCCTCCGTTGAGGCAGACAAGGGACTGCGATAACGGGTGTAAATAATGTAATGCAACTGTTCTATAAAAACACGCATGGTATGTTCACGGTCGTGATGATGTCATACCCTGTGTGTCCTCCTGAGATAGAATCCGTAGCAATTTCGAAGTATTAGTAGGTATTTGCTGAAAAAACAGCCCAAGTGGTTGACAGGCAAGGCATAAATCCTGAAAATGCGCTTCGTCTTTCGGGGCTAGGTAGCTCAGTTGGTTAGAGCACAGCACTCATAATGCTGGGGTCGGCAGTTCGAATCTGCCCCTAGCTACCATTGCAGGCAATGACTGCAACCACTGGTTGACATTGATTGAAACGATGGTAACTTCGAAAGCGTCTTAACGACACCAGTTGGGGTATCGCCAAGCGGTAAGGCACCAGGTTTTGATCCTGGTATGCGCAGGTTCGAATCCTGCTACCCCAGCCATTTTTCTGTCGGCTTCTGCAAAGCAGAGGTTGCGTTGCCGGTCTGGTTGTTTTTGAGTTTAAGCTCAATGGCATAACGGTTGACAGATTAATTAGAAATCCAGATAATGCACGCCGGTTTGATGGCTAGGTAGCTCAGTTGGTTAGAGCACAGCACTCATAATGCTGGGGTCGGCAGTTCGAATCTGCCCCTAGCTACCATCATCCTCGTCTTAATGACATCGTTGGGGTATCGCCAAGCGGTAAGGCACCAGGTTTTGATCCTGGTATGCGCAGGTTCGAATCCTGCTACCCCAGCCATCTTCTCTGATGAAGAATTTTAAAAGCCTGCTTAAGTGATTAAGCAGGCTTTTTTCGTTTGCCCAGCGAAGCGGGCAAACCCGTCAGGCTGAAAGAAGCCTGAGCCGCCCCGACTGAGGGGAAGGCAATCTGAATGGCAAGGGCGTAACTGGCCAACGGTTGGGTCTGAAGGAAGCCATAGGAAGTCAGAGGTACACAGCGCAAGCGAACCTGATTCGGCAGGTTGGGAGCGGCAAGCGTGCGAAATAGCGCAAAGCCCGATACTCAGTCAGTCCCAACTCTGTGCTTGAGGGTGGCATTTCTGACAGGGAACCGTTTAGTAACTGGGGAAGCCTGGCATCAATCTCTGAATCTCAGGGGCTGTTATCGCAAGAGGAAACTCAAGGGTAACAGTGGTGTGAGGTGGCAGATGATCCTGTAGTAGTGATGAAATTCCGGCCTGTGAAGGCGGGTAACCGTTCGGAGGGCAAAACCGGAATGACTACAGCCAGAGTGACTGTAGGGCATGTGTCGTCAAAAGCGGCAGATGTTGCGAAGGGGTGAAGCATTCTTAAAGAACAGTCAGACCGCAGGAATGACACTGTGAGCGCACAAGCTGCCTGACGAGGCAGGACATCTTCGGCTGGTGAGGTTGGGAACAATCCTGCTAAAAGAAAGAGCCGCGCTCGGGAGTAAAGGACAGGTAGCAGGTAGATTGCCTTGAGCCAGAACGCCTGTGAATGTCCATGAAGAATCCGGCCACAGTAGAAGGATGGCGCAATCTGTCTGTCGTGAGACAGTAACTGATGAGAGTATATTATAGCCTGTATGGGCGCTTGCTGACGATGGAAGCGCTTTACAACGGATTCAAAAAGGTATGGAAAGCGAAAGGTGCGGCCGGAATAGATGGGCAGAGCCTGAGCGACTACGCCTCGAATCTGCGTGGTAATCTTGAACAGTTACTGCTTGAATTGCGGGAAAAGCGCTACAAACCGCTACCGGTAAAGCGTGTAGAAATCGACAAAGAAGACGGTGGAAAGCGTCTGCTGGGAATCCCCGCAGTAAAAGACCGAATCGTCCAACAAGCACTTCTAAATATCCTGACCCCGATCTTTGATCCGGACTTCCACCCGTCCAGCTATGGGTACAGACCGAATCGAAGCTGCCATCAAGCCATTACCAAGGCGACCCTGTTCATACGGAAGTACGACAGACGCTGGGTGGTGGACATGGACTTGTCCAAATGCTTTGACCGACTCGACCACGAGTTAATTCTCAAGGCGTTCAGGCACAAAGTGGCAGATGGAAGCATCCTGAACCTGATCAGAATGTTCCTGAAAAGCGGGGTGATGGTTGGCTATCAACTGGAAGCCACGGAAACAGGCAGTCCACAGGGCGGAGTGATCAGTCCCTTAATCTCAAACGTCTATCTTGATGCGTTTGATCAGGAAATGATGCGACGCAAGCACAGGATTGTCCGCTATGCGGACGATATCCTGATTCTGTGTGGCTCCAAAGCAGCGGCAGAAAACGCTCTGAAAGTGGCGACCAAAGTACTGGAGCAAGACCTGAAACTGACGGTCAACCAGAATAAAACACACATAGCCCATAGCGGCGAGGGTGTGAAATTTCTGGGAGTTGAAATCCTGAGCAGCTATACGCGCATACAGGAAAAGAAGCTCAACGCACTGAAAGCAAAGGTAAAGCGAATCACGAAAAGGAATCGGGGAACGAACCTTGAAGGAGTAATCCGAGAACTGAACCCTGTGATACGAGGATTTGCTAATTACTTCAGGATAGCGAACTGTAGTCGTGAATTAAAACGGCTGACAGGATGGATGAGGCGCAGGCTGAGATGTTTACAACTGAAACAGTGGAAGAAACCAGCGAAGCTGCATCGTCGGCTGAAGCAACTGGGTTACAAGCCACCATTTAAGTACATCAAAATGCGTTCATGGAGAAATGCGTGCAGTCCCCTGTCGCATTTAGCCATGCCGAACAACTGGTTCAATGAGATAAAGTTGTTCAATTTGGAAGGCGTTAAAACGGGCGTTCTTGCCCCTTATTGTTAAGGGATAGAGAGTGCAGGAGCCGTGTACGAGGTCCGTACGCACGGTTCTGTGGGAAGGACGGGGCAATAGCCCCGCCTTACCTAATGTTGTGCAGGTTTTGTACTAAACAGCCATGAACAAAAAAATGTAGCTTTTGCCCTCCTGCCCAATAAGCCAGAAGTATTCGATTGTGTATGACCGGATATTTAAGCAGGCTTGTTTGTACATTTTTTACCTTTAAAGATCAGAATTATTCTGAGTTTCATTTGGTTATGGGGAAACCGTGTCCTGCTCTATAGCCTCATCATACTGCAGCTCCTGGCTATCATTATGCTCAGGCAGTTCACCTAAACTGATAGGTTTCAGTGTTACTTTCAATTCGCTGTTGTTACCGAAGGAGACGCCTTTAAGCGTTAACGGATCCCAGTTGCTGTTGATGTTGGTTTTTTTACTGCCAATCACTCTACCGTCGATTTCTACCACCATTTCGTAGGACATTTCGGGCATATAGTAGTACATGCCTCCAGCAAAGATATCAAACCGGTAAGTAGGGTTGTAGTTATCCAGATTGTCCTTAGACCAGCCAATGCTTCCCCCGGGGTAGGGTTGATACGTAGGAACCGTGTCACTGTTTGCGTTTTGCAATTGTACATTAGTGTTATACGGAACCATTACACCGCCCGCTTTTTTGACAGGGAGAATCTGAAATATTTGCCCTTCTACTTTGGTAAAAAACACTAAGGCGTTATTGACAAAACCTGCTCCTTTGGCGCTAAAGCCAAAGGTGCCTGGTATAGCTCGCGTCTGGTCATCAAAGCTCAGGGAAGCTGCGAAAAGGGAAGTGGAAATACCACTGGCCAGAAGGAATGAAGCTGTCTTCATAACGATCTCTACTCTTTCAGAGACTACGAGCAAACTATTATAGCCGCACTGCTGAAGTTGGGCTTTGAGACGGTATAAAGACCGCATAATTCCTCATGCCAGAACAGGCACAACTACGTACAATGCAGCGTTATTATTACCAACGTTCCATTATACGAAGAGGCTGGCTTTGGAATTTGTATTGAGTCTGGACTGGGCGCTGTTGTTGTTTCTGGTGGGATTGACGGCAGGGTTTGTCGATTCCATTGCCGGTGGTGGCGGGTTGATTACGGTACCCGCTTTGCTGGCGGTGGGATTAACTCCGGCTCAGGCGCTGGCTACCAATAAACTGCAAAGTAGTGGCGGAGCCTTTTCTGCCAGTTATTATTTTGTTCGCAAGGGCATGGTGAAACTGGGCGACCTGAAGCTTGCCATTGCCCTGACTTTTGTGGGCAGCGCCCTGGGTACCATACTGGTACAGACGATTGATGCCAGTGTGCTGGAACAGATCATCCCCTTCCTGATGATCGGCATTGCCGGTTACTTCCTGTTTTCTCCCAGTGTTGGCGACAAAGATCGTAAGCAGCGCTTTTCCATTAACCTGTTTGCCCTGACAGCCGGATTCGGTATTGGCTTTTATGATGGTTTCTTTGGTCCGGGAACTGGTTCGTTCTTTGCTATTGCCTTTGTCAGCCTGATGGGGTTCTCCCTGACCAGGGCGACAGCCCATACTAAAGTGCTAAACTGCACCAGCAATATCGCGTCGCTGCTGTTCTTTATACTGGGCGGAGCCGTAGTCTGGAGAGTCGGCCTGGTGATGATTACCGGTCAGCTGATTGGTGCCAGACTGGGTTCAAAAATGGTAATGAGCCGAGGTCAGAAGATTATTCGACCGATGATTGTGATAATCTCCCTGATAATGACTGGAAAACTGCTGTGGAATAATTACGGCCACTTACTGTTTTCCTGATAACAATGATTTTTATGGCAGTTAATGGATAGTTCCTGGTACAGCATCCTGTTTGGGGGCGTTTATCTTGCCCTGATTATGGCGTTTGCACTGAACATTATTATGCACCGGCGCTCTGTTGGGGTATCCCTGGCGTGGCTGGTATTGTTGTTTGCCTTACCGGTTGCCGGGTTTGTCTGTTATCTGCTGTTTGGCCCCCGTCGTCTGGGCATCAAACGTATCAAACGGCTGGAAAAACTGCATCCGGATTATGAACAGTGGTCTGATCATCTGACTGCGGTTATCTCAGGCACGTCGGTCAGGCAGGATGCCGCTCAACAACACCCTGGTATCTATACCCTTTCCGAGCAGGCGCTGGGTATTCCGGTTATGCCCAGCAGCAATCTGCAACTCTTTCACGAAACCGATGCCATTATTGATGGCATTCTTCAGGATATTGAACGGGCGAAAAAAAGTATTGCTCTGGAGTTTTATATCTGGGACGCCACCGGGCGTGGCAGAGAGTTGGCAGAAGCTCTGGTCAGGGCAGCCAGACGGGGCGTTGATTGTGTGGTGGTGCTGGATGGAGTGGGCAGTCGTCATTTTTTAAGGCACTACTGGGGCAGGCGCTTTCGTCTGGAAGGGATCAGTGTAACCGAGTCACTGCCGGTGGGCTTGCTGCGTATGCTGGTGGAGCGCATCGACATTCGCAACCATCGCAAGATACTGGCTGTGGATGATGATATTGCCTGGACTGGCAGTTTTAACCTGGTGGACCCGGAATACTTTAAAACCGACGCCAACGTCGGGCGTTGGGTCGATGCCATGGTGCGCATGGAAGGTGTTGCGGCTCATGTAATGTCTACTGTCGTGCATTGGGACCGAACCCTGGAAACCGGCGAGCCATTCTCCGTTTTACAGTCAACTTATGAGATGCCCCGCAACCAGTTGAGCGACAACCGGGCGGCTGTGCATATTATGCCTTCGGGTCCTGACGGGCAGCGGGAATCCATTCATCAGGTGTTGTTGACAGCGATTTATGAGAGTAAAGAAGAATTGCTGATTTCCACACCTTATTTTGTACCGGATGAAGCCCTGTTAACGGCGCTGCGTTCTGCCGCCATGCGAGGTGTCGATGTGCAGCTGCTGGTGCCGGAAAAAAACGACTCCCGTATGGTTCATTATGCCAGTCGTTCTTATTATGACGAGCTGCTGAATGCGGGCGTCAGCATTCAGCAGTTTAAAGGGGGGTTGCTGCATACCAAGTGCGTACTGGTGGATCGCTCTACCATTTTGTTTGGTACGGTAAACCTTGATATGCGCAGTGTCTGGCTGAATTTCGAAGTCACCCTGATCATTTACGACCGGGCTTTCAGCCAGACCATGGCGCTGCTGCTGGAAAGCTACATTGCATTGTCAGAACCTGTTGAGCCATCCAGCTGGGCTAACCGGCCTTTCCGGAGAAAGCTTCTGGAAAATACCATGCAGCTGATTAGTCCGCTGCTATGATAATCTGTCGGCAGGGTATACGACGCCAAGCATTTTTCTGGCGTCGGTCATAATTTCGCTGATGACTTGAGTGGTCACAAGACCGGGGTGTTGGTACTGCCTGTTTTGGATCAGTTCTGCAAAGGCCTTTGCTTCATACTCCAGGGTATTTTCAGGCTGGGTAATGCCCAGCTTCTCTGGTGCTTCCCCTCTGATAATGCGTGTCACTGTGCGGCAGTCGGAAATTTGCTCGATCAGCAGCGCTCCGGCTTCTCCCTGAATATCACTGGGTGTCAGTCCATCGCTGACTTTTGAATGGCTGACCAGTACTTCAAAGCCTTCATACTTCAATGTCAGGGAGCCGTGGGCGTCTACTCCGGACTCTAACAGACTGCCACTGGCTGAAACCTGCTCAGGCTTACCGAACAGTTCAATGGCTGCGGTCAGCGGGTAGATACCAATATCCATCAGAGAACCGTTTGAGAACTCAGGGTTAAAGGTATTCGGGTTCTCGCCATCCAGGTATTTCTGGTAGCGGGAAGAGTACTGGCAGAAACTGAAATGCGCTCGCCGAATTTTTCCCAGTGAAGGCAGAGCTTCCCGGCTTATTTGCAGGTTTGGCAGATAGCGGGTTTTCATGGCTTCCATTAATACGACGTTGTTTGCCAGGGCAATTTCGATCAAATGCCTTACTTCGTCAATATTGGATGCCAGAGGCTTTTCACCAACAACATGCTTGCCCTGTTTTAGAAAAAGCTCTGCCTGGGAAGCGTGCAGGGAGTTTGGACTGGCAATATAAACAGCATCAATATCCGGGTTATCAGCTATTGCTTCAAGATGGTCATAGCAGTCAGTCACCGCATATTGCTCAGCAAAGGCATGAGCAGTCTCCAGTGTGCGGGAATAAACGGCAGTCAGCTTGAGAAGTCTGGTCGTGTGGGCGGCCTGGCAAAAGGCGTGGCTGATCCAGTTGGTACCGATAACAGCAAAACGAATCATATCTTTGAACCCGTGTTTTAAAAATGAACTCCGACAGGCTCCTGGCCTCTGATAGAACAGGATGTCGGAGTTCATTCAGTTGTCACTTACTGATCAAAACGAACACGGTACAGCAGTGAGTAAATCACCGGCAGCACCACCAGCGTCAGTACCGTGGCAAAACCAAGACCAAAGATAATGGTCACTGCCATGGAGCTGAAGAAAGCATCTGAAATCAGCGGCACCATCCCCAGCATCGTGGTCAGAGCGGCCATGCAGACCGGACGCACACGGCTGACACAGGCATCCAGAATCGCCTTCTGCATAGATGTAGCGTTTTTCGCTTCAATGTTGATCTGCTCAACCAGTACGATGCCGTTTTTCAACACCATACCGGACAGGCTCAGCATCCCCAGCAAGGCGGTAAAAGTGAACGGCATATTCAGAAGCAGCAGACCCGCAGCAATACCAATAATACTCAACGGCACTGTTGACCAGATAGCCAGTGGCTGTCGTAAAGTATTGAACAGAAGGATAGTCACCAGGAACATCGACAGGTAGCCTACTGGCAGAGATCTGAAGATATTCTTGTTGGCTTCTGTAGACTTTTCGAACTCTCCTCCCCATTCGAAGCTGTAACCTTCTGGCAGAGGGATGGCTTCAAGGTCGTCTTTCAGCTTCTGGCGCATGGATTCCGGCGTGTCGTTACTGAACGGTGCTACGTCAGCCAACACTGTCAGAACACGCTTCAGGTTGCGGCGCATGATCAGCGGGTTTTCGGTTCTGGTCTCAAACCCTTTCACGGCCTGGTTGATGGGAACAAACGCATTGCGCTCCTGGCTCCATACCTGCAGGTCATTAATATGGTCTGCATTTAAGCGTTCTGCCTCTGGTGCGCGGGCAACAATAGGCAACAGATGACTGCCATCACGGTACAAGCCGACCTGTCGACCGCTGAAGTTCATCAGCAGGGTGTTGTCCAGTGACTGTTTGGTGATGCCGCTGCGACGGGCAGCTGCTTCATCCAGTTGTGGACGAACAATCGCTACCGGTTCCCGCCAGTTATTGCGGATATCAACCGCACCCGGAACCGCTTCCATGATTTCAACCGCCTGTGCGCTCAGCTGGCGCAGCACGTCCGGGTCTGGCCCGTAGAAACGAGCTTCAATCCGGGCAGCAGGTGCGGGGCCGTTTTGCAGCAGCTTGAATTTGTATTCGTACTCAGGGTGCTGGCTCTCAAGGTGCTCACGAATTTTTGGCAGCAGGGTTTCAATGGTCTGCAGACTGTCGGTTTCAATCATCAGCTGACCATAGCTGCTATACAGATTCTCCGGCGTATAAGTGAGAATAAAGCGTTGTGCGCCCATGCCCATTACCGTGGTAACGTTGTGTACCTCATCAAAGGCCAGGACCTCCTGCTCAAGTACCTGCATATTTTTCTGGGTTTGTCGTATATCGGTGCCTTCCTGCATCCATACGTCAACAAAGAACAGCGGCGTATTGGAGGGTGGGAAGAATGCCTGTTTAACGTGGGAGAAACCTGCAATCGCACCCAGCAGGGCAGTAACAACCAACACCAGTGAAATAATGCGATGTTTCAGCGCCTTATTCAGAATGGCACGATAAGCGACAAACAGAATGCCTTTGTACGGGTCTTCAGGGTTACCGGTCAGTGTCGTTTGATCCGGGTCTTTGAAGACCATGTGACAGAAGAACGGTGTCAGGGTAATTGCCAGAACCCAGCTGATACTCAAAGAGATCAACAGAACCATGAACAGAGACCCCAGGAAGTCCCCGGTAGCGTCCGGAGATAGCCCGATGGGAGCAAAAGCCATGATGGCTATAGCGGTCGCGCCCAGCAGTGGCCAGATATTCTGTTGAACGATGTTCTTGATCGCTTCCATACGGGTCTGACCACGTTGCAGCCCTACCAGTACTCCCTCTGTCACCACAATAGCGTTATCGACCAGCATTCCCAGGGCGATGATCAACGCACCCAGAGAGATCAGCTCCAGCTGTATAGACAGAATGTTCATGCCTATAAACGTGCCGAGAATGGTCAGCAACAAAATACCGCCCATCAACAGGCCGGAGCGTAATCCCATGGCAAACAGGAGAACAACAATAACGATGGCAACCGCTTCAACCAGGCTGATGATAAAGTTTTGCACCGAGTGGTCAACAATATCGGGTTGGCTATATACAGGGGTCAGCTCTATGCCCAGGGGGCGGCTGGACTCCAGTTCGGCCATGCGTTGGTTAACGGCACGACCAACGTCGACAACGTTAACACCTTTGGAGAAGGAGATACCCACCGACAATGCTTTCTGACCATTGCTGCGGTACAGGTTAAACGGTGTTTCATCAAAGGCTTTGTAGATAGTGGCAATATCACCCAGGTACACCAGCTCGGAGCTGCCCGGAATATTGATCACCAGTCGTTCCAGTTCCTTAATGGACTGAAATTCTCCGGTTGGGTGAATGCGTACAGACTGACCTTCGATCAGCATACTTCCAGCGTTGGAGACAATGTTCTGGTTCTGGATCAGGCCGAAGATCAACTTCGGGTCCACGCCCAGTGAAGCCAGTTTTGACTGGGATATTTCAATGACGACCTGCTCGGAAACGTTACCGGCAATAGAGACTTTTTTAACACCTTTTACCAGTGTCAGCTCACGTCGCAGAATGTTGGCATAGTCTGCCAGTTCCCGGTAAGTGTAATCTTCACCGCTGATGTTATACAGAATGCCGTAAACGTCACTGAAGTCGTCATTGACGATGGATGGATAGACGCCGGGAGGTAACGTCCCCTGGCTGTCACCAATCTTGCGGCGTAGCTCATCCCATATCTGCGGGTGCTGGTTCGCCTTGAAATCGAAGGACAGCTCAACCATTATCTGGGAATTGCCAGCGCTGGAGACGGACGTGATATTCTTCACGTATTCCAGCTGCTGTATAGCGCGTTCCAGTGGCAGAGTAACTTCTTCCTCAACCTGCTCCGGTGAGGCACCGGGGTAAACGGTGTTAACCATCGCCTGGGGAATCGGGAATTCAGGAAACTCCAGTTGCCCCAGATTATTAAACGACACTACGCCGCCAATCAGCAGCAGGACAACCAGTGTCCAGCTGATGACTTTGTTCTTAATTGAATATTCAGCGATATTCATGGTTATACTCCACGCTCACGTTCCAGCGGCTTGACTTCCATACCTGCACGCAAACGGTTCAGGCCAGCAGATATAATCTGTTCACCATCCTCAAGACCGGAGGTAACGGTAATCCCGGAATGGGTAATACGACCAACGGTAACGGACCTTGGGGTAACTGTTCCGGTTTCAGCGTTATATACCCAGGCCTGATATTGACCACTGCTGTCGTCTTTAAGAACGGCTGTCATGGGTACAATAAATTCAGAAGCAGAGCTGTCATTGCCCATAGCGCGGGGGATATCTATCGCCATAGTTGCGCCCATACCCGGATAGACGGTAAACGACTGTGGTGCAGGCATGGAAAAGGTCACTTCATAAGACTGGGTACCTGGAGTAACTTTGGTGGCATGCTCTTTATAAGAGACCTTGTATTCTGTGCCATTGCTCCCTGAAGGGCTGCCTGCAAAGGTCACTACTGGCTGATAGGCTGGATCGATGCGGTCTTCCTTTACCCGGGTCAGAATGCTTTCAGGCACCTGGATACTGACATCCAGAGTGTGATGATCCTGTAGAATCAGAACCGGCTGCTGGGCCTGAACGGACTGATAGTTTTCCACCAGAGTCTGGGCAATACGGCCAGCAAAAGGTGCGGTTAATACCGTATCGCTGAGGCGGTCTTTAGCCAGTTGCAGTTTGACTCTGGATGCCTTTAGACGAGTGCTGGCGTTATCGAAGTCAGACTGGGACACCATCTTCTTATCACGCAGGGACTGAATACGATGAAAGTCGGACGCTGCCAGGTCGTAATCGGCCTGAAGGGCTGCCACTTCGTTCCTGAGATCACGGTCATCCAGTTTTGCCAGCAACTGGCCCTTTTCAACAATCATTGCGGGGGTCGCCGGAAACTCGATCAGTTCACCTGGAATCCGGAATGAGATAGATGCTTCTTCACTGGCTGCGACGATTGCAGGGAACTCCCTGAGATTTTGTGACCGCTGGTTGACCACTTCGAACAGCTTTACCGGTCGTACGACACTGACCTCTTGTTCTACAGGCTCTGAACAGGCGGTCAGAAAACTGAGAGAAACGGTTGCCATTGTCACAGTGCGGACAAATCTGGCAAGTGAGTTTGGTTTCATGGGATTCCTTGTTCTTTATGTATTAGTAAGTTCTTTTCGAATTTAAAACGAATATTATTCGTTGTTGTTTAAAGTCATTGCAAGCGTCACAGCTGTCAATAAAAGCTAATCCAGCAATTCTTCCTGAACGAGTTTTCTGGTCAGAACTTCCAGAGCGCTCAGTCGTTCATCAAAGTTGTCAGGATATATGTCCCAGCTTGTGAAAAAACGCTTAATTTGTCGTTTATGCATGGCGTACGATTTTTCAGGGGACAGTACCTTATTAAACACTTCAAACCCGGACTCTTTTATCTGAAATAAGCCCCAGGTGCAGGCAAAGAGGCCCAGCTCCAGCTCCAGGGCCAGCTCTTCCGAATAGTCCAGTGTTGGGTGTTGCTCAAGGAGCTCTTTGGAAATTACCTTCATCCATGAGTACATTTCATTACTGAACTCATTGATGGCAATGTACCGCTGGCTGGAAGCCCGTTCCCAGACAAAAGGGTTCATGGCCAGTTGCTGAAGGCGGTAATGCCCCGGATACTGGTCATCGCTATACCATAGACAGAAGCACATCAGAACCATACGTTCATGAGGAGGCAGATCCAGCTGGAAAATGCGCTTCTTTACTGGTTCACGCATTTTGAAAATGGCATCGGCACATCCCAGTAGCAGATCCTCTTTGCTGGAAAAGTGTGAGTAAATTGCTCCCATGGAGCAGTCGGCTGCCTTGGCAATATCAGACATGCGCAGATCGAGAAAACTGCGCTCATCCAGCAACTTGATCGTTGCTGTCAGGATATCGGCCTCTCTTTGCTGGCGTTTTTGTTGTCTGGACATCAGGTTACCGGTTTATGAAATTTTTTCGAATAATATTCGTTTTTTTTCTGAAAAAGCTACAAATGAGTGTTCATAGGGCTATGCCTGATCCAATTGAAACCCTGATCTCGACATAACCATTCGCAGGCATTGGTTGCCAGTACACTTCGCTGACAGGAAGGTTGTGTATATCGTCTTGCTCGACAGATGACATAAATTAGCTTTCTCCAGATCAACGACTCAGGGCAAACATTATAGATTCTCAGTCTGATGGTCATGAATCAGATGCGTTGATCTCGTATATTTTTCGGGGTTCACCGCATACTTACACATGAACCCCCATTTACCGGCCTTATTTATAGTAGAAAAAAGTATAATCTTTATACTCAAATAGTCTCAAAATAGGCTTGTTTTTCAGAATCTTACCACTACTTTTAAGTCAGATTAATAGTCATCTTTATAATCTTTCTAATCGAGATTAGATTAATGGTTACATCTGTGAAAACCAGAGCTAGAGTGGTAACCGATAACACTGGGTTTGAGCTTGAATTGCCTGTGCTTGTTAGTAAAGATGGTGTCCTGGAACCTCTACTTGATTACCTCCTTGTAAACCAACACAACCGAAGCAACTCATGGTGCGAAAGAGTAGTGCATGGAGCATATCTACTCATGCAATATATCGAAGCTAACCAATCTTGCTTTTCAAGCCCAAAATCACTTTTTGAGTCTTTCGTACGACATCTATACAGTGGCACGATCGACAACGATGGATATGATCCATCAGGTTTATATTGGCTTCCTGCATCAACTCAAACGGTAAATGGCCTTATTAATTCTTTAACGGGACTAACTGATTACTTAGCAGATAATATTGAAAACCTTAAAAGTATGAACCCCAATAGGATGGCCTCCAGATTTGAAGAACGGTTAAATTATGCTGCTTGGTATCGTCGTAATCAAGAAGATTTTCTTGGTCATATTAAGGATAAAAGTATTAGTTCCACATCTTTAAGAGCAAGAAACATCATGGGGAAACGACTTTTAGTCGTTAGCAGTCACACTGCAACACAATTTCCAGAAAATATATTTAAAGATTTTTTTGTAAATGGCATAGGAGCAAATAAAGATCCAAGATCAGCAATCCGAAATCAACTTATTTTGCTTATGTTGCATTTTACTGGGTGCCGTGAAAGTGAAGCCCTTCACTTATGGATAAATGATGTATTAATAGATCCATTAAACTCTGAAAGCGTATCTATTCGCATTTATCATCCAGAAGAAGGAAAGGCTCCCGATAATTGGGTTGGATCACAAGGGCAAACACATAGAGCTGCATATCTTCGAGAAAGATATCTAATTACCCCAAGAAATAAAATACTTGGTACGAAGAAGGTGGGCTGGAAATGTCGGGTAATGGATCATTCTGACAAATACATTCAACTGTATTGGTTTCCAACCAAAGCGGGGGTATTATTTAATAAACTTTGGCGCATGTATATTAAGTATCTTGCTGTTACTGATAGGTTACATCCTTATGCTTTTGTAAGCTTCTCCAAAAAAAATATAGGCGCAGCTTTAACTTTAAATGCATTCAATGATGCTTATAAAAGAGGTTTAATTCGGATAGGAAAAGCACCCTCAAAAGAGGCAGGACTAACACCCCACAGCCATCGTCATTCTATGGGAAGAAGGTTAGAAAGAGCAGGTGTTCATCCTAGAATAATTCAAAAAGTTCTACATCATGTATCAATAGAAAGTCAAGATATTTATACAGCGCCATCCTTAGAAGATATTAGTCAGTCTTTGAATAAAGCAAACTCAATTATAGAGAGCGAAGGTATAGATAACACAACTAATCAACGTCAGTCTGATTGGGATGAGCTAATGAAAGTATATGCTGATTAATAATCAGTATTTTTTAAAGGTTAGTAACTATGAGTAGGAAAAGAATAGACAACCGAACAACTGATTTAAGTTGTTCATGGCTCACAAAAAAATATGGTAAAGAATGGGAGTTGTGGAGAGAATATGCTGAAAACTGGTTGCACTCAATAAAGCTAGGTCTTACGCCAAGGCTTCAGTCAGTAGTGTGGTTTCTAGAAACCTACATAGTAAAACAAGAGCTCTCATCAGAACCACTGCTTTTTTTAAATGGCGACTGTTATCTACCAAAGCTTTTTCCCATTATTGAGCAAGGAGTAAAATCTAATGGTAAGTACACTCGAAATAATCAAATAGTTGAATTTATTGACTGGGTTATTGTTAATTATTTCAGCGAGCCAGATGACAACGGAAAACCAATAGCTTTATTCCAAAACCCTTTCACTTATATTAGTGAGAAAGGATATCGAAGTGAAACGGTTTATAATCCAATTCCATATCGTTATATTAAAGAGTTAAGATCAATTTTATGTCCAGATCCTAATGGGCATTTTAGCAATTGGACCTGGGCTCAAGAGCAGTCTGGAAAAAATGTCACCGGGAATCTTGGAGATTGGTACGAAGTGACTAAAAACCTTATCGATACAAATGATCCAGATTGTGTATGGAGGAAAATAGTAGTCGAGCAGGGGCAATATTACAGTAGAAATGGAAAGCGTTATAGAGTAAAGAGAAAGAATGGTTTAGAAATCTATCAGATGTGGTCTCCTGTTAGGCCTATGATTTTATTTATCAAGTTACATTTACCATTAAGGACTTATCAAGTTCGAATGCTTGATTCTGGTGAAGCAGATACTTGGCGTTATCTGAATGGAACTTTTAAATTAAATAAACAAAACAGTTTTGTTTTGGGTTCAAAAAAAAATCCATATTCAAAAGGTGTATTTAGACGTCTTATATCCCCCGATACAGGTAATTGTCATACAGCCTTATATATCAATACCAATAAAACCGCAGACCAAAACAAAGCGGCGATTGATCGGGGTTATACTATACCATGGGAACATGAGCAGGTTTTGTATTGGCTAGAAAAACTTCGTAACTGGCAAGAAAAGTATAATCCTATAGAGTCCCCTACACCTTGGTCATGTCTTCAAAAAAAACATACAAGTGAATTAAAGTCCGAAGCACTTTTGGAAGAAATTGGTAAAACTTGTTTCTTATTTAGAAATGCGAGTGCAACAATAAGTGAAGATAAAATGAAGCCGTTGTGTGCCAACAACGAAGCTAACTTATGGTACAGATTATTATTTACTTTGGAAAGTACAGTAAAAAAAAGGAATGGAGAGGCTTTATTGAGATTCGTCAAACCTTATGGCGGGAACATTCCGATAAGCCAGAGGTATTCAACCGAATTTCCTCTTCATAGTTTAAGAGTTAGTTTACTTACTCATTATGCAATGGATGGTGAAGTTCCTATCCCTGTGCTGTCAAAATTAGTTGCTGGACATAGCCGCTTGATAATGACCTTATATTATATAAAGATATCTCCTGCTGTAATGAGACAGAAAATGGATGAGGCTGAATCAAAAATAGAAGCTGAAGAATTACGACAGCTTAGCAATTTCTTAACAGATGCAACAATTCAGCAAATCAAGGAAAAAGCAATTTTCAGAGATTATACAAGCCTTGAAATGGTTCTTGTAAACAGAAATCCAGCAGGCTGGGAACAACGGCATATAGGTTTATGTTTGGCAGGTGGTAACACAGTTAAGTCAGATGAAACAAATCTTCTAGCTGGTTGCTGGAATGGTGGAGAATGTAAAAACCCATCAGCAAGACCACGCTCTCAAGTTTACGATCCTGTTCCTCACGGACCAGAAAACTGCTGCAGGTGTCGTTGGTTTATAACCGACTCAGCATATTTAGATGCACTCAGAGGACACTTTAACAATCTAAGTTATCATGCGTCCTTAGCTGCTAAATTAGCTATTGAAGCTGAGCAAATTATGGAATGCTTAGAAGATGAGCGATCTTCAGCAGAAGATGCCAGCATGCCCTTTAGAAAACAATCGGAACTTCAACAGGCTCAACGTCGTTATGAAAAACAACTCGTAGAAGCTGATGAATATGCTAAAGATATGCGTGCATGCTTTACTTTGATTCATCGGATTATCAATTTAGAAGAAAGTAGAAAAGCTAACGATAATAAACAGAAATTAGTTGCAGTAGGAAAATTGCATGATATCTATCAACCAATTGCATTACTGGAAACCCAATCGGAACTGTTGCAACTTTCTGGAATCTGTGAAGATGCAGAAGTTTATCCTGAGTTAGCTGATGATCTAAGAAAAACTCCAGCAATTGAAAAAAGGTCTAATTTTTTAGACTCAGCGTTAATTCGTGAAGGTTATCAACCAATCTTTATAACATTAAATGAAAAAATGCAACTTATGGTTGGCAACTCTTTAATGAGAATAATGGCAAAGCAAGCTTGCCCTGATGACTGGCAACTATCAGGAATGAAGACAGTATGCAGCATAATAGAGGCAAAACAGTCGCTTTACGAAGCCGGTTTTTTAAATGTTGGCATAGAGGCATTAGAGAAGTCATGCAATAAAACAATGTTCTTTTTGAGAGACATAATATCAAATAATCATTCATCTCTTTGTACGGATTATGATGATGTCTATAGTTGATCCGAAGCAAATACTTTCCAACCTCAAAGAAAAATCTAACAGCAGAAAAAAGAAGACTCTTGATTTAATCTTTGGATTATTAGAAGAGCAGGCGAAAAAGGAAGAACTGGATTTTTCTATTGCTACTATTGGCCGAATGTCTGTTCTTGCTGGGGGGCCAACAGCTCAGTCTATCCATAATAAGAATGGAGCAGATTACCGCACTCTTATTGAGGCCTATGCATTGGCACATGGAACAACACGGAAAAAACCACCAATTCAACCCCTTCAGCGAGCAAAACAAAATCATGGAGCAAAAGATTATGACCTACTCTCAAAGATCAATGATCCTGCAATGAGAGCGGCAATTGGAACCATTATCAGAGAAAGGGA
This sequence comes from Endozoicomonas gorgoniicola, assembly GCF_025562715.2. Lineage (NCBI taxonomy): Bacteria > Pseudomonadati > Pseudomonadota > Gammaproteobacteria > Oceanospirillales > Endozoicomonadaceae > Endozoicomonas > Endozoicomonas gorgoniicola. The sequence continues at coordinate 45,039 of NZ_JAPFCC010000001.1, forward strand.
TTTATATAGAAATGAACTAAAAGTACTAAAAAGCAAAGCTTTTATAACGGTAGATAGGCGGGTTACAAAAAGCACAGAGCAAGCCACTGTTGAAGTACTTCCATCGTTGGCAGGGTTATTTACACCTAGCCAAAGAGAAGCACTAGAAGACGCTATCAGTGATAAGTTAATGGCTCGGAGAGGCTGGCATTCTCAGCCCAATGGACGCGTTAAGGATGAAAATGGCAGGCACCTTTATAAACCAGGGTATGTCACAGCAATAGAGAAGATACTGAAAGAGTCCAGTTCCTGTGACAAATAATTTAACGTCAGTATGTAACGATAATTATATAAAGTCACATGCAACGGTAAGTATTAAGAGTTTTATATGACTTTAAATATTTCGTCACATAGTGACGATAATGAAAAAAATGCCCTGGGGAGACCCAGAGTTGGTATTACAGAGCAAAACTCACTGGAATTTTGCCTTACCATAAGGCGATGGATCGATAATCATCGCTTAGATCGCTGGCTTGCAGAAGAGGCCAGCTATCCTGATGCTGTGGCAGCTTACGACCATTTACCCAGTAATTTAAATGGATGTGGCAAATGTGAAGAGGCTAAAGCACTTGACCTGTGGTGTTTGAAGTGGCTCTCGCAAGCAGGTTGGCAGAGGCTACAGGCAAACGTACGACAACAAAGACTTAATCATGGTTCATCAATAATCGGGAAAGATGGTCAACCGATCAATCGCCCCCGTAGAAAAGCTATCCAACTGGAGGAAGAAACCAAAAACCGCCTGGCTTACTATGCCCGAAAGCGTAATATGACTATCAATGAAGCCATCCGTGATCTACTTGACCATGCTGATCCATGAGTTTGATTAGAGATCAAGTTGACTCTAATCAATAGAAAATAGGCTTGAAAACATTGCTATATAAAGGATTAATTGGCTTGATTAAAGAAAGTGCTATAAATAAGCCGGCCATCCCTCATATCGTAAACACACGGCTATGCAGGTAGATCAACGGGCACAATCAGATGAACACAACACCTGATCAACACAGACTTTTTATTCTAAAAAAATATTAAACCTTTCTTCTTTATAAAAGTCTAAGCGTAGTAATTTAAGAAGTAACAGCAGGAAGGGAGTCACTATGGCTTATGGATTTACGCCGGTTTCTGGCGCATCATCGAATAGTTCATCAACCGCCACTGAAGCAACAGGGTCGCATGTTGCTTCATCATCAAGGTTTAACTCCAGAACTGTGTCTGAAACAGCAGGTAATGAACTGTATATTGTTGACAGGGAGGGCCACCAATCATTTACAACCTTCCGCGAGTTACTTTCAGACAGACATTTGTGGCGCAATTTCAAAGATCAATTTTCCCTGTACCAGCCTGATGTCACTTTCGAATTTGAATCTCCAGAAGCCAGACATGATGTCCTTCAAAGTGAACAGTTAAGTCAGCTGTTTCTTCTGATCAATGATGTTCAGGTCATACCCGGGATAACCCGGGAAATCGAATTAGAAGCAGAAAGGCCTCAAGATGCCCCTCCCCAAGTCCAGGCTGTTTCTGATCAAAGGTCGGATTCTAGTCAAATATTGTGTAACCCAGATATGGAAGAGCCCGGAGAACGCATCTATAGCCTGACGAGCCAGACAGCAAGAGAGGTGAGCAGGACGTTTCCTCGAGGGTTCCGTAACGTGAATACTCTATCAAGTTCTGGCTTTTATTTTTCTTACGACCTGGGAAAAGTACAGTGCTTTTGCTGTGGTGGCACTGTTGAGCAGGAGCTGATCCAGAACAGCACAGATCTGGATCAGCTCCATGGTAAATTTTATCCTGACTGCAACTTCCTTCGTCAGAAAAAAGGGGAGCCATTTATTCGTAACCTCCAGAACAACTTGACCGAAGCAGAGCGAACACTGGTGGCTAACTCCCGACCCGACATCCCGTATTTGTACTCACGGCCTGTGAGTGACGCAGCCAGGCGTAGAAACAGAATGCTCAGACAACGTGATTTTGATCGACTGAGTCTGCTAGAAGGGCGATTCGAAAGTTTAACCTTGCAAGATACCATGCAATATCATCGGACATCTGATCCCACAAGGGTGCGTCAAAGATTTCAGCAGCTGCAGCTGCCCCAGCCCCCTGCGCTTAATAGTGGAATCGGTGATAGCTGTAATGCTTCCCTTGAACATCTTCGTAGCAAATTATCTCCTGAGCAATTCCTGGCACTGGATAGGTTACGTAATAAAGTGACAGCCGCTTTTTATCAACGGGAAATACTGGAACAGAGCCTGTTGGAGATTCTTCACCAACTCGACGCCTGTCCTGAACCAGAAGTCAGGGAAGTGGCTGGAGAAATCACCGAAATCATTAACGCAGCTCAAGATCAAGACTGTCAGGATCACACTTCGGAAGTGATTGATCAAATCAAAACCCGATTGCTTTTTATGGCGTTAAAGCAGGAACTCGCATCAGAAACAACCCCGACTTCCGCGCTCCGTTTTTTCTGCAAACTGAAGTTATTTTTCAATGAGTCCGTGCTGTATAAAGTGCTGGCTACAACAAATGACAGTCGTGGACTCCCTTTAATTGCAAGCAGAGAGTCTACAGAAATCAGGGGGTACGTTAAAAACCACCTGGCAAGAGCCGTGTGCCAGTTCCCCGCAACGCATATTTTACAGCGGTATAGCAGCTTGGGCCGCCCCGCTGCCGAGGTTATGGAAAACATTGAGAACGTATTCAGGCATGGCATTAATAATCAGGCGGACTTTGCACAATACCTGACCGACTTATTCCTGGCTGATCGCCAGTTTATGGAACTTCTGCAACAGCTCGATGGTGACTTATCCATTCGGTGTGCCAAATCACAAAGTAATGCTGAACTGCTGATGGAAGTCTATGATCCCCTTACGGCCACCTCCGGGGTTTCAGAGCAGGAACTTCTGGAAGGGGCTGGCAACGTTGCACAAACCCGTGAGCAATGGATCCGGGAAGATCTTCAGCAATTCATTGACGAACAGATCCGAGAGCACTGGGCAGTTATTACCATTGAAACATCGTTATAAGTTGTGAAAAATGGCAAAGCACCCACGAGCGCATAGTGAGCATGACTATGAATGGTTCTGGTGTCAGGGATACAGGTCGTGTCCCGGGGATCAGTCCAACGACGGTCATCAGCCATTTAAAAAACTTGCCCCACCACGGGTAACGTCACTTCCTTTCTAGTGCTATGCCTGATCAAACCGGATACGGTAAAGCAGCGCATAGATAACGGGCAAAACGACCAGTGTCAGTACGGTGGCAAAGCCCAGACCAAAAATAATGGCCACTGCCATAGAGCTGAAGAAGGCATCAAATACCAGTGGAATCATACCCAGCATGGTGGTCAGTGCCGCCATGCAGACGGGTCTTACCCGGCTGACGCAGGCATCCAGAATGGCAGATTGTGCGGTGGCAGACTCTCTGGCTGCCTCAATATTAATCTGTTCTACCAGAACAATGCCGTTTTTCACAATCATGCCGGACAGGCTGAGCATCCCCAGTAAGGCAGTAAAAGAAAAGGGCATTCTCAGCAACAGCAGCCCGGCAGCAATACCAATAATGCTCAGCGGTACGGTTGACCAGATAGCAATTGGCTGTCGTATGGTGCTGAACAGGAAAACGGTAATCAGGAACATAATCAGATAGCCGAGAGGCAGTGACAAGAAGATGCCTTTCTGGGCATCTCTTGAGGACTCGTACTCGCCACCCCATTCCAGAGAATAACCGGCTGGCAGCGGAATGGCTTCAATACCCCCAAGAATTTTCTGACGCACAGAATCAGCCGTTTCTTCACTGAACGGGGGAATGTCTGCCAGTACGGTTAATACCCGCTTCAGGTTTCTGCGCATGATAAGCGGGTTTTCAGTTTCGGTAGCAAAGGCCGTTACCGCCTGACTGACAGGAACAAACGTGTTGCGCTCATCGCTCCAGACCTGCAGGTCGCTGATATGGTTAGCGTTCAGGTGCTGAGCCTCAGGTGACCTTGCCACAATAGGCAACAGGTGACTGCCATCCCGGTAAACCCCAATCTGCTTGCCGGAAAAATTAACCAGCATGGCATGGTCAATGGATTGCTTGGAAAGCCCGCTGCGGCGCGCGGCGGCTTCATCAAACTGTGGACGGATAATGTTCACCTGTTCCCGCCAGTCGTTTCGGATGGCGTAAGCACTGGGTTCCGCCTCAGCCACTTCGATGGCCTGAGCGGCAAGCCTGCGCAGAACCTCCGGGTCAGAACCGAAAAACCGGGCTTCTATCCGGGCAGCCGGAGCAGGGCCGTTTTCGAGCAGCTTGAATTTAAAATCAATATCCGGAAACCTTGTTTCCAGACTCTGTCGCATTTCCGGGATCAGTTCTCTGATGGTGTTCAGGTCAGCCACTTCGATAATCAGCTGCCCATAGCTGCTGTACATTTTTTCCGGTGCGTAGGTCAGGATGAATCGCTGTGCGCCCATGCCCATAACTGTTGTCAGATTGACCACCTGCTGGTAGTTCATGACCTCCTGCTCAATGGCCTTCATGGTTTTTTCGGTTTCCCTGATATCAGTGCCTTCCTGCTCCCAGACATCCACAAAAAAGATGGGCGTGTTGGACGGCGGAAAAAACGACTGTTTGATACTACCGAAACCAACGATGGCTGCGACAAGGGCTGCAATGATCAGAGCCAGGGAAGTCAGCCGGTATCGCAAGGCGATGTTCAGCAGATTGCGATAAATCGTAAACAATGCGCCTTTATAGGGGTCAGATGCATCCCCGACCATACCTTCTGAGGGTTCACTGAACATCAGGTAACAGAATAACGGGGTGATAGTAATCGCCAGAACCCAGCTGATCATAAGGGCGATCAGCAGTACCTGGAACAGGGATATCAGAAAATCGCCGGTAGAATTGGGTGACAGCCCGATGGGGGCAAAGGCAATAACCGCAATGATGGTGGCACCCAACAGAGGCCATTGAGTCTGGCTGACAACGACTTTAACCGCTTCGATCCGGGACTGCCCTTTCTGCAGGCCGACCAGTACACCTTCCGTGACCACAATGGCGTTATCGACCAGCATACCCAGGGCAATGATCAGGGCGCCCAGGGAGATCAGCTGCAATTCGACCTTGAGGATATTCATGCCAATAAACGTCCCCAGAATCGTCAACAGCAGAATCGTCCCCATCAGCAGGCCGGAACGAAGCCCCATGGTAAATAGAAGAACGACGATGACAATGACCACGGCTTCGACCAGATTGATCAGAAAGTCCGCAACGGACTTTTCTACGATGGCAGGCTGGTCATAAACAATATCCAGGTCGATGCCAACGGGGCGACTGAACTCCAGCTCTGCCAGCCGTTTGTTAACGGCTTTGCCAATATCAACGACGTTCACACCTTTGGAAAACGAGATGCCCATGGAAATGGCTTTGTTGCCATTGCTGCGGTAAAGGTTGGTTGGTGTTTCGTCCGGTTTTCTGCTGATGGTGGCGATATCACCCAGGTAGATCAGTTCAGAGCTGCCGGGATTACTGATCAGCAACTGTTCAAGTTCATGCAAATCCTGAAACTCGCCAGTGGGATGAATGCGGATGGACAGTCCTTCAACCAGTACACGACCAGCGTTAGATACAACGTTTTGATTCTGGATCAGGTTTAAAATGCGGGCGGGGTTGATGCCCAGAGTCGCCAGTTTGCTTTCTGACATTTCGATAATGACCTGGTCGGTCACTGTTCCGGCCAGACTGATTTTCTTTACCCCCTTAATCAGTGACAAATCCCTGCGTATGTAGTCGGCATAATTTTCCAGCTCCCTGTAACTGTAGTCTGTACTGCTGATATTGAAGAGAACACCAAAAACGTCACTGAAGTCGTCATTAACAAGCGATGGCAAAACACCGGGAGAAAGGGTTCTCTGGGCGTCACCGATCTTTCGCCGTAATTCGTCCCAGATCTGAGGCTGGTCACTGGCTTTGGCAGTCTCCAGCAGTTCAATCGATATCTGTGACAGTCCGGCGCTGGATACAGAGTTGATGTTTTTAACGTATTCAAGCTGTTGAATGGCACGCTCAAGAGGCAGTGTCACTTCTTCCTCGACCTGTTCTGGCGAGGCGCCGGGATAAGCGGTCAGGACCATGGCCCGAGGGATAGGGAATTCAGGAAATTCCAGTTGTCCGAGTTGCAAAAATGAGACAGCTCCGCCCAGTACCAGTAATACGACAAATGTCCAGCTGATGACCGGGTTGCGGATAGAATATTCAGCGATATTCACGGTTACAGCCCCCGTTCACGTTCCAGTGGTTTAACCGCCATGCCCGGGTGCAGGCGACTGAGACCTGCACTGACAATTTCATCCCCTGCCTCCAGTCCGCTTAAAATGGTAATGCCCTGCTCGGTGACAGCGCCAAGTGTCACCTCGACCGGGTTTACAGTCCCGGTTTCAGGGTTGTAAACCCAGGCTGAGTTTTTACCTGTACTGTCGTCTTTCAACACGGCTGTCAATGGAATGATATATTCCGCCAGTGCTTTGGGTCGGAAAGTGACTTTCGATAAGTCAATGGTGACGGTGCCTCCCATGCCCGGGTAAATAGTCAACTCTTCTGGCGTCTGCATGGTGAAGACAGCGGTATAAGACTGGGTCCCCGGTGTAACCCGGGTGTCGTGTTCCTTGTAGGTCAGGGAATATTCTTTATTGGGGTTGCCGGCAAAACGGACGGTTGGGGAGTAGTCGCGGTTTACTTCTTCTTCCCGGATTTTAGTAATAATAGTTTCAGGCACCTGGATACTGACATCCAGAGTATTGTTGCTCTGCAAAATCAGTATGGGTTGCTGAGCCTTCACTGACTGATAGTTCTCAACCATGGTCTGGGCAATGCGTCCGGAAAAGGGTGCATTAAGAACGGTGTCCCTTAGCTGGTCCTTTGCCAGTTGCAGGGATATCTTGCTGGACTTCAGTCTGGCGTTGGCCTGGTCATAGTCAGCGACTGAGACCACTTTCTTATCCCGCAGGGAAGCTATACGACGATAGTCTGCTGCTGCCAGGTCATAATTGGCCTGACGCACGGCAGCGGTGTTTCTAAAATCCCGGTCATCCAGCCTGGCTAACAGCTGCCCTTTCCGGACTTCATCAGCCGGGTGTACCGGGAATTCAATCAGTTCTCCGGAAACACGAAACGATACTTCCGCTTCTTCGGTGGCTTCTACTGTGGCAGGGAACTCTCTGATATTTTCTTTGCCACTGTCTTTTACTGTAAACAGTTTTACCGGTCGAACCACTTCGTTCACCTGTTCTTCAGTCTCTGAGCAGGCACTCAGTAAATACAGGATAAAGACGGTTGTTGCAGTGTGGATCAGTGTTCTGAACCCGGGTTTTATAACACAGGGAGTATACATACTGCCTCCAGTATTATTGCTGGCATGCGTGGATTATTGAGAGGTTTGAATGGAGTTTGCCTGCAGTCTGCTAATAATAGACATGGACAGCCTGATCGTTTGCTCAATTATGAATTTCAGGCGCAAATTGAATGGTTCAATAACCCCGTTATGATCAGACTGAGAATCTATACTGTTTGCCCTGAGTCGTTGATCTGGAGAAAGCTAATTTATGTCATCTGTCGAGCAAGACGATATGCACAACCTTCCTGTCAGCGAAGGGTACTGGCAACCAATGCCTGCGAATGGTTATGTCGAGATCAGGGTGTCGCCCCTTCAGTATCAGCAGGCTGTTGGTGTAGAGCAGGGTATTCAGGTGGTGGCTCCTGGCGGGTATGTCAGGGAGCATCGACATAATGGTCAGCAGGAACTGATTCTTGTGTTTGAAGGTGAAGGCGTAGCTGAAATTGATGGCAGGGAGTACCCCATGTTTTCAGGGGCATCTTTCTATCTGGCTCCTCATAAAAGCCATCGGTTTACCAATACCGGAGAGGGCGAACTGAAGTTCTTCTGGGTATTTCTGCCCGGCGGGCTGGCAGATTTTTTCCGTAGAGCTGGTCGCCCCCGGCATGAGGGAGAAGTACCTCCTTCTCCTTTTGCCCGTCCTGATAATATCAACCAGATTGAAGCAGAAACCGTGTTTGCACCGTTGCAGGGTAGTTAACGAATGCCGTTTATTAATTTGCCTGATGACTCAGAGCTTTTCTACCGGACTGAAGGGCAGGGAGAACCCGTCGTTTTTATCAGTGGACTGAATGGCAAAGCATCATTCTGGGATGAACAGTTAGCGTTTTTTTCCCGGTATTTTCAGGTTATTGCCTTTGACCAGCGCGGTTCAGGCAGAAGCTCAAACAAGGCTCAGTCGTGTGAAACTCTGGAGAGGCTTACAAACGACGCTGTTACCCTGATGGATTGGCTGGGCATTGAAGCGGCACACATTATCGGTCACTCGCTGGGAGGTGTCATTGCGCAAAGCCTGACCAGCCGATATCCGGAGCGCATAAAGTCGGTGGTGCTGAGTGCTACCTGGGTAAAACCTGATGATCGTCTGAAACGTATTTTTCAGGCGCGGCAAAGCTTTTTGAAAACATCTGGCGGACAGGCATTTCTGCGCTATAACCCCATGTATCTTTATCCTTACTGGTGGATTCAGTCTCATCCGCAGCTACTCAGCAATCCAGAAAGTCCCGACCCTTCCCAGGTAAAACTCTGTCTGGAACGAATGGGCATTATCATGGAGGCGGACAATCTTGAAAATGCTGCCAGTATTCGCTGCCCTGCGCTTGTTCTGTCGGCGCAGGATGACCTGCTGATCCCCCCGGCTATGGGTGATGAAGCCGCTCACTCTCTGCAGCACAGTCACCGTCATGTATTCACTAAAGGTGGGCATTATTATCCGGTGGTCATGGCGAAAGCCTTCAATCAGGTGGTGATGGATTTTCTTAACAACCTTAATAATCTTTGCCCGATGCAGCGGTTGAATCACTGACAGACGTACCTGGTAGTCGAGTGAAAGCCATTCCCCCAGATGCCGTCTCAGATTCGGACTCTTTTCACCAGTGCAAAGTAACACCGGTAAGGCAGGCGCTTCAGAAAGCCCATTATTCCTGCAAATACGGTAGGAAAACGTATTTCAAATTTACGACTGACCAGCCCGTTGCTGATGAGCCTGGCAGCCTGTTTACTCTCTATCAGGAACGGCATAGTGAAATCGTTTTTGTCAGTCAGAGGTGTTTTTACAAAGCCGGGATTAATGACTTTGACATCAAGACCATACGGGTCAAGATCCAGCTTCAGGCATTCGGCCATATTGATCAATGCCGCTTTGGTGGCACCGTAAGCCGCTGACTTTGGTAGCCCGCGATAACCAGCCAGTGACGCATTGATGGCAAGCAACCCGCGCTTTTGCTGTTTCATGACGGGGATCAGTGCCTCAAGGCAGTAGCTGACTCCAAACACATTCAGGTCAAACTGTTGTTTAATGACATCAGCACTGAACCGGCTGCCTGGCATGGGTAAAAATGTACCAGCGTTTAGCACCGCCTGGTCGATGGTTGAGAAATCATTCTGAATGGCAGTGACCACATCATTAACAGACTGCTGACAGGTCACATCCAGAGGGTAGGCATGAATCGCACCCGGCAGGGGGCGGGATTCCTCAACCAGTGCCGATAGCTTGTCCCGGCTGCGGGCGCTGGCGATCACCGTATGTCCCTGGTCTGCCAGCTCAAGGGCGAGGGCTTTGCCAATGCCCATGCTGGCACCGGTAATCCAGATAACGTTGCTTTTTGTTGCTTTCATCGTTATTGCTACATGCTTGCGGTGTTCATGGTTCGAACGCTTTTTGCAAAGGTTTTTCTTTACCAAAGACAAATACCAGTCTGCCAAGGGTTATACCCCATTTGGAAACCGTTGCTACATTGATCAGCACACCATCTTCCTGAAGGAACAGCCAGTCATCAAACGACACTCGCCATGTTTTATCACCGATGGGCAGATCGATCTTGTATTTCCAGTTAAAGGCATGTCCCGCTGCTTTGCCCTTAGCCACTCCGATAACGTCACCTGCTGTGCCTTCGTATCGCCCGTCGCCAAGAATCCTGATTTTCCACCGCCGGTTTGATGTCGATCCATTTTCATAGGAAAAATCTTCATCAAGAATCAGTACACCGTCTTTTACCGTGCCGTTCATATTGACTTTAAAACGATTGCGAACTTTGCCAAAACGATCCTGAAACATACCCCAGGCCAGCGTATGCCCCTGAAAGTAATCTTCAATCTTGAGAGTGGGGGTTGTGCCTGCGTAATCATCCGGTTTTATGGTGCTGCACCCGGCCAGCCAGGTCATTGAAACCAGTCCCAGCAGCTGACGAAACGATTTCCTCATAGTCTTGCTCCATCACATTGATATTCACTGATCATGGGTTTTCTGGTTTTATAAAAGCGGACATTGATGCTTTTGCACTTAAAACCGGTTTCGCAATACGCCAGATAGAAGTTCCACAGTTTGTAGAAGCGATGATCAAAACCTTTAAGGTTCAACTCTGGCCAGCAGGCCTTAAATCGCTTCATCCAGAGATTCAGGGTTCGGGCATAATCCTGACCAAACGCCATAGAGTCTTCCATCTCAAGCCCGGCTGACTCTATCTGGCTTTGCATGATCTGATGGCTGGGTAGCATACCGCCGGGAAAAATATAACGCTGAATAAAGTCTGCCCCTTTCCGGTAGTCTTCAAACCGTGTGTCATCAATAGTAATGACCTGAAGTATGGCAATACCTCCGGGCTTGAGACTGTCGTATACTTTCCGGAAATAGACAGGCCAGTGGTTTTCACCTACGGCTTCAATCATTTCGATGGACACCAGACAGTCAAATTGTCCGGACAGATCCCGGTAATCCGTCAGGCTGAACTGATGACCAGCGTACTTACACGTTGCCCGGGCATAAGCTAACTGTTCTGTAGACAGCGTGATGCCATGATAAGAACTGCCGGTTCGCTCAGCCAGAGCGCTTGAAAAACCGCCCCAGCCACAGCCTATCTCCAGAACCGTCTGTTCAGGCTTTACGTCCAGCCAGTCTAGTATCTGTTGGTACTTATTGCGCTGCCCCTGCTCCAGAGACTCATTCTCATGATGAAACAAAGCACTGGAGTAGGTCATGGTGTTGTCCAGCCATGGCTGGTAGAAATCATTGCCAAGGTCGTAGTGTGCAGCAATATTTTTTCTACTTCCTTTACGACTATTGTTGTTTAATAAATGAATAAGCCTCTGAATTTTTCCGCTCAGCCAGTTTGGCTCAAATAATGAGTCCAGCGCCTTTTCATTGGTCATAGCCCAGTCTGTGATGGCGACAAGATCCGGGGTACTCCAGCCACCGGATATATACGACTCTGCAAGACCAGTAATACCTGCCTGCGAAGCCATCATAAAGGCCAGTGGGCGGTGCAGCGTCAGTCTGGCAACCGTAACATCATTCTTTTCAGTGCCGATGTGGAACTCTTCTCCGGAATTAAGAGTGAGAATGATTTTACTGATATCGGCGCTTTCCAGTTTGCGCTTCAGCCACCACAGCGGCAGGCTCAATAGCGATGGGGTGGTTCTATTTGTGCCTGAAGGCATTTTTTCCGCTGTATTCATTACCGACCTCCCTTTCTTGTTATGGATTCACCGGAGCTCCAGCTATAAGGTTCTTCTGCAGGCTGGTGTTTGACGATCCTTATTCCTTTAGCCCACAGCTTCAGGGCTTCCCAGTGAATAGCGCCAGTCACTTTCAGGGTTTGCCAGGGCAGCAGGCAGAGTTGCAGCAGAATCCGTTGATTGGTCAATTCTTTTTTCTTTCCCTGAAAGACAGCGGCAAAGAGTTTGCCCTGGCTGTCCAGAAGCTCAATTGTCAGCGAAAGCGTCTGGCCAGGTCGGCGAACACGAAAACGGTAGTGGCAGTCCATCGGGAAGAAAGGCGAAACATGCAATCGTTTACGGGCAGTCTGGTGAATAATCTCCTGCCCGTCGCTCTTTTCAGGGTGAGCAGTTGCAGGGTGAGCAGTTACAGGGTGAGCAGTTACAGGTTGAGCAGTTACAGGAATAACATAAGAGTGTCGTTCACTAAAAGTATTCGAAACTTCGTAGACCAGAGCAACCGGCTGCCCGTTACGATAACAAAAATAAACCGACAGAGGGTTAAACACATAACCCAGTATTCTGGGTGAACACATCAGCTCGACTTGGTCCGCAGCCGCTATGTTGTTCTCACAGAGCAGTTCATTGACCTGCTGTTTCAGACATCGACAGGAGCCATCACCATAATCTCTGGTATGAAAGGCGATGAGGTTGAAGGCATTAAAGGAAAACAACCATAAACATTGATCCAGCTGCTGCAACTCATCCAGATTGACCAGCCAGGACGCCATACGATAGCGAAAACGGTGTTTTTTGGGGCGAATCCGGTTGTGCATCAGACTTCCCCAGTAAACGGCTGATTTCATACAACACTCTCTGTTTTGTGAGTAGACACCTGTCTGTTATCAGAAGCTGTCTCTGACTCACCGGTTCCGAAAGATTCCGGCAATACCAGACGATGGTTTTCCCCGGCCACGGACCACGGACGCTTCAGGCCGCCCAGGGCTTCTGCAACCGCAAGGCCAGACTGCAATCCGTCTTCATGGAAGCCATAGCCAAACCAGGCGCCGCAGAACCATGTGCGCTGTCGCCCCTGCAGTTCCCAGAGGCGTTGCTGGGCTTCGATGGCAGCTCTGGTAAAAACCGGATGGTCATAAAGATAGCTGCCGTGAATCAATGAACGGTCAACATCAAACCCCGGATTAAGGGTGACAAACAGGTCTTTGCCATCAAGGTGTTGCAGCCGGTTCATCCAGTAAGTCACAGACGGCCCCTGGTGATGGTTGGTTTTTGTACTCAGGTAGTTCCAGGAGGCCCAGGCTCTTTTGTTTTCCGGCATAAAGCGCGCATCGCTGTGCAATACGGCGGTATTGCGCTGAAAGGTAAAGGCACCCAGCAACAGTTGTTCCAGCTCGTCAGGTTCGCTGAGCAGCTGAAGGGTTGTGTCTGCATGGCATGCCATTACCACATGGTCAAACTGCCATTCTGTTCCCTGAAGGTTGCTGATAACCACTTTGTCCGGATAACGTTTGACTTTGCGGATGCAGCAATTCTGAACGGTACTGTTGCCGAGCTGGCTGATGATTTTGCTGACGTATTCACGACTGCCGCCTTTTACGGTTTTCCACTGGGGGCGATGGGTGAGTTGTAATAGCCCATGATTTTCGCAGAATCGCAGAAATGCGAGTGCCGGGAAGTCCAGCATTTTGTCAGCAGGGGTTGACCAGATGGCCGCTCCCATGGGAAGCAGGTGTTCGTCAATAAACTTTCGGCAGTATGCGTGGCGTGACAACAGTTCACGCAGGGTGGTTGAAGGATCCAGGGTCGTTTGCCATTCACGGCTTGCCCGGTAGAACCTCAGCACATCCACCAGCATTCTCCAGAAGCCGGGTTTCAGGGCATTAAGCCTTTGGGCAAACACACCGTTGAGACCAGAACCTGAATATTCGACTTTGCTTTTGTTGATTGAATGAGTCATGGACACGGCAAAGGACATATCGGTGTTGATAACATCGACGTCCAGATGCTTAAAAAAGGCGGTCAGGTTCGGATAGGTAGTGTCGTTAAAAACAATAAAGCCAGTGTCTACCGGAGTAGACTGATTGCTGTCTTCAACACAAACTGTATGGCTGTGACCACCAAAGCGGTCGTCTTTTTCAAACAGGGTGACATTGTGTTGTCTGGACAGCAGCCATGCAGCGGATAAACCGCTGATGCCTGAACCGATAACAGCAATGTTGAGTCCATGGTTTTTCATTAGGTTCCATCCGGAAGAAGAAGATGTGCAGTTTGATAACGCTTCTACGAGCCTCCTGAATGAGTGGATCAACGACGTACTTTAATGAATACCATTATTTTGAGAACTGAAAATAAGAAGAGGGCAGCAAAGCCCAGCAGAAGGCTGAATACGCCCAGTGGCATGAACAGGCTTTCATGTAGCCAGCCATCTTGATCAACGTACTGATAAAACCGTTTTTCGAGCCAAAGACAGCAGGCTCCCGCAGTAATAAACAGCAGGCCAGCATAAAAAAAATATGTAGAAACTTTATTTTCATGTCGGGGTGATTTTGAATAGGGTAATTCAGTCATAAATCAGCTTGTCTGTGTAGAATTTATAGTACAGATTTAATAATCCGAAAGTTTTCTGACCCCGTACAACAAGAGTTTACAATAGTGTGACTGACAGCACGATGTTAATGGCTACTGCGTACAAAAACAATATGGAATCAGACAACACAACTCCGGAAGCACTAAGGCAGAACCTGGTTGATCTGGCAAAATACCGGGACAGGCAGCTGTTTGTGCATCTGTATGACTACTTCGCTCCCCGTCTGAAAAACCACCTGATCCGCAAAGGGGCTCATGGGGAAATGGCGGAAGAGCTGGTTCAGGAAGCCATGCTGTCAGTCTGGCGGCACTGTGCCAGCTACAACCCGGATAAAGCCACGGCATCCACCTGGATTTTCAGGATTGCACGCAACCTTTGGATAGACCGGATGCGTAAAGAAAAACCGGGCTTTACGGTTCAGATGGATGTCTATCCGGAAATGGGGTTTGAGCCCAGTCATGCTTCTGCAGATTCCGATAAGCTTATTCAGGCGATCAACAGCCTGCCTCACCAGCAGTCACAACTGGTTTACAAAGTGTACTTTGAAGGAAAGTCGCATCGGGAAATTGCAGATGATATGGATATTCCATTAGGTAGTGTGAAATCAGGCCTGCGCCTGGCCTTCGGTAAATTGCGTAAAAAGATTGGCCAGGGACAATAGGAGGGGAATCATGACCGCAACACATCATCCTGATCCCAGCTCTCTGATGAGTTATGCTGCGGGCAGTCTGCCGGAACCCAGCGCCATGGTCATAGTCTGTCACCTGTCCAGCTGTGAACACTGTCGTAAAATGGTTTCTGAGGCTGAGGACGTTGGACGCTCGTTGCTGGAACAGCTGGAGCCTGTTCCTATGTCGGAAGGTAGCCGGAGTCAGATGCTGGCCCTGCTTGACGGTATTGATCCAGAACCTTCACAGCCTGTATTCAGAGCGGATACGGGTAGCATTCCGGCGCCGTTGCAACCCATGTTGGGGGAAGACCTTCACAGGCTGCACTGGCGAACGCTGGCACCGGGTATGAAGCAGTTCATTATTCCTGCCTCTGCAGGCAAGTTGCGACTGCTGAAAATTGCCCCCGGTACCTACATGCCCAAACACAGTCATTCCGGTTCAGAGCTGACCCTGGTATTGCAGGGTTCATACAGTGATGAACTAGGGCGGTTCTGTGCCGGTGACGTGGCTGACCTTGACGGTGACGTCAGCCATCAGCCAATAGTCGATACCCACGAAGACTGCATCTGTCTGATAGCAACGGATGCTCCGTTGAGATTCACCGGACTGATCCCACGACTGCTGCAGCCTTTCTTTGATCTTTGAAGCGGTGAATGGATGCACAATCTCCTCCAGCACAGTGGCTTGTAAGAACCGTAGCTACTGTGTCTGGAGTTTTTTTTGTCCACTTAAAAATCAGACAGAACGAGACTCAAGAGAGACACGATGACCTGACTTCTGAGAGTCCCGGGTGCTTTTTTCAGATTGCTCTTTTACAGAATGAGAATGTCCAATCACATTAATCAGGGCGCCTGCCACAATCAGGCTTCCGCCCAGCCATGTCCATACGGATGGTATTTCATTAAAAAATAATCCGCCCAGTATCATGGAAAAAATAATCTGAATATAAGAGTAGGCAGTTACTTTGTTGGCAGCTTCTACCTGCATGGCTCGGGTCAGGTAAATCTGTAACACCTGGGTCAGCAACCCGACCATAATCAGGAGCACCAAGGCTTCCATGTCTGGCAGTACAATATCTTTCCCAAGCAGTGCCAGAGAGACCGGTAAGGCGACCATGGGAAAATAAAAGATAATGACAGAACTGTCTTCGCTGACACTCAGTTTTTTCACAATAACATAGGCAATGGCGCTGCCTGCTGCCCCTGCCAGTGCCGCAATGACGCCAATCGCTGGCAGGTCATTGGCGCTGCCCACCAGAAGCCCCGGTTTTACCGTGATGATCAGTCCCAGGAACGACAGGAAAATACAGAGAACCGTTGAGCGATGAATCTTCTCTCCAAGCACCAGAATGGCTAACACTGCGGTGAAAATAGGCGTCAGGTTCTGAAGAATATTGGCTTCAGCCAGCGGCAGAATGGTCAATGCGTAATAAATACACATAAGGGCAAGAACGCCGGAGACTCCCCTCAGGGTGAGAAGCACCCTGTTATTGCCCCATGGTGAAATGCCTTTTCTCTTTATATCCGCATAACTCAGCAACAGTGAGATAAAAGCCCGCGCAGCAACAATCTGGAGAACCGGAATATTGTAGGTGTTAACCAGCTTTACACAGCTCGACATCAGGGTAAATGCCAGTGATGACACCAGCATGTACCTCAGCCCTTCAGGCATCCAGCGCCTTATGTTTTTTTTCATTTAAAATTCAGTCAGCCTCAAAATACGTCAGCGGCAGTTTCCGTAGGGAATTCAAAGTCGATTGTAAGAGCATGGAAACCTTAGCTGGCGGAGCATTAACAAATCATTGGCAGCATTGTATTGTGAGTGACCTTATCAGTTAAATTGAATGTTTTACTGATATTGATCAGAGGATTTGATGATTAACTATAAATTTGTGGGTATCTGACACAATGTGGGTATCTGACACAATAGGTGGTGACACGGTAGGTGATAACATTAACTGGCGCGGACAGAAAAAACGGCAATGATGTGATTTGGAAAAATGATCATTGCCGTTTAATAACAACTAAAATTATTTATTGGTAACGCAGGTCATAAATTTGTTCCAGGGTGGGGAGCATTTAATCCATGGCTTGTCAGTATTGCTTACCGTGTAGTAAGCAGATTTTTCCTTGCCGGTATCAATAATTCGGGTGTTCCCATCTGTTGCAAGATGCTGTCTACTGCCATAAAAGCCGACGGTGAACACTTGTCCGGAGTTTTTCAGTCTTGGGTCACTTTCGGGAATGCAGGGTGTTATTGCAATGGATTTATCTCTAAAAGATGTAAGGCAGAATTTGCTGCAGTTTCCGGGATTGCTTTTATCGTATAGTTCAAAGCTCACTTTTGGACTGCTTCTGGTGCTTAGTTGTTCGTTTCGACGCATTCTCCATGCGGTGGCATCGGTTGGTATTCGACCTGCATTGATAAGAGAGGTGACGGTCATCTTTCCATATTCATATTTAATTTCGGTAACCGGAAAGCTGTTTTCGCCCGCAGAGTCTTCTTTGGCAAGAGCGTAATTCACAAAATTTTGCAGGATGAAAGCAGGGATGGCTATTTTATACCCTGCGGTATACCAGAGTGCCGCTGATACCATGTATGGGTATGAAGAACGCCATAATCTATTGGCTGCACTGGTAGGGGCGGGGGTACTGCCACTGCACTGCAGGCTTAATTTTTCGGTGTCGACATACAGGGCAGTTCTCTCAGCCGGGCCACCGGCGTAAACTTCCGAACTTAAAATCAACGGAGGTGAGTATAAGTCAGGCGGCCTTGGGGTGATTGTGGTCACACTGTTTATTTCCGGTGAAAATGCTGAAGAGCTGGCAGGTTTGATCAATGCTGTAGCGTAGGTGCGGTTAACTAATATTGTGGAGACAGTAGAAGGTGCAAGTTGTGTTAGAGACGTTGTGTTAGAGTCGAACCGTGGGGTACGAGAAGGTGAAGAGTGTATTGAAGAGTGTATAGATGTACTGCTTTGGGGTATCGAACGGGACGTTGATATTCCACTGCCCAGAGCCTGGTTCGGGTATTGGGACAAAGGCAAAGTAAACAATAAAATGGACGCTGAATACGCAGCTCGTTTGTTCATGATTCACAACTCTGCTGATTGACAAAGATAGTTAAGCCTAATAAACAGAGTTAAGTGATTTTTTTTGTCAGGTGCCTGGCCCTGATGCAATGGGTTGTTTGGGAGCCGTTTCTCTTGAGTCCGCGATTATGTGGAAAGCTGAAGTGTTAATCGTCTTCAAACAGTTCCCGCAACATTCTGTCAGGGTTAGCAAGAAACGACCGGGTTATCTGGTAATGTTCGGTTTCCTCATAGTTAACCGACTCAATGCCTGAACCAGTGAAATGATAAATCAACGCTCCGGGGTAAGCCATTAACAGGGGGGAATGGGTGGCAATAATAAACTGTGACTTTTTCTGTACCAGTTGATTCATCCGGGACAGAACCGTTAGCTGTCTGGCTGGTGAAAGAGCCGCTTCCGGCTCATCAAGAATATACAGGCCGTTACCCCGGAACCGGTTGAGTACCAGCGATAGAAATGATTCTCCATGGGACTGCTCGTGGAGTGAGATACCGCCATAGGCATCTATAATCGGCGGACCTCCGCCTTCATTGTCTAACTGCTCAATGTTAGTCGCGACATTAAAAAAGCTTTCGGCCCTGAGAAAAAAACCGTCTGCGGGCTTTCGGATCGATTTAACCAGCCTTAAAAACTGGTGCAGGGCAGAGTGGGACTCACGGGTGCCAAAGTTAAAGTTTTTTGTGCCACCCTCGGGGTTAAAACCCATGGCGACGGCAATAGCTTCCAGCAGAGTCGACTTTCCACTGCCGTTTTCACCAATAAAAAAAGTCACTTCCGGTGAAAACGGCAGGTGATCAATACTCCGGATTGCCGGAATGGTGAAAGGGTAATGGTTCCAATGTTCAATTTTCTCGCTTTTTAGAGAAATTTCCCTCAGGTAGGGTAATGTTTCCATTAGTTGTTCTCTTTGCTCAATTAGCTGACGATAAACATGAGCAGCAGTTATAGCCGAAAATGGAAATACCCAGTATGGTTAAATGAAAAAAATAATGTCCCGCTTGACAGAGGAGGTACATCGGATGAACAGAGATGTCGGGCTGACCCATATCGCACTGACGTCTAAGAACATTGACGCCAGTGTCCAGTTCTATGGTGAATACGCCAATATGAGAGTGGTTCATGAACGTGGCATTGAACCAGAATCTACCCACGTGGTCTGGTTGTCAGATCAAACCAGACCCTTTGTTATTGTGTTAATCGAATCAAACCATCCTGCACCGGCTTTGGGGCCTTTCGCGCACCTTGGCGTCGGTTGTGAGTCGCGGGAGACGCTGGATAAACTGTGCGACCGCGCTCGTAAAGCCAATATTCTGGTACGAGAGCCAGTAGACTCGGGTTACCCTGCTGGCTATTGGGCTTTTATCAAAGATCCGGACGGACATAACCTTGAACTGTCGTATGGTCAGGAGGTTGGGCTGGCGGTGACTAACGCTTAATAACTGTTTAATAATAAGCCTGTCGTGGATAGTTGATTGTTTTATTATCAGCGACAGGCAAATTTTCCTCAAAGCGTCTAATCTACAGATTAAAACCAGCACGTGAAATACCCACCATGTATGGCTTGATGTCTGAGGAACTTGCCGGTGTATTATGCTCGCCGGTATCAGAAGACCACCCTGCCGGTGAATACCTGAAATCCAACCGGCAACTCTATCGTCCACTGCGCAACGTTTACAACGTTGCCCAGACCAGCTTGCATAAGCTGTCACTGAATCCTGACCCTTCTGAGCTGGAAGAATTACTGATTGTCAATCAGGAAAACTGGTCAGAACTGGAAACTATGCTGCTGGATATTCTCCAGACCAACTCCCGGGATCTTGAATGCCTTGTCTGGCTGGCTATGGCACAGCTCTTTTCTGATCAGCCATACATTCGTCTGGCTCGTGTACTGAATTTTTTAGAGCAGGTTGTCCAGACCTTCTGGCCTGCTGTTCAGCCCCTGCTGCCGGATGAAAAAATCCACTCCAGTGACGAGCAGGGGATAGCCAGGGAGCGCGCTGAACTACAGTCGCGGCCGCTGAAACTGTTGTTTGGTGAATCAGAAGACAGCTGTCAGATAGCCGTCCCCCTGCGTATGCTGCCGCTGATTGGAGACATTGATTATGTCCGTTATCAACGGGACGAGGCTGAACTTGTCAAACAGCTTCAGGAGTCGCCTTCAGACATTCTCAATAGTGAAGATGAAATCGTTAAGCGCATCAATAGCATGCAGGATGTGATTGATGCGCTGGACGCACTGGATAAAACGCTGCAGTCCTGTTTTGGCGAACTGAATATGGCTGCACCGGGTAGTCGTTTTTTCAGAAAGCAAATGGATGCCAACCTGAACGCCATGCAAAACCTGACAAACGGAATTATTGAGCCATGGCCACTGGATGCCCGAAAAGCGCTTGAATCGGAGCAAGAAATTTCTGAGAAAGAAGCTACCTTAACAGTAGGTTTGTCGGATTCTGATGCTGAATCCGGAGTAAATGGCAATGGTAGCGGAATCGACAGCACTCTGGCACCGGGCTTTGGGCGGAATCAGGCATTTCATCAGTTGCGCAGTCTGGCGGATTTTTTCCAGAAGACAGAACCTCAAAGTCCGGTGTCGTATTTACTGGAGAAAACTATTCGCTGGGGTTACACCCCTCTACCGGATTTAATGCATGAATTACTTCAGGGGAATGAGGCACTTCTGGGGAGAGTTACTGATCTGACAGGTATGAACATGACTGCCAAAAAGTCTATTCCGGGTAAACCGGAAATGTCTCTGGATTCCATACTGGCCACGCAGGAAGAGGAAATGACCACTGGTCCTGAAATAATCAGTGCTCCTGAACTGATCAGTACACCTGAACCCATTGAGCCTGTGCCAACTAAGCCATCAGCAGAGACTGAGCCAGAGACAACAACAATGCCCGATATGACTATTGCAAACTTGCCTGACTCTGACTCTGACTCTGACTCTGACTCTGGCTCTGGCTCTGGCTCTGGCTCTGACGTTGATGATGATAAGGCTCAGGCATCAGAATCTGCTGACGAAGAATCGTCACAATCAGAACCAGGCTCTGAAAATGTGGTGATTAGTAATCTGGATGAGCTTTTCTGATCAGTGCTAACGCACTGACAACGGAGGAAATACATCATGGCTAATATGTTTATGAAGCTAGGGAATCTCAAAATTAAAAAAGGAAAAGGGGCCACCGCTCTAATAACTGGTGGCGACAAGAACAAAAAGTCTGACTATTTTGGAATTCGCTCTATGAACTGGCGTGTTACTCGCGATGTCGACATGGAAGTCGGTGATGCTAACAACCAGGACAATGGGATAGCATCGATGAGTCAAATTACGGTTACCAAGGAGATGGATGGTGCTTCTGAAGTCATCCTGTCACGGATATTAGTGCCGGGTAAATATGGCGATACCGTCGATATTGTCATTACCAAACCGGACCGGAAGGGTGGGGGGGCTGAAGTTTATCTTCACATCCAGTTAAAACACGCCCGTGTCTGCGAAGCCGACATTAACATTGCTGAGGGGGCAAGACCTTTCGAGTGTTATGCACTGGCTTACAGCAGAATTTTGATTAAACACTGGAATGAGGACGAAGGCGGCGCTCTGCAACCGGGTGGCGACGTTACTTTTGATCTGCCAACCGCTAAAGCTATGTCTCATGCCATCCAGCAGAGTGGCTAAAGCTATATCTCATGCCATCCAGCAGGGTGGTGGTGCCCCCGCAGCATGAAA
Organism: Endozoicomonas gorgoniicola; assembly: GCF_025562715.2. Classification (NCBI taxonomy): domain Bacteria; kingdom Pseudomonadati; phylum Pseudomonadota; class Gammaproteobacteria; order Oceanospirillales; family Endozoicomonadaceae; genus Endozoicomonas; species Endozoicomonas gorgoniicola. The sequence continues at coordinate 66,700 of NZ_JAPFCC010000001.1, forward strand.
TAGCTGATTTTTCATTACAGAAGGCAGGAGCAGCTCATGCCCCTCAGTACTCAACATAAACGAGTCAGTAAAAACAGGGGCAGCATTTCCTGCGATGTCGAAACGAGCGGAGCCTGTGCTAACCATGCCATCAGCATCTGCAGACGAAGAGTCGTCACAATCAGAATCAAGCTCGGAAAAGGGGTTGATTACTTATCTGGATGATCTTTTCTGGTCAGTGCTAACGCACTGACCACCGGAGGAAATACGTCATGGCTAATATGTTTATGAAGCTAGGGGATCTCAAAATTAAAAAAGGAAAGGGGGCCACCGCTCTATTAACCGGGGGCGACAAGGGCGGCAAAGACAACTATTTTACTATTCGCTCTTTGAACTTTCGTGTTGGTCGCGAAATCCTCATGGAAATCGGTAATGGTCTGAACCTGTCCACAGGGAAAATGCACTTGAGTCCAGTTACGTTTACCAAGGAGATGGATGGTGCTTCTGAAATCATCCTGTCACGGATGTTAGTGCCGGGTGAGAAGGGCGATACCGTCGATATTATCATTACCAAACCGGATGAGGAGGGTAAGGGGGCTCAAGTTTATCTTCACGTGCAGTTAAAAAAAGCCCGTGTCATCGAATGCGACCTTAACATTGCTGAGGGGGCAAAACCTTTCGAGTGTTATGCATTTGCTTACAGCAGAATTTTGGTTAAATACTGGAGTGAAGACGAAGGCGGCGATCTGTCACCGGGTGGCGACGTTATTTATAACCTGTCAACCGCTGAGGCTGAGTCTCATGCCATCACCGGTGGTGGCAGTAGCTCTCCCGACGCAGTATGAAACCGTTGATTTTTCATTAAATAAGGCAGGAGTAGCTCATGCCCCTCAGTACTCAACACAAACGAGTCAGTAAAAACCGGGTCAGCATTACCTACGATGTCGAAACGAACGGAGCCTATGAAAAACGTGAGTTACCTTTTGTTGTTGGAGTGATTGGTGAATTTTCAGGTGACAAACCTGAGAGTCAGAAAGAGGAAGTCGATTTTCGAAGCTTTACTGATGTCAACAGGGAGAATTTCGACACCGTGATGACAAATATTGGTCCACAACTGGATATGAGAGTCAATAACAAGCTGGCCGATGATGACAGTGAATTTAACGTCAAGCTGCTTTTTAGTTCAATGCGAGACTTTGAACCTGAAAATCTGGTTCAGCAAGTCGAACCGTTAGCGAAGCTGATGGAGGTGCGCAATCAGTTGCGGGAACTGCTGGCTCATGCCGACCGCTCCCGTGACCTTGAAAAGTTACTGAAAGAAGTACTGCAAAGTACTGAAGCACTGAACAGCCTTTGTGAAGAACTTGGTGTCAGCCCTGACGGTGAGGAGGCAGAATCATGAGTGAGCAACAGGGCGAAACTGCCGCCGCAGAGAGTTCTGAGGCTCAGGAAGCTCCTGCTACTTTCCTTGACCGGGCTATTGCTGCAACCAGTCAGACGTCACCGGATACCACCAAAGAACTCCTTGCTACGCTGACTCAGCAAGCGTTATCCGGTACGGTGACATGGAGCAAGAGCCTGCAAAAAACCATTCAAGAAGCCGTCAACTTAATGGATGAGCGAATGTCAATGCAGTTGTCGGAAATTATGCATAAGCCAGAGTTTCAGAAGCTGGAAGGTTCGTGGCGCGGAATCAGCAAGCTGGTACAGAACAGTGAGTTAGGTACTCAGTTGAAAATTCGCGTGCTGGACATTACTCGTGAGGAGTTGATAGAGCAGTTTGAAGATGCACCTTCCATTGACCGCAGTCGTCTTTTTAACCTGGTTTACCAGAGTGAATTTGGTACAGCGGGAGGTGAGCCTTATGGTGTACTGCTGGGTGACTACGCGTTTGATCATAATGACGAAAATGTTGCCTTGCTGCGTTATCTTGGGACTGTAGCAGCTGCTTCCCATGCGCCATTTATCGGTTCGGCAAGCCCTTCCCTTTTTGGGTTCAGCAGCTTCGAAGCGTTTAGTGAAGGCAGACCGGTGGCTTCGGGTTTTGAATCGCCCGTTTACGCCAGCTGGAACGGCTTCAGAGACAGTGATGATTCCCGTTATGTGGCTCTGACCATGCCCAAAACACTGGCACGAACTCCTTATGGCACAGGGGGACGTTCGGTAAAAACTTTTAACTATGAAGAGTTTCCGAAGTCGGCGGATGGACAGCGACGACCATCGTCTATTGACGACTTTACCTGGAGCAATGCCGTCTATGATATGGGATTACTGATTAATAATGCGTTTACTGCCTTTGGTTGGTGTACCAGCATTCGGGGGCTGGAAAATGGAGGGAAGGTTGAGGGTTTGCCAAATTACACTTACACGTCAGAAGCGGGGGATCTGGTGCAACAGTGTCCAACGCAGGTCAATCTGACCGATGAGCGTGAGAAAGAAATCTCAGATCTGGGGCTCCTGCCATTAGTTCATTATAAAAATGGTAACTACGGTGTCTTTATTGGGGCGCAAACTCTGCAAAGAGCCAAAGTATATCTTGACAAAGACTCCACGGCCAATGCTGCCATTTCTGCCCGCCTGCCCTACATTATGGCCAGTTCCCGCATCGCCCACTACCTGAAAGTCATGGGGCGGGATCAGATTGGCTCTGCTATGCAGCCTGCAGATGTAGAAAAATACCTGTCGACATGGATTGGCGAATACACCAATCCTAATGCGGCGGGTAATGAGGCACGAGCCGAAACACCACTGCGGGAATCAAGCATTAAAGTTGAAGAGCAGGCCGGGCGGCCGGGCTGTTATTCAGCGATTGCCTACCTGCGCCCCTGGCTGCAGATGGAAGAGCTGACTACATCGCTGCGCATGGTTGCGAATATTCCGGGAGGTGGTGGCGGTGGGTGAGAGCAGCCCAAATGAGGCTGTTTTCACCAGAACAAGAACGAAAGTTTCAGGCTGAAGCACTGATTCAGAAGCTGGTAGCTGGTATTGATGAAATGGTTACGTTACAGCTTAATGTCATCATCCAGCATCCTGCCTACAAACGGTTGGAAGCTCTGTGGCGTGGTCTCTGGTATATGCTGGAGACTGTACCTGCTTATCAGTTGGGAAAGGTTTTACATGTCAGGATTCTGGATCTCAGCTGGGAAGAACTCGCAAATGATCTTGACGTGGGTGTCAGTATCCGCTCGTCTGTCCTGCACCGCCTGATTTATGAGCAGGAGCTGAATACCCTGGGTGGGCAGCCATTTGGTTTGCTGTTGGTGGATCATCCGGTTTCATCCGAAATGGATGAAATCAGCGGTTCAGATGACTTTCATCTGCTGCAGCTACTGGGTGAGCTGGGTCATCAAGCCCTGTGTCCGGTGATCCTGCCCGTTGCCCGGAATTTTCTGGGAACGGATGATATTAACGTCTGGTCTGATCAGCTTCGGGTCAAACGTATTCTTGGCAGCAATGACTTTTTAGGCTGGCGGCACTTGCGTACACAGAGTGTCAGCCAGTTTCTGGGACTGACCCTGCCTGAACATCTGCTTCGGACTCCCTGGCAGGCCTGCTATCAAAACATCCACTTTAATGAATACTCAGTCAGCGACAAGGGAGGTGATCACCTGTGGGGCAGTAGCGCCTTTGCATTTGCCGGAAATGTGATGAAGGAATTTAATCGCATTCGCTGGTTTGGTTTTCTCAGGGAGTCGGAATCCGGCGGAGCTATGGTTGACCCTCCTGTTGGTTCACCGCCGGCTGCCCGGATACGCCTTACAGACAGCCTTGAGGAGTTTTACAGTGACCAGGGCTTTATTCCCCTGGCAACCTGTTACCTCACTCAGGAACTGGCTTTTTTTAACAACCGTTCTGTCTTTATACCTCCAGCGGACAACGATGACTGGAGAATTCTCAGCATGATTCAGACGACGCTGATTGGGTGTCGCTTTGGACACTATCTGAAAGTACTGATCAGGGAACGTATTGGCAGTTACCGGAGCGCAGAAGCCTGTGAGCAGGACTTAAATGACTGGCTGCAGGGGTATGTGTCCAATGTCGAGTATGCTGACGCGCAAATACTGGCCCGTTACCCCCTGAGGCGTGCATCAGCAAAGATTTCAGGTGATGCCAACCTGGGCATTTATCATTGTCAGGTTGAGCTGCAGCCACAGTATCAGTTTGATGCAATCAATACACATATCGTCCTGAAAGCTGACACCAGTGAACTGGCCGCTCATTTTGCTCCCTCTCATTTCGCTAAAACCGCTACCAGGATACAGGGTGGAAGATCATGAATGTAGATCTGCTGGCTGCTTTTCGTAAGGAAACACCGTCTGGTGATGATCTGGAAGACCTGAAGCATTCGGTGCGACACAATATCCGATATCTGCTTGAAACAAGACAAAGCAGGGAAGCTGGAAACTCTGAAATATTGTCATTTAATTCACTTTACTGTTATGGGCTGTCTACCAGAAATCTTGGGCATGGTGACTTTCAGAGCAATCGTTTATGCCGGGAAATCGAGAAAATGCTCTCTTATTACGAGCCCCGGCTGCAGGACGTTCTGGTCGAAGTAGACAAAGTCAGGGAACGGGGAAATCGCCTGTCCATTCGAATTGAGGGTGTACTGCAGGATGAGAAACAACAAATGGTTCCCGTCGTATTTAATTCGGTCCTTAATCTCACCAGCAGCCATCTGAGTATAGAGGAGAGTCGTTTTGCCTAACACCCTGATGTCATGGTATGAACGGGAGTTGAGCTTTCTGTACACTGAAGCGAGAGCATTTGCAGAGGAACACCCTCAGCTGGCCAGCCACCTGGGGGTTGGCTACAATTCGTTGTCTGATCCTCATGTCGCGCGGTTGCTGGAATCTTTCGCCCTGATTAATGCACGGTTGTCACGGCAGCTTGCGGAGGGATCAACCCAGCTTTCCAACAGCCTGCTGAATATTGTTTTTCCCATGTGCCTGCAGTCTCTGCCTTCGACCAGCATGATTCGGATTGCACCTTCCCGCGATCAGTCACAGGTGGCAGCGTTGCCTTCAGGTACCCGTTTCAGGGCTTATGTCAATGAAGATCAGTTCTGCCGGTTTCAGACCACACGGGAATTACAACTGTGTCCGTTTGATATAATGGAAAGCCAGTTTGAATTAAGGCCGTTTACTTTTTCAGGCATTGATTATCCTGAGTCTTCGACAGCCTTATTGAAACTGGAGCTGGGTATGCTGGATGACTCACGCAGTTTTTCTGATCTGGCCCCCTTCTCGGAAATCAATATTCACTTGCAGGGGCTGGCCCGGCATCAGGCTCGGATGTATGACTATCTTTTCCGGCATCGCTGCCAGATGGTGCTGGTCAATGACAAGGAACAGCAGGTTGTCCTGTCTATGGGGCAATTCGCAGCGGTAGGGTTTACCGGGCGGGACTCCATGATGACTCATGACAACAGTACCTTTCTTGACTATCAGATGATGCTGGAGCTGTTTGCCTGGCCAGAGTTATTTTTCGGTTTTCGCCTGCTGGATATCGGCGATGCCTTGCGGCAGTTTTCCTGCCAACGGGTTACTCTGCTGGTGTTTCTGGAAGATATAGTTGAAGAACAGGTGCCAGCCCTTGGCAGCATTCACTACAGCCTGGGCTGTGCGCCTGTCATTAACCTGTTTGAGCAGATTGCAGAACCTGTGGTCGTTGATCACCGGCAGCTGAGTTACCAGCTGGTTCCCGATATTCATTCTGCCAACACTCTGGAAGTGCAGTCGGTTCAGAAGGTGTTGGATATTACCGGTGAGCAACCAGAGCTACTGCCGCCAATCTATGGCCTGAAGCACAACGATACAGATCACGGCCGGTTCTGGCTTTACCATCCGCCTGAAACCGAGACCGATATATGTGGACAGCTGTCGGTGGTTTTTCCTAATCTTCAGACGAATAAAAACCAGACGATGGTGTTGTCACCGCACCTGATCTGTAACAACGGGATGCAGGTTCTGGAGTTACCTGATAATCCCCGGCTGGAGTGCCTCGACAGTATTGCACTGCCAGCGGACGCTAAAATGCTGATGCGACCAACGGCAAGAATACGACGTAAGCATAATATTAAGAATCGTCTGAACCTGCTCGTACATCTGAAAGGTGCATTTACCTCGGTATTGCTGGGAAATGACTCTGCCAGTGATCTTCGCACACTGATGTACGTGTATTGCCTGCGCAATAACTCGGTCAGCACTGCCTGGCTTGATTCTCTGGTACATATGCAGCCTCGCCCCCTGGTGGCTCCATTGCGTATTGGTGGACATCAGTGTTTTACCCAGGGCATTGAGTTAATCATTGAGCTGGACCCCGCAAGGCTCAAACAGGTCAGCATCATGATGTTCGTCAATCTGATTGACTTTCTGGTGGCAGGTTACGCTGGGTATCACAGTTTTATCGAAGTGGTCATTCGTCTCAAAGGCGATTCCGGAGACTATATGCGATGTACACGCCGACATGGTTATCAGATCAATCGTTGAGCGATAGCTTGCAGCAGCAGCCCTGGCGCTGGCAGTTTGCCCAAGCGGTAAGAATCATCGAATTAACGGGCGGTACATTTCGGGCGGTCAGCGATCCGGTTTATGGCTATGCCTCGGCGGAAATCAGCGACATTTTGCGTACCCGCAAGGGTTGGCGTTTAAAAGTCACCTGCCCATCGCTGAATGGCTACAATGGAGTACTGCCTTATGTTTATCAGGATCTGGAACAGCAGCAGCGACTGGTTCGGGACGACGATGACCTGTATGCCCTGTTCAGTGTCTTTAACCACCGGGCACTGAAACTGACGTCGATGGTCGCTAATCGTTCCAGTCTGTCTGTGCGCTATGAAGAGCGTTACCAGAGAGGTGGGCTGCTGGATAAGACGGTACTGACGTTGCTGGGCACGCCGATTCCCACCCAATGGATACCACCGGATAACCTGGTGCGATACACCCAGGTTCTGCATAGAGCAACTACCAGTCTGGTGTTGTTGAGTGGCATTCTGCAGGACTATTTCTCAATCGCTATTCGTCTGGAAGCTCCCCCTCTGGTGCGCCTGCCTCTTGCCCCCGAGTGCCTGACCCGGTTGCGCTGCCGTGTCGACCACAAAACAAAGTGTGTAGGGCATCTTAGCCGAAATGCGGTGGTAGGGCGCAGCTGTTACCTGCTGCACACCCGACTCAACGTGGTGATCCTGGCCAGAAATCCTGATGAATATGCAGAGATTACTTCTGACCGGTCATTAGGCCCGGCCATGCTGGAAATGTGTACCCTTTACTTTGCCGGTGCAGCCCGCTTTCGCCTTCAGATTGAATGTTCCAAACGCTGCCTTGCCTCACCCACACTCAATACCAGACCCTGTGTCAGTACTGCCAGGCTGGGCTTGCTGAGTTGCCTGATTCCGGAGAGGCATCCTGATCAGACCATCGTTGTGGATTATCCCGGGCTGCCGGACAGAGAACCCTCTGAACGGCAGGACAAATCATTCATACCAGAGATCCCTCTGTGATGAAACAGCTTGAACTGAAAACCCTTATTGGCCGACTCTCAACAGAGTTGAGACGGTCACTGGAAACTGCAGCAGCACTGTGCGTTAACCGTAAACACAAAGCGGTTGAAGTGGAGCATTGGCTGATGCAGCTGTGCCGTGAACCCGGTGCTGCTATGAACCAGATCATCATCAGCCAGAAGCTGTCAGTGACCACTATGATTGACGATCTGGAACAGCGTTTAAGTCGTCTGCCGGACGGTTTTGAAGGCACACCGGCTTTAGCCCATGACACGGTTATCCTGATTCAGGATGCCTGGCTGATTGCCTCTGTTAACTTTCATCAGCAGACCATTGCTGTTCACCACCTGATACTGGCGTTGCTGGATAATGATTCGTTCGCCATGGTGGAAACGCCCCTGACAGAAGAGCTTCATAAGATTTCCAGAGAAGCGTTACAGGCTCAGGCTTCAGAGGTGTCAGAAACGACGGCTGCTGAGCCAAAAGAGTCAGCTCTCAGCAAATACACCACCGATATGACGGCTTTGGCTGCCAGTGATGAGGCTTCTGGTGCCGGGGGAATAGTTGTCGGTCGGGATCAGGAAATACGACAAATCATAGATATTCTGTGCAGGCGCCGTCAAAACAGCCCTATTCTGGTGGGTGACGCCGGTGTGGGAAAAACGGCAGTCGTTGAAGGGCTGGCGCAAAAAGTGATTAATGAAGATGTTCCTGACAATCTGAAAGGCATCCGAATCCTGAACCTTGACCTTGGGCTGTTACAGGCGGGAGCCAGTATCAAGGGAGAGTTTGAGAATCGCCTGAAAGACCTGATCAATGAAGTGAAGCAGTCCGAAGTGCCGGTGATTGTGTTTATTGATGAGGCGCACACACTGATTGGTGCAGGAGGAGCTGCAGGACAGAATGATGCAGCGAACCTGCTCAAGCCTGCCCTGGCGCGAGGTGAGTTTCGAACCATTGCAGCGACCACGTGGGCAGAATACAAAAAGTTCTTTGAAAAAGACGCTGCCCTGACCCGACGCTTTCAGCCTGTCAAAATCCATGAGCCTGACGAGGAAACGGCTATTCATATGGTGCGTAGCGTTGCTGCGACTCTGGAGCAGCATCACCGAACCCGAGTTCACGATGATGCGGTGACCAGCGCCGTCAGACTTTCGATTCGCTACCTTCCCGAACGACAGCTGCCCGATAAAGCCATCAGTTTACTGGATACGGCCTGCTCACGGGTGAGCCTGTCACGCCATACGACCCCCATGCGCCTTCAGGGAGTGTTGCAACAGCAACGCTACCTGCTGGGAGAATTGGCAGAACTCAGCCGGGATCAGGCAGCAGGGCTTGTGGAGCAGGATCAGGTGACTATCGTAAAAGAGCAGCTGGAACAGGTCTCTGAGAAAGTCGAAACCTTAAAACAACAGTGGCAGGAAGAGCAGGCGCTGGTTGAAGAGCTGGTGACGCAGGAAGCGGCAATCGACGAACAGTATCTACAGACTGGAACAGTGAATGAAGCCCTGAAGAAAAAGCAGGAGACGATGCAGGAACAGTTGCAGAAACTGCAGGGGCAGGTTCCCATGGTGTATCCCAGGGTGGATGCTGACAGCGTGGCAGCGGTGGTATCAGGCTGGACGGGAATACCTGTCGGAGACATGCTCAGTGATGAAATCCAGCGACTGTTGACGCTGGAAGAAAGCCTTCGACAGAGAGTGATCGGGCAGGATCAGGCGATTGCTGAAATCAGTAAAAGTGTACGCATTGGGCGTGCAGGACTGTCTGACCCACGTAAACCGATTGGTGTTTTTTTAATGTGTGGCCCATCAGGAGTGGGTAAAACAGAAACGGGACTGGCTCTGGCGGATGAGTTGTATGGTGGTGAACAGAACCTGACCGTACTGAATATGACGGAGTTTAAGGAAGAACATAAAGTATCCATGCTGCTCGGTGCGCCAGCAGGCTATGTGGGGTATGGCGAGGGTGGTGTGTTGACAGAAGCGGTTCGTCGCAGTCCTTACTCGGTCTTGTTGCTGGATGAAATGGAGAAAGCTCATCCGGGCGTACACGATATTTTTTACCAGATATTTGATAAGGGGCGTATAGCTGACAGTGAAGGCCGTGAAGTGGACTTTCGTCAGACTATTATCATTATGACGTCGAATGCAGCCGATTCGGCTATCTGTGACCTGGTTGACCAGTTTGAGCATGAGGGGAAAGGAATACCGGACAGAACGGACATTATTGCTGTCATTAATGATGAACTGCAGCATTTTTTCAAACCCGCTTTTCTTGGGCGGCTTACCCTGATTCCCTTTTTGCCACTGAACGACACTGATATGGCTAAAATCTGTCGTTTAACATTGCGCCGTATGGAGAAAAATCTGGCAGCCCGCTATGGTGCCTCGCTGGTGGTTGACGACGCCGTGGTTGAACAGCTCGTCGCATGGAATGACAGCCCGCAGACAGGGGCCAGGGCGATAGAACAACAGGTTAACCGTCGTTTGATGCCTGTACTGGCAGAAGAGTGTCTGAGCCGACTGGCGAAAGGAGAAAGTATTACACAGGTCTGTATTGGTCTGGATAACCATCGGCTGGTATTCGACGTCCAGTGATTGATGTACTAGTGCTGATAAAGGTTTTGCATGCATGGTTTTTAGCGCTTAGCTGCACTAGTACATTGTTTCAATTCAGATCGGTTGGGTAGAGCATTACGCGACACCCGGCACAGGAGTTTAATGCAGGTAAGAAACTGATAAGGAGCCAACAGTGGCTGAGCAAACGATAGATCCTGAATCCCGACCACTGGTGGCCACAACGGAAGATGGCAATAAGCTGATTGTTGCCCGGTTGACCAGTACAGAACGGCTGGATGACCTGTATGAACACAGGGCACTGGTGCTGGTACGAGATGTGGATGAGCGCACTCTTCTGGGGCAGACGATCTCTTTTTGTTATCAGCCCTTGCATGGCTCCGAACGACGGAGGGAACGTTTCTTTCACGGTTTCTGTGTAGAGGTGCGTCAGGTTGGCTGGCTGTCCTCCCGGGATTATCTGCAATATGAAGTGGTGGCAGCTCCCTGGTCATGGTTTTTATCCCAGCGGATCAATTGTCGGGTATTTCAGCAGCAGAAGACCAGTGAGATCATTGCAGCCATTGCCCGTGAACATGGATTTCAAAGTTATCTGGAGTTGAATGGTTCTAACGACCAGCGGCGTGAATACTGTGTGCAGTTTAATGAAACCGACTGGGGCTTTATTCAGCGACTGATCAATGCCCAGGGCTGGTACTATTTTTTCCGTCAGCAGGAGGAAAAACACACACTGGTGATTGGTGAGAATAACCGGCTGTTTGGAGACTGCGGTGAAAGTGGTGTCGAATACTTTGTAGGCAGCCATAAGCTGAAACGTGCCATCACTGAATGGCAACACGTTTACAGCATAGGCGCCGGCTCGGTAGTGACGGCTGACTACAACGTTGAGATGGCAGAGCCGGTGATGGCTGACGAAGTAAAAACAACTTTCACCAGTATTCGTCATAAGAACCTGCAACAGTATTTTTACCCGGGCGGGTTTCAGGAAAAAAATACGGGCAATACGATCTCTGCACAGCAGATGCAGGGCATTGATACCGGGTTCAGCGAGGTTAGTGGAGCCAGCTGTCGGTTTCACTTTGCCAGCGGGACGACATTCCATCTGGATCATCACCCTGAAAGCGAAGAACAGGTGACCTGGCTACTCAGCGAGGTCGTTCACACATTTAATACTGCCGAAGATGGACATTCCATTGAATACACCAACCGGTTTCGCTGCCTGCCTGTGGACACTCCCTGGAAAGCCAGGCAGCGTCTGCCTAAACCGGTGATGGCGGGATTACAGAGCGCCAGTGTGACGGGGCCTGACAACGAGGAAATTTATCTGGACAAGTACCATCGTATTAAATTGCAGTTTCACTGGGACAGGGAAGGTAAAAGCGACCAGAACAGTTCCTGCTGGGTTCGGGTGGCCCAGTCTCTGGCGGGAAATGGTTTTGGTTGCCAGTTTACTCCCAGAGTGGGAGATGAAGTGCTGGTGGGCTTTCTCGACAGCGACCCGGACCAGCCTCTGGTGGTGGGTACCGTGTATAACGGCAAACGTCAGCAGCCTTACAGTAACTCAATGGAGCAGGGTATGCGGTTGAAGTCTCTGCCGGGCGCGGGGGCTGACCATTTCAGTGAGCTGAGGTTTAATTGCAAATCTGAAGAAGAACTGGTGTACCTGCAAGCCCAGAAAGATATGAAGGTTCTGGTCAAGAATGATGCTGAGCGAACGGTGACAGGCAATGATAAAACACTGGTAGAAAAAGCTTCGGAGCGAACGGTTAAAGAAAACGACACACACAAGGTCGAGGGGGAGCAGTCGACAGAGGTCATTAAAAACCTGACCACCAAAACCGATGCTGACTATCAGTTGCAGACAAAAGGGAAGTATCAGCAGCAGACCGACGGCAGCTTTGATTTAAAGGTTGGGGAATCCACAACGGTTAACAGTCAGGGCAGTCTGGAGCTGGAGACCAAGGGTAATATGACTGGCACAGCATCCGGGAGCCTTTCTCTGGATGCTGCCAGCATTTCCGGCAAGGGCAAAACCGATGTTGAGCTTACCGTGGGTGCCAGTAAAGTCAGCCTTTCCCCCAGTGCTGTAGAAATCAGCTGCGGTCCCAGCACTGTTAAAGTCTCACCTGCCGGGGTTGAGATCAGTGGTATTGAGGTCAAGGCGAATGCTCAGGTCATGGCAGAGATTAAAGGGGGCGTATCAGCCTCTCTGGAAGGGTCGGTTAATGCTGAAGTGAAAGGCACCCTGGTAACCATCAATGGCAATGCCCTGACGACTGTAAAGGCCGGGGCACTGGTGGAATTGTCCGGAGCCATCGCCAAAATAAACTGAGATGACTCATGCTGGAGATGACTCATGCTGGAGATGGTTCACGCTGGAAATCATTTATGCTGGAGATCGTTTATGCTGATTGTTGCACCAGCGTTGAAGAAAATTCCACAACTCAAGGCAACCGATATTCTGGTTCGGTATCAGCAGGAGCCGGATTTCAAAAAATCCATTAACAAAGACCTGTCACCTGTCCAGCTGATTAACCAGTTATACGACGCAAAGCAGTGGCAGGAGGTGGTCGTGTTTTTATGCCACAGCCTGTTTGCCCGGGAAGTCATCTGGTGGGGGTATTGTTGTATTGAAACCGTGCAGGATACGTTGTCTGCTGAACAACAGCGGAGCCTCCAGGTGGTTTATCAGTGGTTAACGGACAGTACCGAGCCCCATCGGCGCCTGGCGGAAATAGAAGTGAAAAAAATCGGTCTGGATAATGCCTGCGGCTGGCTGGCACAGGCGGTGTTCTGGAGTGGGGGGAGCATTACCCCGCTGAATGCGCCTGAAAGCCCGGCACCGGCTTACCTGTACAGTCATGCGGTAGCGGGAGCCATCTGTCTGGCGGCATTACTGCCTGATGGCAAACAGGGAGAAAAACGGTACAAACAGTTTATTAAGCTGGGTCTCAACATAGCTGCCGGTGGCAGCGGGAGGTAAAGATGGGGCCTGCTGCCAGAGTTCTCGATATGCACATCTGCCCCATGCAGACACCGGCAGTTGTTCCCATTCCCCATGTAGGCGGCCCTCTGTTGCCCATGCCGTCAACGGTTTTGATAGGCGGCCTGCCGGCAGCAGGTGTCGGGCAACCGTGTGTTTGTGTCGGGCCGCCCGATGTTGTAGTAATGGGCAGTTTAACGGTATTCATGAATGGTCGTCCGGCGGCGCGTATAGGCGATGAGACCGCCCACGGTGGCGTTATTGTTTCGGGCTGGCCTACCGTAATCGTTGGAGGTTGACAGGTAGCCTCCATCCGTACAACCCTGCCTTGCCTGGTACTTTGTTTTATGACGTTTAACTGGTCAGTCAACGCAATAGAATAGCTAATAACTGCGATTGGTATTATATGAGGTTCCGGGTCATGTTGAGAAAGTGGAGTCAAAGAAGAAACCTGGTCAGTGAAGCGAATACACTGCTTTTGACCAAGCCCCTCTTCTTTCAGAATACGACCTTATTGACGGGAGCCCGTCAGACGGCACCGGGCCGTCGAGGTGAGAATCGATTTTATGGTTATGCTTTCAAACCAGATGATCTCGATATTTCTGATGCCTTTAGCAAAGGTTTTTTTCCAAGGTATCTCGATGGGCCTTCCAGAGAAATGAGAGATATGATGGTTCCCAGACCCCGTAACCTTTCTGGTGAGGTGGTTATTCAGTCTTATATTTGCCATTACGCTGCCTGTCAGTCCTATTTATTCTGTAATATCTATCTGGTAGACCTCAGGGAGGTCGGGGGCATTGTCCGGGGGCCGTCAAATCCGCGTTTTGCAACACATCCCAGTGTCATGCCAGCAGACAGAGACGGTTACAGGTCGGGGGACGGGGCATTTGAGTATTTTCCCTTTACCCGGCAGTTGTATCGACTGGAAACCCTGGCGCCTGTTCCTGGTGAGGCGGTGATAGGGATGGTGACATGCTCTACTACCCGTTCACCTGTATCCCGGCTTAAACTTCATGTTAACCCGGGGTACAAGGAGGGACTGGAAGGAACCAGAGACATTGTAGATTTATTTAATGGGGAAAGTAGCTGGGTTATGGTATAGACGCGGCCGATCCGGGGAGTCCGTTAATGGCGGATCTGTTGCGGCAAGTTGATTTTCATATAAATTTCCTGGATGAAAGGTGTTCTCCTCCGATCCATATCCAGTTCCAGCCTGGCATCATATCCTTTATAGCGATACCTCAGCTCAGTCCGGTTACCGTTCTGCCATTGCTGACAGTCGAATACAAAACGTAACCATGCCCAACTACCGGAATAGCTCTGCTGTGACAGTTTCAGGCTACTGTCCAGCATAGAAACAGTCACCTGTTCAGTGTCATCACTGGGCCAGAGCCGTTGTTGCCAGAGTTGTGGGCCGTGCTTGTATACAAAGCGACCATTGTTGTCTCTTATGGAAAACTCCGTGGCCTCTGGCGTTAGCTCGGTACAGCGCATGCGGTATTTAATCTGTAAAGTACCATCTGCATTAAACAGGCTCTGTTGCAGAGTTCTGACATTATCCAGCTGCTTAAGGAATTGTTTTCCCAACCCGAGTTTCTGTCCCCGTATCGTTTTAAGCTGCCAGCCGGTATTGGTGTTGAGAATAAAAGGTTGAAGAACAGATGTCGTGTAGTTGTCATGCAGTCCTTTTGGTTTAAAGAAATCAATAAAGTCTATCATCCGGCTGTTGCTGCTGGCCCTGGCTGAAAGAGGAAAACGTTGGTTAAGGTACTGGCTGTAAAAGCTGTAGACGCTAAGTTGCCACTGGTCTTGTGCATATTTTGAGGCACCAGCCATAATCTGCTGCCAGTACTGTCTGGCAATCTGTTCAAACCATTTTGCGGCAATGGTTTTGCTGTTTGCTGTCAGCTGCCAGAGGGCGGGTAGCTCAACGTCTTTGTCTTCAACCACTTGAACCGCCTGTTCATACATAGCTACATTCTGGTTGTAGTGTGTACTGATACTTTGTAGCTTTTTGACGATGGCAGACAGCACCGGTACCAGGGTATCGGCCTGTAGTTTTTCAAATCCGACGTAGTCAGCGAATGCCTGATTAACGATGGCGGGGTTGTCCGGCGGTACGGGCCGGCCCCTGGCTGCTCCGGAAATAACAGCTTCTGCCCGCTGGGCTGCCATACTGAGGTTTTCTGCTCTTGCAGACTGGGTAGCGGTTGCCAGTTTTTTACTGGCTGCAACCGGATTGATTGAGTCGTCTGCCAGCTGGGTTTCACTGGCTACCGTTGCCATCAGACTGAACAGAGGGGCGCGTTCGCCTGAGTAAAGGTTCGACAGCTGATTGCAGAGCTGTGCCAGTGTGGTGGCCGGACGAAGCTCGATGCGATCCAGCAGTTTTTGCCATGCCCGGATGTAATCCTGAAAATATAACTCTCTCACTTTGGCGCTGACACGGCTTAATTCAACCGCAGAAAACGCTGGCAACCCCCTGCTGATACGGCTCAGGTTACTCAGTTCCTGCTTCAGCATTGACGACAGAGGTGACAGATCGAGAGTTTTGTATTGACTGCGGGTATAAAGCCGGGGAAGTCCAGACTCGTTCTTTTCATTTTTAAGTACAAAGTACTGGTCAAAGTCATCGCCAAACAACTCTTTCATTGTGATCGTTCCCTGGTGTTGTGGCAATGCAATGATATGGTCGTATATCACTTTTTCGTCCAGTTGCCCGCTGAGGGACTGCCTTGAACGGTCAATTAAAGCGATATCGGGCTTGATATGTGTATTTTTCAGCTTCCAGAGATCCTTTAACAACAGCGACAGCTGACTCTGGTTGGTGGTTTCCAGTACCCTCTCCTTTGCCAGTAAGCCCAGGATATGGCTTTCGAGCAGTTGGGTATCCCGAATATCCGGTTTGAACAGCATCAGGTAAAGTTGTAGTGAATCAAACAGTGTCCTGCTGTTTTGTTCTTCTGCATACTCCAGCTGATCGCGCAACATTCTGGCCAGAGGTTTGAGCAGGCGAAGTTGCAGCTGGAACTGGTAGGCATCATTGATTTGCCGGGTCTGGTTCCAGTCCATCAGTCCAAGATGGTAGAAGGCAGTTTTTGTCTCCTGGTAGCTGTCGTTAAGTTCTTTGAGTCTACTGAGGGGGGAGATGGCGTCAGCAAGGTTGTTATTATTGTTGTTATCCAGTTGACGGATCGCAAACCGGTAATCCCGAATCGTTGTTTGCTGCTGATGAAGTAGTCCTTGATTGTATCCGATCTGCTGCCAGCAAAATCCCAGACCTGCGAGCAACATAAAGACCAGTACAACAATGGATGCAGCTGTCTTAAACTGCCAGATTTTGCGTGCGATGGGGTTTTCACCCACGTCTCCCATGTTATTAAAAATAATCCGGTTGAAAAATTGCTGGTTGAACAGACTTTGGGTGTTCTGTATCTCCGGGCTTTCCGATAATGCGGTGAAGCCGTGAATACGTGCCAGTTCTGAAGCCAGCAGGTTGATGCTGACACCCTTATTGCCGATGGAACTGAACCAGACGCCTCTCAGCAGGGGTGTCGGGATATGGGGTTGAGGCTGAAACAGTTCTTCACAGAAAAAACGTAGTCGCTCTCCCAGAAGTGAAAACTGCAGGCAGTAACGCATAATTGCCCGGCGTGCATTGCCGTCTTTTTCGTTCTGCAGGATCGTGGGCAATAACGAACACAGCTCCTGATGGCAAAGGTTGAATGCCTGGTAAAAGTGGTCGGAACGATAACCTTCCTGCAGGGAAAACCCCCAGGGCATCACCTGTTTCTGCTGACTGCAGTTCCGAAAAAATTCAGTAAAGCCATTCAGCCTGTCAGCCTGTGTTAACAGGAACCATGTGGGCAGTTGTAATCTGAAGTGCCGGTTTAGTTCCATCAGTCGCCAGCGCAGCTGCCTTGCCAGTTCCATTAAACCGAAGGGCTGCCGAACCACCAGCTGCTCGGAAGACAGCATCGTTATAACAGAGGTTAAGGGACGCCGGGGTCGCTTTCTTTTCAGTAGCCTGATCAGGGAATGCCACAGTTCTTCCGCCTGTGACTCTTTGTTCAGGAGGTAGTAGTGACCAGTCAGTTCGATGATGACCGCAGACTCACCCAGCCAGAACACAATACCGGAACGCAGATCGACCGCCTTGCCGCTGATGCGCTCATAACCTGCGTCGATCAGCCACCCTGATTTGCCCGACCCATCGGGACCCAGCAGTATCAGCCAGGGCAGGGCATAAGGGTTACTGCCATGGCGCTGATGCAACTTTTTCCACAGTTGCTTCCAGTCTTCGTTCAGTTTCTGTTTACGTTGCTGTTCGTCCTGTTCTATGACGTGTTCTTTTTGTGCTGACATTGAATAGTGCCGGCGCAGGTATTTCCAGAGGCAGTAAAGCGACCAGGGCACTATCAGCAGTAGTGTGATCAGGATCTGCCAGAAAAGTGACAGCCAGGCAAAGGTATCACCAGCCCATAAGGGCAGTAGCCATACCAGCAGCAGAACAACGGTGAGAGCGAATACTATCAGGATGTTTTTATTCATAACCAGAAGCCTGCCGGACTTAAGGGAAGCGGCAGAACAGAGCTTACCGGAAGAACGTCATTCCCATGCAGATGGGAATCCACCACGAACAGTGGATCCCCGCCTGCGCGGGGATGACAATGGTATATTCTTGTCAGCTTATTCCCTGAGACTGTGCAGGTGAAGCTGGCGGGTTGAGGGGGGTAAGCTGAGTCCGGCACGAACCGGGCTGAATGTGGAACAGTCAGTAAACGCAGACTGTCGCTGTAATCCTGGTTTGCGTTTTTGATCCAGACATGAGTCAACACGCCACAGGTCACCAGAATAGCCAGTATGATCGGAAGAAAACGCAGGGAGTATGCCTGACGAAGAGGGCGAAATGGACTGGCTTTTACTGGCAGTGACGGTAAAGGGTTTTCGCCCCGGTATTTGCAGATGTCCTCGTACAAGTCACTGCATAATTGCGCCAGTGCATGCCCATCGGTTTTCATATACCTGCCTTTAAACCCAAGACGAAGGAGTACATAAAGCAGCTCAATGAAGTCAATCATACGACGGGTATTTTGACGGGCCTGTTCCAGCAGGATAAAAAAGACTTCTCCGGCATTGCGTTGTTTGAAAAGCTGAGCCACAAGACTGTGATTTTCCCAGTAGGCAGCCTGCCCCCAGCTGGTATTCATGATCTCTTCATCAAAGGCAGCACACAGGGCATAACAGGCTTTTTCCATCAACCGGGGTGAGTAGTCAGAACGCAGACCGTTGTTGTGTAACTGGCTCATACATTTCAACAGGTACTGGTGTAACTCAGGCAGGTTGTGGCTGTTTTTCTGTTGCGACAAGGTGGTCAGAATAGCCAGCAGTTCCGCAGACAGGTTGATCAGCGGGTTGTTGGTTGCAGAAAAATGGGTCAGCAGGTCTTTCGTATCTACGCACTGGCTCTGTTCAGAAGAAATCCTGCCCCCGGTATTCGTTTTGTCCCCGGTACTCATGATAAAGGCTCCGGTTAGCGAATGACAAAGCACTCAATGTTAGTATCTTCTGGCATCTGTTCGTCGATATGCAGTGCCAGCTTGTCACGGGTTCGGATCATTTCCTGCCACAAATCGTCTCCTGTATCGATTTCAAAATACACAGTATTTGGCTGAATTCTCAGTTCCAGGGGGACTGCTGGCAGTGGATTCAGGGGAACAGCTGACAGGGCGTTGCGTACCCGCTCTGCAATACGGTTGTGACCACAGAGTTTAGCCGCTGATATAAAGTTTGTGCGTGTTACCTGAGAACCCAGGCTGGAGGAAACCGCAAGAATAAAACGTCCGTCGTTAAACAGGGTGCGGTCATCAATCTGGCAACGTAATAAACGACGGCGCTTGTACAGGCTTTTATCCCAGCTTAAGGTCACAACCTTATCCTTGCTGGCCTGACGCAGGTTCAGCAACAGGCAGGAAATGACGGGAGCGAAAGAGGTGTATATGTTGTGTTCATCGAACACCGGAAAGTCGGGAGACAGGGTGGTGGTAAAGGTGGACAGATCGGCAGCCATCAAAACGAGGCAGTGGTAAAGGTGCGCAGCGCTGATGCCGGCCTTATGCTCAATCTGCTTCAGCCAGGCACCATAACGATTCAGGGACTGCAGCCACATATAGGCAATCTGCATGGTCTGAAAACTTTTCTGCTCACCCT
Source organism: Endozoicomonas gorgoniicola (assembly GCF_025562715.2). NCBI lineage: Bacteria > Pseudomonadati > Pseudomonadota > Gammaproteobacteria > Oceanospirillales > Endozoicomonadaceae > Endozoicomonas > Endozoicomonas gorgoniicola. The sequence goes on from NZ_JAPFCC010000001.1 coordinate 85,952, forward strand.
CAAGCCCGATCTGTGCCGCAATCTGGGCTGCACGTTGTTGCATCAGGGCCTGTATGTTCTGTACCTGCTCAAGCAGGTAGCGGGAAACCCGGTAGTCCATGCAGCGGGGGATAAAGGTTCTGTCCAGCAGGATCTCGCTATCGGAATTGAACTCCTGTATGCGTGCAACAGCCAGAGTCGTGTAGTCGTCCAGTGGTTCACTGTCCAGCATCAGGCTGGGGTTCAGAATACAGAGTTCCAGTTCAACGGCATCGTTGTCGTGGTTTGTGCTGTCGTGGACGGTGTGGTCAAAGCTTTTGTTTCGTATGGCGCTGGAAAGCTGCTCTGTTGTTGCCGTGTCAACCTGGTTTGAACGTAACAGTGGCAGTACCAGGTAAACCGTAGCTCCGGCATTGGCGCTTTCAATATCCCGGATCAGGTTGTCAGTCAGCTCGAAAGGTGTCCCGTCAGGAAACAGCCCACAGGCTTCACGCAGGAACAGCTTGCCGGCTTTGAGCTGATCGGTATCAATACGCAGACTGGTGAAGCCAGCCAGCCCCGGATGTTTAAGACTGATCAGCTGGCGGCTGTGGTGTTCAAGGTAGCGTTCCTGCTGCTGGAAATGCTGGGGGCTTAAAAACATCCCTTCCTGCCAGACAACTTTATCAAACGTGTGATTCATGGGTTCGCTGCTTTGTTATTTGCTGAATATGGTTATTTGCTGGGTATGGTTATTTGCTGGGTGTGGACACCAGTCGTAAGCGGTTTTCCTCGATAACCAGCGCCAAAGAGTTGTTTGCGCCTTTTGTTATGGCTTCAACAGCAGAGGCCATGGCACTGTTGTAGCTGGCAAATTCGCCAAGAACCCCAATGTAGCGGGTGGCACTGTTGAGTTGAAAAGTCTGTTTACGGTGTTCGCCGGGATGGAGTACGGGAAGCTGATGTTTTTTGATCAGGCTGTCCTGCAATGTGTTGCCGTCTTTCAGGTAGATATCCAGAAAATCCGCCTGTTCAAATAAGGTTTTGCTACTGAGTTCATACAGGCGGGTCTGTAACGGTGTCGGCAGTCCCGATCCCATACGATTGATATCGTAGGCTGCGCTGATATCCAGAGTCAGGATGGTTGGAGACGGTTTCGAGCGGCAGCCAAACAGAAGTACGACAACCATGATCAATACAAAGGCGGTTTTTTTACGTTCCATCATCGTTGCTCCTGAATAGCTGTTCCTGTTCCTTTAAGGCTTGACGGAAGCGTTGCAGAAACAGTAGCCGGTAGCGTTTGCTGACCATCAGTTCCTGATAGTAGTACTGGTAGTTGGGCAGGAAATCCGCATTTGGTGATGCGTCTGATGGTGCGTCAGGCTGCCAGCGAAAGTGTTGTCGTATCCGGCTTGTTCGCTGGGTGTCGGTGACCGGCGATGAAGCAGTGACGGATTGTCTGAACTGTTCAGCCAGCTGGTCCGGGCAAAAATCTTCGATGGCCTGATCAAGCGCTGACAGCATCGCCTTGCAGATAGATCGTTGTTGTGTGGCTGGTGTATCGGGGGAGGCTGTTGCGTGGTCACCTGAGCCTGGTGGTTGGGAGTAAATGCGCGGAATCTGTGTCAGCACGGGACGACTGCCCTGTGAATACAGGCAGGATTCATCTGGCTCCTGAGGCTGGGTAATTTTTCCGTACCAGAGTCCCCTGTGTATGCTCCAGTCATTATCCAGATCGTCTGGTTCTGTCAGTATATCAATCAGTGGTTTTTGATCAGGGGCAAGGTTCAGGCTGGTCGCCGTAGCGAGATCCGTCAGCGGCCTGTCGGCTCCGGACATAGAGACATCTACATTCCCGTTTTCAGTTTGACTGTCCTTTGATGCGGGTTTTCTGGCAAAGGGATCATCAAGGGCTTCTTCGTCTTCCTCCACTGAGCTGGTGGGTGTGAGCGCGTATTGTTCCGGTGCCTGATCTTCTGTCACTGTCAGCACAGGCGTGTCCAGCAGACCTGTGGTGCCCAGCCAGGGGCTGAAATCACTGGCTGCCAGTTGATAGTCACCACAGGAAAGAATGTCGCCGTCGCTTAATAGGAGTCTCTGCCGGGCCTGAACCGGTACTTCGACCTGGTTAATATGCAAAGGAAGGTCACTCAGGTTTTCCACGTACCAGAGCGAGTCTTCACGAGTCAGGCGGGCGTGTTGATCAGCAACACGGTTCTGACGATCGGGTAACCGGATCTGGCAGGAGTCTGACTGACCGATAAGCAGCTCCTCGGCATTCAGCGAGTGGCTCAGGCTGGCAACCTGTTCTCCTTCAGGCACACTGATGATCATAAACTGCATGGTAATGATCGGGAGTCTGGTTAAATGTCTAGATGGAAGCCGACTTGCGACAGCCTCCTGTATGGGAATGACGGTAGTATGATGTTAAAGATTGTAGATGATTTGTTGGGGATTGCAGTCTTGCGGACATGCAGGCTTGTAATATTGCGGAAAAGGCAATGGCAAAAGACCCTTCTGTTGTATCCATTGTCGCAGAAGCTGAACGACTGGGTTTAATGACGAGAGACCAGGGAACTGCGGTCAGGTTGACGCCATCTTATCTTCCAGAATTTTCCAGCCTTCATCCCAGTCCCTGACAGCGTATGCTTTTATCCAGCATTTTGGCAAATAAATACTCCCCAGCAATTCAGCCGCAGTGGCCTCGGCCAGGGAGCATGTTTTCATTTTCTTATGCAGGTCGTAGGCCATGTACCCTCTGACCTGACCAAGCGTTCCCCGAACGAATTTATAAGTGGCGCGAGCTTTTAAGCCAACAGATTGTGCCGTGCTGAGGGCAGGTACCATATCGAAACCCGTTCTGGCGAGCTTTTTGGACTTCTGGTTTATGATGTAAGTAATGATTGCTCTGCAGTTTTGCGATGCATCATTACAAACACACTCGTAATTATTTTCCTCAAACAATAATCGGAGGCAGGCGAGATGGCGGGTTGTACTCACGAGGGCAGGCACTTTCGCCACTGTGTCGGCAAGGTTGCCGGTCAGCATCTTTAAGCCTTGCATAGCTACGAACTTTGCTGTTCTTTTCACTATTTCCTGTTCCAGTTGTTTTAGCAGTGTCACCCTGTGTCTCTCGTAAAAGTCCCTAGTAGCCGGGTCAATCTCTGGCAATGGTGTATAACCCTGAGCAACAGCTTCCACCGCATCAACAACGTCAATGGGATCAAGGTCAGAAAAAAAATTTTCCATGGCAGGCTCCAATTCAAAGGCAGGAGGCCTCAAATGGGAAAACAGCTGTATAGAGTTTAGACGGGATTTGCCCCAAACTCTTCATGAAATGTCATCCAGAAGCCTGGCTTATGGCTGACAAGATTGAAGCAGAATTGGCCTCTGTACCTGAGGGGCTGAACTGGCTGGCCGATACAGTATTTCAACAACATTCAATAAATAGTGTGCAAAGGCCTTTACCCTATGGATGCTCCAGGAAACCCGAAGCCCGTAACCCAGACAGATTTACCGTCAGCAGAAAACCAGAAGCCTGCTGACGAGCCAGAAAAGGCAAAGAAAGCAAGCCATGCCGGGCGTACTATCAGCAAGCATGATGGTCAGACAACGTCCAGCTCGATTGTTGATGAGGCGAGAGCTTTGGCCGGGCCTGATAAAGCGAAAAGGCAACAGGTTGTCTCATCAAGAAAGACGCACGCTGAAATACAAAAGATTGGCGATGAGCTGGATGCCTCCAATCAGGCTATCAGGGACTTCATTAAAGCCAATAAACTGCTTGAAGTGTCAAACATTCAATACGACCCTGTTACCGGGTTTTCCAGAGAAACCCAGCGTAAGAGTGTTTTGATGTCGCAGTTGAAAGATTTAATTGATCAGCACACCCGGTTATTGAATCAGATATATAGTGTTATTTCGCCTTCCAGTCATCAACTGAAAATGATGGGTAAAGCCGTCAGGTCTGCTGTCGGTAAAAAAAGACGAAGCCCTGAAGACAAGGCTTTACTGGAAGCCGTGACCTCAATTCCCGGAATTGATGGCAACAAGGCAAAGTACTGGAAAGAAAGAGGGTTCATACGGAGTTACTCAGTGTTTTGTATGGAGCGTTTTCAAGCAGTGTGTACCCTTTATCCCTCACTGCAAAGAGTGGGAGACCCTGAAACCTATATTGCCAGAGTCGAAGAGTTTATTGCTCATTCGCTGGAGTGGATGCAAGTACTGGTGGAAGTGATGCAGTGTGATATTGCAGAGGGAAAAAACGTTGAGCTGCAGGAGAACATTAAGGCATTCGATAATGCGGCTGTCGCCATTTCGGCGATGATTCAGGATAGTGAAAAGTTTTATGTGGCCTATGACAAGCTGGACCAACTGCGACATCTGCTGGCTGAAAACGGACATTATCTTGATCACTGGCTGGAAACGCTGGGTGATTTTAGCCAGAAGCCACATGACAGCCCAAAGTATTTAAATGCCATTGTCGCAGCCATTGTTATGGATAAGCCGGAAGTGGCCCTGAACATACTGGAAAAATTCAGCCAGCGGGTAAACAGCGGCGATTTTCCTGCGTCTGACTGCTTTCGGGTCTGCCTGGGGCTGATCAGTTCCACCACATGGTTATACGATCGTCCGGAACCTCTGGGGGAACACAAAAATCGTGTCAGGGGGGCAGAAAAAATAGTCAGGGAATTTGGGAATCTGGTCAGACATGTCGATGAAAACAAGTTGCTTTCCGATGAACAACGGGCTTCTTTGCTGCAGCTCTTTGCGGTTATTGATGATCTCTGCTGTTCTGAAGTCCGGAACTTAGAGGCACTTGAACAGAGAGTCCTTGACAGGGGTGCTGAGCTGGTTCGTGAAGAAGACGCCCAAAAACAAAAAGTTCAGTCCAAGCTTGAGAGGCGTGAACGGCGAAGGCAAAAACGTCTGGCGGAGCAACAGGCGACTAAAAAGGAGACGCCTTCAGATGAACCGATTAATGAACCGGATCGCCCTTCGGATGACAGTGAGGTACAACTGCACCCTTCACTGAAGAAAGCACTGGATGCATTTTCCCAAAATGAGCCTAACAGGGTCATCAAGTCGGCGTTTCATGAAGTTGTGAAGGATAAAAGCGCCAGTGCCTTCGACAAAGCTCAGGCACATTATGGTTATGCGGATGTTTTGTCCGCCCGGCTGAGCCCGCGTCTGGAAACGTTGAATGCCTTTGTGGATGCGACTTATGACTATGAGCAGGAACTGTTGGCAGACCGGCTTCCCCCTTCTGATAATGAGTTTCGTTTTAACAAGGTGCTGAGTGAACTGAAAGGTCAGGTGGAAGGCATCAACTGGGCAGTACTGGAGATGGCTCAGTCGATCAAGTCCGCGCTGGATATATTTTATGAGCTGGGGGATGAAAAGGCAGAGTTTCTGGAACAGCTGCTTGAGCTGCATGACCAGGCAGAGGATCTGATTGCAAAAACAGAAAAAGTCACAGAATGTTGCAGACGATTGCCAGACATCTACCAACTAAGGGGACGGGTTCTCAGCCGGTACCTGAAGGCAAGAACCGAGAGGCAGGCAAATCCTGAGCAAGTAAAAAAACGTGGGGAAAAGAAAAAGCTGATTGAAGACAGTATCAGAGAGATAAAGGATTTCAGTTCGAAACTCGATGGCAGTATTCGGTTTATAAAGAGTGTACTGGATCGGAATAAAGTAGAAAGTGCCGTTACCAACTACCAACAGCAGAGTGATAATGTGCAGGTAACGGCTGACAGTGCCACAGCTTCTGCCATTGCGACAGCTTCAACATCTGCAACCCCTTTATCGCCTTCAGAAACCACCTCTTTTGAACAGAACCAGCCAGCGGAACCGATCGCTTCCACATCGGTCGCTTCCACATCGGTCGCTTCTCCCGTTGAAGCTGTTGGGGGGGCATCAGGCAGCACTGGAGTAGAGACCGGGGGTGCTGAATCTCAGCCTGCTCCGTCATTTGTGTTTCCTGTCAGGCGGTTTATGCCTGAAGATATTTTCAGTTCCCTTGAGAAGTCGATTGAGGACACCGGGCTTTCCTGGCAGATGGGTAAATCGGGTCTGGTTGTTTCTGACAATGCAGATTCAGCATCAGGAGCGACTGCCAGACCAGAGCCTGACCAACCTGCCAAAGGCAGGAGAAAAGGTAAGGGTAAAAAGCGGAAAGTGGCTGCGAGCAAACCGACGGAGCCGAAGGCCGAATTACCTGCTGCTACCGGCTCGCTCATGCAGCTTCGCGTACGTGATTATCTGAAGTCAGTAGTCACTCATGGAAAGAGTCCGGATGGAAAGCCGCTGCCTGATGGCTTTGATCTGGAAGGTGTAAAAGCCAGAATTGAGGCGGGTACGTTTTTGTCGACGCCAGACGTACTGGAAGATTTTGCGATTCTGGCGGATGCCCTGGGGACACCTGTCCGGCTCATATTCAGGACAGCTAACGTGTTTAACTGCATGCCCGGGCTTGGCAAGCCTGTCAAAGTCGCAATGAATGAATACCCGGATACACCGCATATGTCACTGGAATACTTTGCCTCTGAGAAAAATCGTCGCTGGTTTACTTCACTTTCGCACCTCTTCGATTACGTTGCAGAGGACACGGCCGGGAAGCTGGAACAAAAAAACAACAAACCGTCGCATTAGACTGACCCATAAAAAAATGCAGCTCTCCCGGGCTAATCAGATAGCCTCATGTTTCGGGGTGAGCTGCATTTTCTGCCTATGGCTGTTGGGTTGAGGTCACTAGAAAAAGCTCAGTATATCCAGCACAGACTTCTTGGCATCACCAAACAGCATGCTCGAATTCTCCTTAAAGAACAGTGGGTTCTGAACCCCGGCATAGCCGGTCGCCATGGAACGCTTGAAGATAACCACTTGACCGGACTCCCACACTTTCAGAACCGGCATGCCTGCAATCGGGCTGTTCGGGTCATCCATGGCCGCCGGGTTGACGGTGTCGTTTGCGCCAATGACCAGAACCACGTCGGTATCGACAAAGTCGTCATTCAGTTCATCCATTTCCTCAACGATGTCGTAAGGCACCCTGGCTTCTGCCAGCAGTACGTTCATGTGTCCGGGCAGACGTCCGGCTACCGGGTGAATACCAAAACGAATGTTAATATTTTTCTCACGCAGCTTAGTGACCAGCTCTTGCAGAGGGTGCTGAGCCTGCGCAACCGCCATACCGTAGCCCGGAGTGATAATGACACGGGAGGCATTTTTCAGCATGTCAGCCACATCTTCCGCGCTGGACTCTGTGTGTTCACCCTGATCTTCACTGGCAACAATGGTGCCGCCTTCTGTACCAAAACCACCGAAAATCACAGAGACAAACGACCGGTTCATGGCAGCGCACATCAGGTAAGACAGAATCGCACCGGAAGAGCCGACCATTGCACCGGTAATAATCAGCAGGTTGTTACCCAGCATGAAACCGGTGGCTGCGGCAGCAATACCAGAGTAAGCGTTCAGCATGGACACGACCACCGGCATATCTGCACCGCCGATGCCCATGACGAGAGTAATACCAAACGCGAAAGCAAATGCAGTCATTAACAACAGTGCCAGCATGTTCTGCTGCTGTACAAAGATGACCGCCATTAACACCGCTGCGCCAATAATCGCCAGATTCGTCCAGTGCCCTCCGGGCAGGGAGACAGGGCTGCTGGTAATTCGGCCATGGAGTTTCAGGCAGGCAATGACAGAGCCACTAAACGTCACTGTACCGACCATTACACCAAACCCGATCAGGGCATCGTGAATCATGACTTCAGTGGCGGTCATGATGCTTGCAACGGTTGTTGCTTCTATAGCACTGGAGAAACCAATCAGAACGGCTGCCAGACCACCAAAACCGTTAAGAACGGCGACCAGCTGTGGCATCTCGGTCATTTCAACCTTCTTAGCCAGATAAAGCCCGATACCGGAACCGACAATCATCAGTACCGTTACCCAGTTCATCCCTGCAATGCTGGCATGGGCGATGGTGGCGACAATGGCAATGACCATGCCCATCATGCCGTAAAAACTGCCGTTTTTGGCACTTTCCTGACGACTGAGCCCGGCAAGGCTCATGACAAACTTCATGGCTGCGAGTAAGTACGCAGAAACTAATAATCCTTCAGACATGACGAACATCCTGATTATTCTTTAATAAACATTTTCAGCATGCGTTGGGTGACCGCGAAGCCCCCGACGATATTGATCATGGCGACGACAAGAGCTATTCCCGAGAGAGCCAGTACCGCACCGTTATCACTGCCCATTTGCATCAGCGCCCCGACAACAATAATGCCGCTGATGGCATTGGTGACACTCATCAGCGGTGTGTGCAGGGCAGACGTTACGTTCCAGATCACGTAGTAGCCGACGATAGACGACAATACAAAGACAGTAAGGTGTTCAAGGAAGCTGGCAGGTGCCGAATTAGCGACCCATGCAAACAGGCAGGCACCGGCTGCCAGCAGGGCAGGCTTAAGCCATGGACGTGATGGTTTGGGTGCTTCTTCTGCCGCTGTTTCGAGTTGGGCTTTTTCGGTGGGAGCCGCACTGACTTTAACAGGCGGTGGTGGCCAGGTGATGTTACCTTCTTTAACGACGGTCAGACCACGAACGACTTCGTCGTCAAAGTCTATGACCAGCTCGCCGTCTTTTTCCGGCGTCATCAGTTTTAGCATGTTCACCAGATTGGTGCCGTACAGCTGTGAAGACTGGGTCGGCAGACGACTGGGCATGTCAGTAAAGCCAATCACGGTGACACCGTGTTTTACGACGGCTTTGTCTTTTTCTGTGCAGGCGCAGTTACCACCGGTAAGGGCAGCCAGATCGACGATAACGCTACCGGGTTTCATGGCTTTTACCATGTCTTCGGTAATCAGTCTTGGAGCTGGGCGACCCGGAATCAGAGCGGTGGTAATGATGATGTCGACTTCTTTCGCCTGCTCCATGAACAGTGCCATTTCGGCATCAATAAATGCCTGACTCATCTCTTTGGCGTAGCCGTCGGAAGAGTCCTGTTCTTCTTCATAATCAAGCTCAAGGAACTCGGCTCCCATGCTTTCAACCTGCTCCTTAACTTCAGGGCGGGTATCAAAGGCACGAACAATAGCACCCATACTGCCAGCAGCGCCAAGAGCCGCCAGACCGGCCACTCCAGCACCAATCACCAGAACTTTAGCGGGAGGAATTTTACCGGCGGCAGTAATCTGACCGTTAAAGAAACGGCCAAAGTGGTGTGACGCTTCAACCACTGCACGATAACCACCAATGTTTGCCATGGAACTCAGGGCATCCAGGGACTGGGAGCGGGACAGGCGAGGCACACTGTCCAGTGCCAGCACGTTAATATTGCGCTGGCTTAACTGGTTCATCAACGCTTCGTTCTGTCCGGGCCAGATAAAGCTGGCTAGTGTCGCACTGTCTTTCAGCAGGGCGATTTCTTTTTCGGAAGGCTCATTGACCTTCATAACGATGTCTGATTGCCAGACATCTTTGGCTGGGGCAATCTCTGCACCGGCATCGGTATAGGCACTGTCATCAAAGCTGGCCTTTAAACCGGCTCCACTTTCAACGACAACACTGTAGCCCAGCTTGATCAGTTTCTTTACCGTGTCCGGTGTGGCAGCCACCCGGTTTTCATTCGGCTGAATTTCTCCGGGAATCCCTATTCGCATGATATGAACCTGTTTTCTAATTTCGTCAAATGTTTCAGTAATACGCCACTTGTCCTTCAACTTCAGGACGGATGACGGTGCCGGAATCCGAACAGAGAATTTCACTGCAACGACTCAGGGAGCCAATGGCAGCCATTTTTCCTGTGTTCCTGACAAAGTCGACAGCTGCCTCAATTTTCGGCCCCATGGAACCAGAGGCAAAGTCAAACTGGCTGAGCCCTTCAGGGGTTGCAATACGAATATCTCTGGAATCCGGATGCCCGAACTGCGTAGCAACGGCATGGACATCAGTCAGAATCAGGAAGGCGTCAGCGTTAAGCTTTTCTGCCAGCAGGCTTGAGGAGCGGTCTTTATCAATCACTGCCTCAACATCTTTTAACTGTCCGTCGCTGTCCCGTCTGACCGGAACACCGCCACCGCCGCCACAGATCACGGTGATATCTTCGGCACTGACCAGGTGCTGCAACGATGGCAGCTCAAGGATGGCCTGTGGTTTTGGAGAGGCAACAACGCGACGGAAATGTTTACCATCGGCTTTGATGATCCAGTCGGGATGTTCTTTCAGAAGACTGTCAGCCTGTTCACGGGTGTAAACGGGACCAACGAATTTGTCAGGGTCAGAGAATGCGGGATCGTCGCTGTCTACCAGTGTCTGAGTCGACATCACACACACTTTTTGATCCGGCATCTGGTTGCGCAGTTCCTGCTCAAACAGGTAGCCAATCATGCCCTGGGTCTGGGCTCCCAGTGAATCGAGAGGGTAGGGTGCTACGTCTTTATAGTGATCATTCATCAATGCCAGCAACCCAACCTGCGGACCGTTACCATGGGTCAGGATAACCTGATGATCCCGGGCAATTCGGGCAATGGATTTGGCGGCTATATGAATGTTTTTACGCTGGGTTTCACAATCGAGGGGTTCACCACGCTGGAGGATCGCATTGCCTCCCAAAGCTATTACAACTCTCATTACAGTTCCATTTAATAATCAAAATAATAATTCAAAAGTCTCTTGTGGTGATTTTCAGAAGTGACGGCATTCCTGTCTGTCCTGACTGCAACGAAAATCGTGGTTAACCTAGTGCTGACAAGCGTTTATATCCATACAACCGTCATTCCCGCGTAGGCGGCTCTCGTAAAGGAGAGAGTACCACGGTAGTGGATCCCCGCCTGCGCGGGGATGACGTTGGGATGTTCTACGTTGCTACTCCCCTAAACAGCATCAGCGGGTGCTGGAATAAACCATTGTCCCGTCAACATAGGTTCGGTAAATGTTCCGGTCATCACCCAGCGTCATCAGTACAAACAGCTTTTCGCTCAGGGTTTTGGAGTTATCCCAGCGCAGTTGCTGAACCTGAGTAGCCATTGGGTCAAGCACGACGAAATCAGCTTCTTTACCAACATTAAAGTTACCGATCTTGTCATCAAGGTACAGTGAGTGAGCACCGCCCAGGGTTGCCCGGTAAAAGCCTTCCATTGCGGACAGCTTCTGCTGTTGCAGCTGCACCACCTTGTAGGCTTCGTTCAGGGTCTGGAACATATTAAATGAAGTACCCGCACCGACATCGGTGGCTATGCCTACCCGCACATTGCCTTTTACAGCCTTGGGGTAATTGAACAGACCGCTGCCCAGATACATATTGGACGTTGGGCAGAAGGCGGCTGACGATCCGGTTTCTGCCATGACCTGCCACTCCTGCTCTTCCAGGTGGATGCAGTGTGCGTACACGCTGCGTTCACCAGTTAGACGGTAGTAGTCGTATACATCCAGATAGCTTTTGCGTTCCGGATACAGGGATTTCACCCACTCAATTTCACTGGTGTTTTCAGACAGATGGGTTTGCACATAGGCATCCGGGAACTCTTCCCTCAGTGCCATGGCTTTTTCCAGTTGCTCCGGACTGGAAGTCGGGGCGAATCTTGGGGTAATGGCATACAGCAGACGATTGCGGTTGTGCCACTTCTTCAATAAACGGCGGGAGTCGTCGTAGCTGCTCTGTGGGGTATCCAGCAATTCTTCTGGTGCGTTACGGTCCATCATCACCTTACCGGCGATCATGCGCATGTTACGCTGGTCGCACACTTCAAACAGTGCATCAACGGATTCCGGATGAACGCTGCAGAGCACCATCGCGGTGGTCGTACCGTTCTTCAGCAGTTCCTTAACAAACAGTCCTGCCATCTCTTTGGCATAACGCTTGTCGCCATACTTCATTTCAGTCGGGAAGGTATAGGTGTTCAGCCACTCAAGCAGCTGTTCACCATAGGCTCCGACAATTTCCATTTGCGGGTAATGGATATGGGTATCAATAAAGCCCGGTACTATCAGTTTGCCCCGATAATCACAGATACGCAGAGAGTCAGGCAGCGTATGTTTTCCTTCCTCCCACTCACCGGCATAGGCGATCTTGCCCTGATTAATAATCAGCAGGCCGTCTTTTATGTAGCGTAAATTGCTCTCAATGGATTCCAGGTCGCTGCCCACCTTACTGATATCCAGTAATGTTCCCCGGACAGCTTTGACTGTATTTGGGTATTGCATCACAACACCTTTTTGTATTTTTATTAATTACCAGACATCCTGTCTGACCATTATGTTTAAAGTCAGGGCAGCCACTCAGTGGTTGCCCCGGCATGGTGGTTACTGTTTTTCCTGCAACGCCCGCAGCATTTTCTCCGGCGTAATGTGCCAGTCACGAACCCATACACCTGTTGCGTCGTGTATGGCAGAAACAATGGCAGGTGCCGCAGCATTTACACTGATTTCAGAGACAGACTTGGCACCAAACGGGCCAACGGGGTCATCACTCGGTACCAGTGTGGCAAGGAAGTCTTCGGGCAAATCACCGACCATTGGCGCGCCGTAGTCAGCAAAGTTGGCATTCACTACACGACCCTGGTCGTCGTACTGAATGGCTTCCTGCAGGGTATGGCCGATAGCACGCAGGCTGGCACCGTAAATCTGCCCCAGTGCCAGTTCCGGATTCACCGGTGTACCGCAGTCCACCAGAGCGTGGAACTTGCGCAGTGAGACTTTACCAGTGCGGGTATCCACGGCGACCTCGGCAAAGTTGGCTCCGTAAGGGAAGGCAAACTCGCTGGTAATAAAGCTGCCCTGTCCCATCAGCTGTCCACAACCTTTACCGCTTTCAGCGTATTCAGCGACTTCGCAGAAACTGATGCGCTTGTCTTTGTCGTGATACTCTTTAGTGCGAACGTTAGTGCGAACGTTAGTGCGAACGATAGCCGGATACTCAACCTCCAGAGACTCAACAGGCTCTTCAAGAAGGTGAGCGGCTGTTTTCAGAATCTTGTCCCGCAGGTCTTCAGCCGCCAGTTTGGCAGCGTTACCAGAGAAGCAGGTGCCACTGGACGCATACGCACCCTTGTCAAACAGACAGCTGTCGGTGTCACCGGAGACTACGTGAATGTCGTCCAGACTGGTACACAGCACTTCGGCAGACAATTTCGCCACCACGGTATCCAGGCCTGTACCCAGGTCCGCACCACCGGAGTGGACAATCAACGTGCCGTCTGATGCCAGTTTGATCCAGGCGTTGGCCTGATCAATGTCTGGAATACCGGACTTCTGTTGCATGGTTGCCAGACCGCGACCGACCCGGATATGAGATTCGGCAGGCTCTTCTTTTGGTGTGCTCCAGCCAAACTGTTCAGCACCGGTTTCCAGTACTTTGCCCAGTGCGCAGCTGTGAGCCACAGGTACGGAAGTAGGGAGCTTGCCTTCACCCACTTTACCCAGCAGTTCAAGAGACTGACCTTCATGTACCCTGTTCTTCTCGATCATTTCCAGCTGGTCAATGCCCAGGGCGTCTGCCATTTCGGCAACGATCATCTGAACCGCAAAGTTACCTTTCGGGCCGCCGTAGCCTTGATAAGCACCAGTCGGCGCGATGTTGGAGTAGTAAGTAGTGACCTGGAACTTAACGTTTTCACAAGGGTACAACGGCAGGGAAATGGCTGGCGCGTTGCAGGGAACGGTTAATGCATGGTTGCCGTATGGGCCGGTATTGAAACGGAAATCAACATCGAACGCAGTGATGGTGCCGTCTTTTTTGGCACCCATTTTGATGGTGATTTCAGCAACGTGACGGGTAGAAGAAGCGATAAACTCTTCTTCACGGGTGTGGCGGAACAGAACCGGACGACCCGTAGTGTGCGTGGCAAACGCACAGACTTCTTCCACGAGGATGTCCTGCTTGGAGCCAAAGCCGCCACCCAGACGTTCTTTAATGACATGGATTTTGTGCTGTTTGATACCCAGAACCGTCGCAATTTTACGACGAACATGCCAGGGCACCTGAGTAGCCGCACGTACAACCACGCGATCGGCTTCCATGTAGGTGTAACACAGATGCTGCTCAGGCGGTAACTGTTGTGCCTGACGGGACTGATAGGTGCGCTCGATCACCAGATCGGCTTCTTCAAAGCCCTGGTCAACATCACCGATTTCACCATGCCCGGTCGCCGCAATATTTTTACGTGGGTCGCCACCAAATGGGAAGTTAAAGTGAATGCGACCATCACGAGGATCGGCGGTTTTGTTCTGTTCTTCCAGATTATCCGGAGCGCCCACGCTATAGCTGATGACACCGTTGTGGACAATAGGTGCGTCCTCTGCCATGGCTTCACGGATAGAGAGCACAGGTTTGAGAACTTCGTAGTCAACCTTGATGGTTTTCAGGGCGGCTTTTGCCTGCTCTTCCGTTTCGGCTACCACAGCGGCTACCCGGTCACCGTAATGACGCATCTTCTGACCAAACAGACGACGATCCAGTGGTGAAGGTTCCGGCGCAGTCTGGCCGCCCGGTGTGTAGTAAACGTCAGGGCAGTTACGATGATCAAACACTGCCACCACACCCGGCATGCTTTCTGCTTCGGTGGTGTCAATGCGGGTAATGTAGGCATGGGCGTGGGGGCTGCGTAACATCTTCAGTACGCAGGCATCGGCCGCCACAAAATCTTCAACAAAGCAGGCTTCGGCTTTAATGGCAGCCGCTGCGTCGACCTTACCGCCGGGCTTACCGACGTGACGCAGATTGTCACCAAATGAAGGTGCCGTGCTTTTTTCAAACTGAGGGTTCTTAATGCGCTTACTGGCGATTTCAATCGCATCAAAGACTTGCTGGTAAGCACTTTCCCTGAGGAATAAAGACGACAGAACATCTTTAATGGCTGCGCGGGAAGGATTCGGGTTGCGCTTGAGCAGATCGGTGATCAGCAGAGCCAGAGCCGGGTCGTTATAGCCGGACTGAATGACACCGGCATCAATCAGTGCAGACTGAACCGGACCCAGCTTGCCATGCTCATTCAGTGACTCGGCGGTCACTACCTCACAACCTTCAAGCTGTGCAGCGATCAGCAGGCTGGCATTAACGGTGCAGCCATCGAGCAGAATAGTGTCAGAACCGGCAAATCCGTAGCCATCATCACTGTTACGAACGGAGCGCATTCCAAGACGCTTCAGCAGTGCCTGTGCGTTCTCACCGGCTTCAGCCCTGATGGTGCATTCTTTGCCATTTAGAGTAAACGTCATGTCCATGATTACTGTCCTTTCACCTTGTACGCTTCAACCATGGAAGCCACTAATACACCACTGACTTCCTGCTTGTATTCAGCACTGGCTCTGAAGTCAGAATCACAGCTCACAGCGTTGGACACGGCCTTTTCCAGATCCTGACGACTGATGTCGTTGGTAAGAAAAGCGGAAACAGACGTTTCTACGGGAATCATTGAAACAGGGAGGGAGGAGCCGGAGAGGGCTACAGCATAAGACTCGACGCCTTCGTGACTGCGATGAACCACAAAGCTGGCATTGACAATGGGCAGGTCGGCAGCACTTTTGCTGACCTTCTGGTTAAAGCAGGCGTACACTTCAGCAGGTACAATAATTTTGGTAATCAGCCCGTTTTGATATTCCGCCACTGACTGCACTTTGACATTGCCAAACCCTTCTGTAATTTCAATTCTGGCATCCATGGCCAACAGTGCAGGAACGATCAAACAGTGAGGGAGCCCGGCGGCAATTTCACCACCAAGGGTACACTGGTTACGAACATTACGGCTGTAAACCAGGGCGGCCGCCTCACGCAGTCCTTCAGGAAGTTCCGGATGATCGACAAGGGTCTGCAACGTTGTCAGGGCACCAATTTCCCAGCCCCTTGTTGTTTTTTCACACCCTTTCAGATCCAGAGCTGACAGGCTGACAGCGACTTCCCGTTCGTTTTGGGTTGGCGCTGCATTCAGACGTGCTCCTCCTGCTATATAAACGGCGTCGTCACCATATTTTGCTTTGAATGCCAGGGCTTCATCCAGGCTCTTTGGTCGTAAATACTGCTTGATCATTCTTAGTCCTTTTCGTTGCCGCTCCTTCTCCCGTTTGTGTCCTTGAAAGAAGGGGCGGGTAACGCCTTTGAATTAAATTCCAAAGATCACAAACTTAAGCGCGAACATAATGGCCAGAGCCCATACACTCACACTGACTTCTTTCACGCGGCCTGCCAGCAGCTTGATCACTGGATAAGCGATAAAACCAAGGGCAATACCGTTAGCAATGGAGAAACTCAGAGGCATCATGACTGTGGTAATAACCACCGGACCAGCTTCTGTCAGGTCTGACCAGTCCATATCGCCAAGGCTGGCGGTCATGAGTACGGCAACGTACATCAACGCACCTGCTGTCGCATAACCAGGTACCATGCCAGCCAGTGGTGACAGGAACAGGGTCAGTAAAAACAGCAAACCGATGACAACAGCGGTCAGGCCAGTACGTCCGCCAACAGCCACACCAGAAGCACTTTCAACATAAGTGGTAACAGTAGGCGCGCCCATGATGGCACCGACCCATGAGGAGGTACCGTCAGTGATCATCGCCTTGCTCATGTTTTCCATCTTGCCGTTTTCGTCAGCCAGGCCAGCCTTATCACCCACAGCAATCAGCGTTCCGGTGGTATCAAACAGGTTCACGAACATAAAGGCGACAATGACACCGACCATGTCTGGCGTCAGGGAACCCATAATATCCAGCTTGCCAAAGATCGGCATGATGCTCGGTGGCAGGGAGACAATACCGGAGTACTGAACATCACCAAAGGCCAGGGCAATGACAGTTACCACAGCGATAGAGGCCAGAACCGCTGATTTCATCTTGCGATAGCTCAGGGCAAGAATCAGGAACAGGCTCAGGCTTGCCATAACAGGTGCAAAGGATGTGATATTACCCAGACCTACTATGGTGCCCGGATTAGCAACAACGATGCCGGAGTTTTTGAGGCCAATCAGTGCCAGGAACAGACCAATACCGGCAGTTATGCCGATACGAAGTCCTTTTGGAATACTGTTGATAATCCATTCCCGAACCTTGAATAAGCTCAGCAGCATAAAGCCAATACCACCCCAGAACACGCCGCCCATCGCCTGTTCCCAGGAATACCCCATGCCAAGCACTACGGCATAGGCAAAGAAGGCATTCAGACCCATGCCCGGAGCCAGCCCTACAGGCCAGTTAGCGTAAACGCCCATAACGATGGAACTCAGTCCGGCTATCAGACAGGTGGCAACAAACAGTGCCCCCTTGTCCATTCCGGTTGCCGAGAGCATTTCTGGTACAACAAACACCACATAACACATTGTGATAAATGTGGTACAGCCCGCCAGTGCCTCCATTTTCACTGTGGTGCCGTGTTGTTTCAGTTTAAAAAGCCGTTCAAGAAGGTCGGGTTTCGTGTTGGTATTAAGGTCAGCGTCGGTACTTAGCATTACTCATCCCCTCCTCGGGATTTTCTTGTTTTTAAGATGAACCGGCTGGGTTAACACCCAGCCGCAGTCTGCTTAGTCGAGGTTGTCCATATTTTTCCAGAGGCGTGCAGCCGCTGTACGTGCTTCGGCATAAATGCCTTCTACATCAAATGGGAATTCGCGGTCTTCATAAACGACAGCACCATCAACAACAACGGTGCGAACACCATTGCTGCCCATACCAAAGGCGAGATGCCCCGGCAGGTTGTCGTCAACAAACGGCGTTGGGCTGATGTAATCGTGAATGACCAGGTCTGCCTGGTAACCGGGTTCGAGTCGTCCGAACTGACCACCAAAGTTACGTTCCAGCAGACGGTTTCCATTACTCAGGAAGTTAAGAAAGCTGTCTGGCCATAGTGGGCCGCCGGCATCGCGATGCCTGAAGAAAGCAAACTTCATTTCTTCCAGCATATCGCTGCCAATTCCGTCGGTACCCAGCGCAACGTTTTTGAACTTTTCGAGCTGGCTGTTGTAGCCCACGTTGTTATTCATGTTGGAACGTGGATTGTGAACCAGGAAACCGTCGCGCTGGTTCAGCAGCTCAATGTCTGCATCAGTCAGATAGGTACCGTGAGCAATCAGGGATTTTTCATTCAGCAACCCGAAGGCATCCAGTCGCTGGAGCAGTTCCTGACTGTAGTGGTGGCGACTCCATGTGCTGTCGTATTTATCTTCAGCCACATGAATATGCAGCCCGCGACCCGTTTCTTTAACGGCGTCAGCCAGTAGTCCCAGCCCGTCATTGGGTACGGTAAACGGCGCATGGGCGCCAATATGAGCTTCTACAAGATAAGGCTCGTCGCCTCTGGCTTTTGCGCTGTCTATCAGGTTGGCAAAGTCGATATTTTCCTGAACACCGTCTTCCAGTTCCTTCATGCCGAAATTGCGGTCGGTGGTCTCAAAGCAGGTCATACCCCGCAGGCCAGCTTTCAGGAAACCCTGGCGCAGAGTATTCAGTGAACCTTTGATAAAGGCAGGCGAAGCATGGTGATCAATAACGGCTGTGGTACCGGACTTGATGGCTTCCAGCGAGCAGATCAGACCGCTGTAGTAAAGAATTTCTTCGTCGATACCACGGTCCAGTCGCCACCACAGGTTTTTCAGGGTGCTGACGAAATCCGGGCAGGGTTTGATCTCTGCCATCACGCCACGGGAAAGGCCTGAGTAGAAATGGTTGTGGCTGCAGACAATGCCCGGCATAACAACACGGCCAGCAGCATCGATCACCTTTGTCGCCTGTTTCGGATCAATCCCTTTACCGACCCGGGCAATTTTGTTGCCATCAATCAGAATATCAACCCCTTCAGTCACTGAAGCAGGCTGAAACTGTACAGCGGTAGCATTTTTTATCAGTAGCATTATTGTTTTCCAATCTTTGTAAGACGGTCTTATGCAATTTCACTTAATGGCCTACGGGACCCAGGAGGTATGGGTACCTGAGG
The DNA here is from genome assembly GCF_025562715.2 of Endozoicomonas gorgoniicola. Taxonomy (NCBI): domain Bacteria; kingdom Pseudomonadati; phylum Pseudomonadota; class Gammaproteobacteria; order Oceanospirillales; family Endozoicomonadaceae; genus Endozoicomonas; species Endozoicomonas gorgoniicola. Next base: position 104,847 of record NZ_JAPFCC010000001.1, read on the forward strand.
TACACATGGCGGATAACACGGCCAAGGGTGACCATTTCATCCGGAAGCTCACCGTTTTCGCCCAGCACATTAATATGCAGCTTGCGTACTTCCCCTTCATGGCGTACCCAGACATCTTCGTTATCCACAAAGAAGCCGGTATTAGTGCTGTTTTCGAAATCCTCCAACAGGCTGAAGATGGTCAGCTTTTCCTTATATGGCTTGCTGTCCCAGTTACAGAACCGGGCGCAGTTACCGCATTCGTTGCAGTATGCATCGAGGTGCAGAACCTGATAACGCTCCCGGAAGCCGGGAATGTCCAGTGCCACATTGGCACGGTTAGGACATACACTCACACACTTATTACAGATGTGGTTGCACTCCAGGCAACGCTCCCCTTCCCGGGCAGCAAAGGCTTCTGTATCTTCCCGTGTAACGTTGGTCAGGGGGATGAACCCTCTGCGCTGAAGAATGGTCCGGGAGTCAGACGACAATACGCTGGTATTCGTATGAGTCCGGGCTGACTCGCGCTTGATGATCGTATCCGTTGCTTTTCTGGCTTCGTTCATACAGCGCACAACGGTCGATGGTCCGGTATGGGCATCACCAATCAGGAAAATGCCGGAAACGGCGGTTTCACAGGTGGCTTTATCAACAATGGTCCAGCCATCACGACCAACGGGTAAGCCCATGCTGTTCAGCAGCTCGACGTCGGCGCATTCGCCAATGGCTGTGATCACGGTGTCGACTGGCATTGTTATGGTCTTATCCGTCGCAACCGGACGACGGCGACCACTGGCGTCTTCAGCACCCAGCTCCATCACACGACAGGTCAGCTTACCGTCATCCGTCATGGATTCAGGATTGGTGAGGAAGTGGAACTCAGCCCCGTCAGCCACTGCGTTGTGGTACTCTTCGCGGTCTGCGGGCATTTCCTGTTCAGTCCGGCGATAAAAGGAAAACACTTTTTCAACACCGGGTATCTTCAGGGCAGCTCTGGCACTGTCCATAGCGGTATTACCACCACCGACAACAGCGACATTCTTACCAAGAGAAATCGTTTCTGGCTTGCTATTAAAGGTTCTCAGGAAAGACAGAGATGGCAGCAGTCGGGAGCGGTCACCTTCCAGTGGCATGTGATTGCCTTTTTCAGCACCAACTCCCATAAAGACGTAGTGAAAACCACCCACGTTTTTCAGCATGGGCGCGTTAATATCCGGGTCACAGCCAAATTCAAACTGAACGCCGTGAGCCCTGACAAAATCAATATCCTGCTGAATCACTTCAGCCGGAATGCGGAAGTTTGGCAGAATGTTACGGATAATACCGCCAGCGTCTTTTTCTTTCTCAAATACGACCACCGGGAACCCTGCCCGTGCCAGGAAATAAGCGGCAGACAGTCCACTCGGGCCGGCACCAATAACAGCACAGCGAGCCTGTGATATCTGCTTCGGCTTTTTCCATTCGGATTCATACTGTTTCCAGCCCTGCTCTACGGCGATTCGCTTCATATCACGAATCTTTATCGAGCCTTCGTAGTCCTTACGGGTACAGCTGGACATGCACTGATGGTCACAGATATGGCTGGTGATGCCAGGCAGTGGGTTTTTGTCGTATATCAGTTTGAGTGCGCCCTGGTAGTCGCCTCTGGCGACATTCTGAATATACTCTGGAACATCCTGTCCAATAGGGCAGGTTTCCTTACAGGGGGCAATGGTGCAGTCAAATCGTGGTGAAACGTCTTCCTGCTTGCTGGGGGACTCATGCCAGCTTTTTTCTGTGTACTCGTCCTCTGTCAGTGCGTTCTCAGCTAACTGCTTCAATGCGTGTACATCAACTTCCTGTTTGTTCCAGGTGTCTGACTCTTCCAGGGCATTGGCACAGTCACGCAGACGCATATAACCACCGGGCTTCAACAGTTCGGTAGCCATGGTGATCGGACGAATGCCGGTGTTAAAGATATTGGCGATGTTACCTTTCCAGGCACCGCCGGAGTAGGACATGGGCAGCTGGCCGTTAAACTCGTCGGCTATGATGGCAGCAAGGTTGATGGTCAGTGGATACAGCGCACGACCAGACATATACATTTCATCACCAGGCAAACGCCCTTTGTCGTTTATGCAGCCCAGTGTGTTGGAGAGTTTGACACCAAAGTGGTGACCTTTTTCAGAGGCTACCTCGCGCAGGCGGCGCAGCATAGGCAGCGCGTCAGTCATTTGCAGGTCGTGACTGAAAGATTCTTCGCTCAGGCTGATGTAATCAAAGCCACGCTGATCAAGGATGTTACGAACCCGTTCGTAACCAAGCAGGGTTGGGTTAAGTTTTACAAAGGTGTCGATACCCTTCACTGCCAGCATGTACTGACAGATTGCTTCAATTTCGTGGGGAGGGCAGCCGTGCATGGTGGACAGGGTGACGGACTGGACGATCTTTGGCGAAATCTGGTCAATTTGTTGTTCCAGAGACTCAAGGCGTCCCTTATGCTGGAACGTTGCCATTACTTCAGGCTGGCGCAGCCACTGTTTGATGGATTCTTTATAAGCGGCAAAGTGTTCGTGGCTGCTGCAGTCCATCATGTCGTCAATGAAGGTCTGCATGCGAGGGGTTTTGATGCCCTTCAGGTCATAACCCACGCTCATGTTAAAGATAAAACTTTTTTCCTGTTTCTCGCCCAGGGCCGGGTCAAACAGTGACTCCAGAACGTGCAGGATAATCCAGGATTTAAGATATTCGTCGTAAGCTTTGGGCAGGGTATATTCAGTGGACCATTCCGTGTTGTAGCACTCGTCGTCCGGATCAATGCAGGGCTTTTCAATTTCCAGCGTGTCCATGATCTGAACGGTCTTCAGCTCAATAAAGCGACCGCCTGCCACCCAGGAGGTAATAATGTTCTGGGCAAGCTGTGTGTGAGGTCCAGCTGCCGGGCCTACTGCGGTAGTGGCGGTTTCAGAACAGACATTGACCCTGTGGTTGTTTTTCTTTCTGAACAGCTGATCGACTTTAATGCCAAACAAGGACTGGTTTTTCTGATATTCCCCGTGAATTCGATTCAGCATTTCCTGAAACGGAACGGGACGCATAATATCGCCCATTGACTTCTCCTTATACGGCTTGAATATTGCCCGTTTAGTGTTTTCTTCAGGTGACCTTATGGTTGCCGGTCTGTTTTTTTCATAACACTTTACCGGTGCAAACGGAGTCACTGATCTCAGTTATGCATGAATCAGACCAATTATTCACAGAGAGAAACGAAAAAAATCAACAGGGTGGCGTTATAAGAAAGTTATTGATCTGAGGCAAAAAAAGAACGCTTAATTAATTTAGTTGGATTCGGAAATACGCGTGATTGTTTGAGTCTGATTTAATGGTTTATTGTTGGCAAATGGTAATAGTTTTCATTTAAACGCTGTTAATCGAGAATGTTCACCATTATGATAACTGTCTGATAACCATTAAATGATCGCTATCAATCTGATAATCAGCCGGTGACAAAAACTGATAACGATACTTAACTATTGATGTATGTCACTAAAATTAAAGAGGTTTATTGCAAAGATATTGATACTGCTGAGGCGTATCAATATCAAGATGAATACTGTGAGTGTTTACAGAAATAAAACGATGGGGTAGTGCTGTTAATAAGGATTTCATTCGGCTTTCAGAAGGCGCATTCAGGATGTGTTGATAATAACGGCGATTTAAAAGCACAGGATGTCCGGATTTTTCCTGGTAAACCGGAAAAACAATATCGTCACCCCTGTTAGCAAAAAGGTTGATAAAAACCTCCTCTGGAATTAATGGCATATCGCCATGTGTAATAAATAGATAATCAGAGGCCGCCTGCTGTATACCTGACTGCAGTGAGCTGAATAAACCCTTTTTATAGTCTGGGTTATGAACAATTTGAATCCGCTTATTACTTTTATACCGTTCAAACAGTTCATCGCCCCGGTAGCCTGTAACAAGAATAACCCGGGAGACACAATTTAGCGCATTGGCAATACTGCAATCCAGAATGGTTTGATCCGATTCTCCAAAAGGAAGCATGGCTTTCCATTGCCCCATACGGGATGACAAGCCTGCAGCCGCTATAAGGCATTGACATTGGTGCAGTTTTGTATTCATTAATTTTTTATACCTTCCTGGCTCAGTTTTTTGGTGTAGTAAGGGCGTGTAATGATCCCAGGCATAGATCCAGACAAAGACCGAATAATTGCCGCAACCGGTGCTGGCGGGAAAACCTGTTTTTTACAACATCTTGCCAGATTACTGCAACAGTCAGGCCGGACTGTTCTGCTATCAACCACCACGCATATTTATCATCCGGATGTTGATGGTTTTGCAAACAGTATTGACCGGGTGATCTGCTGCACAGATGCTGAAGAGCTTTATAACAGCCAGCCTGAGCCTGCGTCGATTACTGTTGCCGGAATGATGTGTAAAAATCCTCAGAAACTGTCTGGTATTCCGGCAAATCTTCCGGCAGAGCTGATTAAGCGCAATCTATACGACAATATTCTTATTGAGGCTGACGGCTCCCACCGGCTTCCCCTGAAAGCGCCTTCCGAAAAAGAACCTGTGTTACCCGACGGCTATCAGGTGTTGGTTGGAGTGACGGGCTGGAAAGGCATTGAGTCACCGATAACAGCTGATACGGTGCATCGAAGGGAGTGGTTTTCAGCCGTTACCGGCCTGAAAACCGGCGACAGCATTACGCCCGAAGCGATGTCAGTACTTATTAACTCATCAGCCGGTTTATTTAAACAGCCTCATTTACAACCAGATTCTCACTGTATTTATGAAAAGGAACCGTCTGGAAATAATTTTTCTGAAAAAAAATGTTCTGAAAAAAAGCCCTGTAAAAAAATCTGGTTGTTGAATCAGCTGGATTCTCAGAAACAGCGGCAATCAGGCCGAGCTTTTGCATTAGAAGTTCTTGCTCACTCACCTTCCATTCATACGACGCTTTTGAGTAGTTTCTCTCAGCTCTATCCATGGCTGGAACGAATTAAAAATCCCTCTCTTTACGGATCAGATTATGACCAATAATGTTTTTTCACGAGCAGCAGAATTATCAGACAGCCATACACCTTTTGCTATAGCATCCATCATTGAAACCAGTGGATCGGCTCCACGGCATAAAGCACAACTTCTTGTAGAAGACAGTGGTCAAACCTTTGGTACAGTGGGTGGCGGCATGGTGGAACGCCATGTGATTGAAGAAGCCATTGCTGCCATCAAAACCGGACAGTCACGAATGGTGGATGCCAGCATGTCCCGCAGCGGTAAAAATGCCATGGGCATGGACTGTGGTGGAGCAATGAAGGTTTTTATTGATGTTCACAATGTTAAGCCGCAGTTGTTACTGATTGGTGCAGGTCATGTTAACCAGGAAGTGGCTCATCTCGCTGGCAGACTGGGGTTTGCCATTACCGTCGCTGATTCCTGGAAACCTAATTTAACGGCTGAACGTTTTCCCGAATTTACCCGGCTGGTTGACGGCGACACGATTTCTGAAGCGATTGCAAAAACCACCATCACTCCTGACACACAAGTCGTTATAGCGACCAATCATGAAGATATTGAGGCGTTGATGACCGTGTTGAAGACAGAGGCCAGACATATCGGACAGCTGGCAAGCCGCAAAAAAGTAACGACGTTGAAAGCTAAAGCATTGGAAACCGGAATTTCTCCTGAACGTTTTAACGAGGTTCGTACGCCGGTGGGTCTGGATCTTGGTGCAGAAACGCCTGAGGAAATAGCGGTCAGCATTATGTCTGAAATACTGGCAATCAGTCGCCATAAAAAGCCTGCTCCAATGGGTGACATGGTGGAGGAAGGTCTGAAAAGGCGTGTAGTGATTCGTGGAGCTGGAGACCTGGCGAGTGGAGTTGCACTTAAACTGCACAACAGTGGTTATGACGTGATTATGCTGGACTTGCCAGAACCAACCGTTATCCGCACGAATATTGCCTTTGCACAGGCTCTGGTAAACGACGACAGACTGATAACCGTTGAAGGTGTGACCGGGTGCAAAGCCCGTTCAGTTGCCGATGCATTGAAGATTATCGAACAGCGGAACATTGCGGTCATGGCTGATCCTGATGCGGCATCGTTACGACAACTTAAGCCTGCCATCGTCGTTGATGCCATTCTGGCAAAGCGAAACCTTGGCACACACCAGAAGATGGCTCCGGTGACATTAGCACTGGGGCCCGGTTTTACAGCCGGTAAGGATGTGGATGCCGTCATTGAAACCTGTCGCGGTCATGATCTGGGGCGTATTATTTATTCCGGTGAGGCAAAGGCCAATACAGGAACGCCTGGCGTAATTGGTGGCTATGGTGCTGAACGTGTATTACGTTCGCCCTGTGCAGGTGTTGTAACACCACTGGTGAAAATTGGTGATCTGGTTTGTGAAGGTCAGACCGTTGCCACGGTGGGAGAATACGCAGAACCCGTGATTACCCCAATCAGCGGCAAAGTGCGTGGAATGATAAATCCGGGACTGAAAGTGAGTGAACACTTCAAGATTGGTGATGTTGATCCAAGGGGGACATCGGTCGACCACTCCACTACCACGGATAAGGCGAGGACTATTGCCGGTGGTGTTCTGGAAGCGGTTTTAACCATTTCTCGAAATAGTGCATGAAAAATAGGTAAAAGTGTAACCTTCAGAGCCTGCACTAACGGTTTGCGAAAGTGCAAATTCTAAGTGCAGGTCAATGCCCCCTACGGTCATTGACTTAATGACCTCCCTCATAGTTTTTTTTGCGGCGAGTCTATGAGTCTGTGTATGGAGCAGGCCTGAATAAGGCGATCAGCGTTGACACATCAACTGCTCCTGACGGCCTGACGGTGCTTATTTTGTCGATGCGTCACCCTCCAGCTGATATTTTTTTATTTTCCGGTAGAGGGTTGCAATGCCAATACCCAGTTCATCCGCAATTTTTTGTTTACCTTTTTTCAGGTCATATTTTTTGAGCGCTGCCTGAATACGTTGCTTCTCCATTTCTTCCAGACTCATTGATGATGAGCTTTTTTCGACAGAGAAGGTCGAAACGGCTGAACTGTCTGGCTTATTTGAATAACAGCCGTCGTTTAGCTGGCAGAGATGGTCAGGCAGAAGATCAGGAAGAATAACGCCTCCATGCTCGACCATATTGATCAGATACTCCATGGTATTCGCCAGTTCCCTGACATTGCCGGGCCAGTCCCAGTTAGTCAGGCAGGACATCGTGTCTTCACTGATAACCGGTACAGGTAGTCCCATCTCTTTTGCCTGTTTTTTCAGGAAAAAGCGGGCTAACAGAGGAATGTCGTCTTTTCTTTCCCGCAGAGAGGGGGCAACCAGTGGGATAACGTTAAGGCGGTAATATAAATCTTCTCTGAACTGTTTTTTTTCGGTCAGCGTCGAAAGGTTCTGATGCGTTGCCGAGATAACTCGGATATTAACAGTACTGACTGTAGAGGAGCCCACCGGTGAAATTTCCCGGCGATCCAGAACCCTGAGTAATTTTGCCTGAAGGTTGAGTGGCATATCGCCAATTTCGTCCAGAAACAGGGTGCCGCCGTCAGCGCTTTTTATCAGACCTTCCTTACCCTGGGTAGCGGCTCCCGTAAATGCGCCCCTTGCATAGCCGAAAAGCTCACTTTCCAGCAGATGTTCGGGAATGGCTGCACAATTGATAGCAATAAACGGTTTTTTACGGCGGGCTCCGGTTTCATGAATTAACCGGGCCACCACTTCTTTACCCGACCCGCTTTCACCGTTGATCAGAACACTGGAAGGGCTGCTGGCAATTTTTATAATTTTGTCCTGCAGCTTCTGCATGGGCAGGGAGTCTCCCACCATACGACTGTGAGATTTTCCGGGTACTGACGGCTGGCGAGAATCCTGGTGATTTTGAGTCAGTATCAGCAGCTTGCCGTTACCATTCTGTATAAGGACTCCCGGTGATATGATTTCCTCAGTTCCGTTCTTGATAATAAATTCTTCAGATTCCCGGTTAGCCATTCGTCGTTTACCAAATGGACGGACACTGATCAGACTTAACTTATCACTCTTATTCAGTTTTAACTGTTTTTTAGCGGCATCATTGATATGTATGCAGTTGCCTTTGTCGTCAAATTCCAGAACGCCTTCGGTAATTTTGCTGGATAATGACCGGATGACATTTTCAGTATTCTTCAGGTTGTTGTAATACATGTCCTCCAGTTTAGTGGCAATGAACACTTTGGATATATCTTCAATATACCCAATATAAAGCGAAGTGTTAGTCAGTAGTTGCTGACGCTGCTCTTCACTGAAACAAACCAGACTGATAACTCCCAGGCATTCATTTTTAAACAGAACCGGAATGCCCAGAAACGCTTTTTCCTGACAACTTACCCGACGGGTACAGTATAAACATTCAGGGTCTTTACCTGACTTCTTAATAATTTTTTCTTTCCGGTTCGCAATGATCCATTTGAAAGCATTGGTTCCAGTGGTTAATGGCCGGCCAAGATTGTTGGCATAAAGACCGGTTCCCGCTATACGTACCAGTTCATTATCAACAACCTCAACATCAAGGTTTATCATTCGTGACAGAATTTGTACGAACCTTGCTATTGTTGACTGAATAGACATTAATTTAGATGTTGCTTTCAACAAATTATCCTTCCAATGCCTCAAAGCAGGCTGTTAATAAAGTGCATCTGGAAAGCATCTTATCAACAGCTATTTTAGTAATAGTTATCTTCTATTTTTCTCATAGCAGGCTGGTGTTTTGTATTGAGCTGGAGCAATTGAATAGGTGACGTGTAGTGTTTTTTGTACAAATGGATGGACTTATTGTAAAAAAAGCATTCGATCTATTTGTAATTCCCTGAATTCAAGTCATAAGTGCATAACCCATGACTTTTCTTGCATCTATTCCAGTTGACTCTTTAAATGCCTCATAAGGAGTCTTGTAGCCCAGGCACTTTCTTGGCCTGTTGTTCAGCTTATCCACTGCAATGATGACATCTTTTTCTGTCACGCCATTAAGCTCCATCGACTTGGGGAAATACTGCCTTAGCAAACCATTAGCATTCTCATTCTGGCCTCTTTCCCAAGAATGGTAGGGGGCAGCAAAGTAGCTGTCACATTTTAAAGCTTTGGCAATTGATTCATGCTGAACAAACTCCTTTCCATTGTCGTATGTTATTGTCTTTACAAACCTTTTCAGAGGCTTGAGTACGTCAATTATTCCCTGTTTAACCGCTTTTGCCTTCTTGCCTGGTAGAGGGACAGCAAGGCGAAGCTTGGTTTTTCGTTCATCTAATGTAGCGATGGCTCCTTTATGATTTTTACCTATTACAGTATCAGCTTCCCAGTCACCAACTCGCTCTCTGTTGTTGACCACTTCGGGGCGTTCTTCAATGCCAACCCGATTTGGTATACCGGTTCGGTTATGAGCTGAACCGTATCGCTTTCGATAAGTTTTTTTCTGGTGCCTCAAGTGCTTATAGAGCGAGCCTCCGCGCCGTTTATCATCCGCTACAAATTGATAAATCGTCTCATGATGCAGCTTGATTACACCGTCCTTTTCAAGCCTTCCAGCCACTTGTTCAGGACTCCAATCTGAACGGATATCGTTTGAAATACGTTGTTTAATGTCGTCTGTCAGCTTAATAGCTTTTGGCTTATCTTTGTGCCGCTGCCGAGCTGTGCGATTAGCCTGTTGGTGCCTGTACCCTCTTTGCCCTTTATTGCGGTTTACTTCTCGCGACACGGTAGGCTGTGAACGGCCAAGCTTTTTAGCAATTTTGTTTTGTGAAGTCCCATTTTTGAGTTCAGTTTCGATATAATATCTCTCTTCAGAGCTCAGGTGTGTATAGGCCATCCTTGGCTTCCTCTGTATGGTTTGGTTGCTTTACAGAATACCCCTGAGTTCTGATTCACTTCAAAGGTTCTGAAACAATCCTCTGGTTACAGAGGTTATGCACTTATGATACGAATTCAGGTTCAAATAAATCGAATGCTGATTCAAAAATACATCAAGGTTGTTGGGTTACTTGATGTTGCTACTTCTGAGCAGCGTTTACTGCATTAATCGCAGCATCCACAATGTGTTGATAACCCGTACAGCGGCAAAGATTTCCGGCATGCTCTCGACGAATATCATCACGGCTCAGGTTGCATGGACTGGTTGAATCCTCATTCTTAAGGTCTTCAATCAATGCGGTAGTTTTCATGACCAGACCTGGCGTACAGAAACCGCACTGCACCGCACCGGCATCCACATAAGCCTGCTGAACCGGCGACAACTCCCCGGCTACTGCTTCTCCCTCAATGGTCCTGATTGACGTACCTTCTGCCCTGACAGCCAGTGAGATACAGGCGTTAATCGGGATATCATCGATCAGTACCGTACAGGCTCCACACTCACCGACACTGCAACCTTCTTTTGTGCCGGTCAGTCCGTTTTCCCTCAGGGCCTCAAGCAGTGACTGTCGTGTATCAATCAGTAGCTCTGTAGGTTTGCCATTAAGCTGACACTGGATAATCTGTTTCATAGCTGGCCTCCGGCTCTGACAATCGCTTCAGTGACAACCCGGCGAGCCAGAGTTCTGATAATATGTTCACGAAAATCTTTGGCGGCACGCCAGGAATTTCTGGGACTCAGATCTTCCAGTACAACACCGACAATATCCTCAACCAGCGTCTGGTCAGCGATACGGTGTTCTGCCAGTTTTTCAGCGGTGCGACACCGTTTAGGTACTGGTGCTGCTACGGTGTAGGCAATTCTTAACGCTTTTATACGCTGGCTCGTTTCCAGTTCACAGCTCGTTTCCAGTTCACAGGTAGCCGAACAACCGATAGTGGCAATGTCCATGGCTTTGCGCATGGCGTATTTATAGAAATGACTGCCGGTGTTCCGGTATTGCCCTGCATCAATGGTAATGGCGGTAACCAGTTCGCCCGGTTTAAGGTCGACCCTGCCGGGCCCCTGATAAAAGGATTCTATCGGTACAACTCTTGTTGTCTGCTGGCTTTGTACGGTCAGTGTCGCATTGAAGGTGAGCAGGGGGGCAGCGCTGTCGGCACTGGGCGCACCATTGCAGATATTACCGCCGACGGTTGCCATATTGCGAACCTGTGGTCCACCGAGAGAAGATGCGCCTTCAACTAAAGACTTACACACTTTATGACGTTCCAGAAAACGGATCAGTCGGGTAACGGTTACACCCGCGCCAATGGTTATTCGCCCATGGTTGTCTATGGTCAGCAATTGAAGGTCTGCAATGGACTGGATATCCACCAGGTGACGAAACTCCGGCTTACCTTCGCGCAGCCGGATTAATACATCAGTACCGCCTGCAATCAGCCGGGCATCAGGGTGTTCGGCGAGATAAGCGCAGGCTGAATGGATGCTGTCTGCTTTATAATACTGTTCTACCGGAAACATTCAGTTTGCCTCCTGAATCAGATGCGCTTCACTGAAGGCGTTAAACAGCGCTTTAGGCGACATGGGTAAGCGGTTGATGGCCACGTCGGTTGCGTCCAGAATGGCATTGCGAATCGCCGGAGCCACTGACAGCAGCGGTGGTTCCCCTATTGACTTGGCACCATAGGCTGAAGTCGGCTCAGTGGTTTCAACAAAATCACTGCCAATATCCGGCATGTCCGGCATGGTGGCTATTTTGTAATCCAGCAGGTTGTTGTTATAGATGATTCCGGTATCAGGGTTGACCAGCAGTTCTTCGCCCATGGCACCGGACAGCCCCATGGCTATGCCGCCATGAACCTGGCCTTCGGCAAGGATTGGGTTAATGATTCTGCCTGCGTCGTGTACATTGATGATGTTGAGTATTGAGGTCTGGCACAGTTCAATATCGACTTCGACGTCTACAAAGGTGCATCCAAAAGAGCTGGCGTTGGTGGTTGTCTTGCATGAAACATCCGCCGTTAACTGATGTCCCCTTTGCTTGTGGTAATAGGCATCCATTGCCAGTTCTTTCAGGGTCAGAGTCTGGCTTTCGGGGGTTTCTGCAACCACTATACCGTCTCTGAGCGTCAGTTCAGAGACCGGGCAGTTTAACATTTCTGCGGCATAACCAAGGATTTTCTCACGCAGCTCTCTGGCTGCTTCTGAAACGGGTTTGGAAATGACGTAGGTTTGCCGGGAAGCGAATGAACCCGGATCAAAAGGTGTTACATCGGTATCCTGGGCAGACACTACATGGACAGCAGAAAATGGAACCCCCAGATGTTCCGCAGCCATCTGGGCAATTGCGGTATCAGAACCCTGTCCAATCTCTGTAGCACCGACCTGCACAGTAATGCGTCCATCCTGGTTTAACACCATTCGGGCTCCGGCAATCTCGACACCGGCAGGGTAAGTGCCGTTACCATAAGAGAAACAGGCGACACCAAGCCCGCGTCGCTTGTTATAAGAAGGATTATTTGAATGCCTGTAGTCTTCTTTCTTTTTATCCCAACCAATACGTTCCCTGCCTTTTATCAGGCACTCCCTGATGCCACAGCTGGTAATGTGTTTGTCGGTTAATGGGTTCATGTCTCCTTGTTGGGCGACATTGCGCAGACGAAACTCTACGCTGTCCATACCGATGTTGCGGGCTGCCTCTTCCATAATAGATTCTACGGCAAACACAATCTGCGGCGAGCCATAACCCCGCATGGCACCTGCGGCAGGAAGGTTTGAGTAGTGGGTCATCGCCTTATAGCGAACCGCTGCCTTCGGGTAAAGGGGTGGCAGTTTGGAACCCGCCGCTTTGGCAATGGAATGACCGTGGGAGGCGTAAGCACCGGTATTGGAGACTACATCCAGTGTCAGGGCTTTCAAGGTTCCATCACGGTTAACGCCGCACTTTATATCGACGTTGAACGGATGGCGGATTCGGGTACTGAGCATCGACTCTTCCCGGTCCAGATCGATCATCACAGGAATACCACCCAGTTTCCAGGTCAGAAAAGCGACCATAGGCTCAAGCACCACATCCTGCTTGTTACCAAAACCACCGCCGACGGTTGGTTTTACGACCCGTATCCGGCTTATTTCCCAAGACAGTGCCTGAGCGATTATACGACGGCATATATGGGGAATCTGGGTAGAAGAAGTGATGACAATGTGGTCAGTGTCGTCCATGTAAGCCATGGCAATCTGGTTTTCCAGATGACAGTGCTGCACCATCTGGGTTTGAAAGCACCCGCTCACGGTTGTGTCTGCGTGATGCATGGCTTCATCAGGATTGCCGAACTGATATTGATGCTCAGCGACCTTATTGGATGTTTGCTGATGAAGAATCGGTGCCTGTTCAGCCATGGCCTGTTGATGATTCAGCAAAGGTGGGTACTCGTCGTATTTTACCTTAATCAGCCCCAGCGCCTGCTCGGCAATCAGATGGTCTGTCGCCACCACAATGGCGATTTCATCTCCGTGATAGCGGACATAATCGGTCAGCAGTAACCGGTCTTCGACATCCCTGCCTTTTGGGTCAAGGGAGTAAGCATGACCTGCCGTTGCAAACGGTGTTTTAGGAATATCCTCAAACGTAAACACTGCCTCAACGCCCGGCAGCGCTTTAGCGCCAGAGGTGTCAATATTTGTGATCCTGCCGTGGGCAATTTTACTGCGCAGATATCTGGCAACCCGGGTTCCGGGCATAATAAGGTCGCTGGTAAAACGGCTTCTGCCTGTTACCTTGGCGGTAGCATCCAGCCGCTGTTCAGAGTACCCAATGCTCATAATCAGTTCCTGTTCCAGTAGCGAAAACAACGATTCAGGGTTTCTCTCGGAATAAATTCACCGTCGCCTGCCAGCCCTTTGAACACGCCATTGCGTACAATGACTTTTCCCCTGGACAGGGTCATCACCGGGTAACCCTGCAGGATCATACCTTCGTAGGGGCAATAGTCGGAGCGGCTGTGCATCCGGCTCTGGCTCAGGGTGACCTCACAGTCAGGGTCAATAATGACCAGATCAGCGTCAGAACCTTCGGCAATCACCCCTTTGCGCGGATAAAGGCCAAACAGTTGAGCTGGTCTGGTACTGACCAGATCGACGAAATGGTTAATGGACAGCCGGCCTTTCATTACCCCTTCAGAGAACATCAGTGGTATCCGGTTTTCAACACCGGGCATACCATTGGGGCAATATTGAAAACCGTCACGGCCAGCCCGTTTCTGATCCATGGTAAAAGCGCAGTGGTCGGTGGCAATGGTGCTGATGGTGCCGTCCTGTAAACCATTCCATAACTGTTCAAGATGGTCGCTGTCGCGCAGAGGAGGGCTAATGATGTACTTTAAGCCCTGGTCGACAGGGAAGTCGCCGGAGCAGGTTTCATTGTAACGGTTGATATCCAGTTGCAGGTATTGCGGGCAGGTTTCTGCAAAGACTGGCTGCCCGCGCTGGTGTGCCTGACGGATATATTCCAGGCCAATACCATTGGACAGGTGCACGATATAGACAGGGGCATCGCCAGCCAGAACCGCCAGATTAATCATACGACCAACGGCTTCTGCCTCGCACTCCGGAGGCCGGCTGAGCGCATGATAGATAGGATCTTTTAAACCGCTTTCGAGCATTCTGTTTTTCAGGAAGCGAATGGCTCCGTCGTTTTCAGGATGCACACAGGTGAGGGCGTTTAACTGGTTTAACCGGGACAGGGCTGCCAGTACTTCTGTGTCGTCTAACTTAAAGCCGTATGTCAGGTAAAGTTTAAAGCTGGAGATGCCTTCATCCAGCACCATGGATTCCATTTCATCCAGAATGCTGTCGTCAATGTGCTGGATTGTGCCGTGAAAACTGTAATCAATCACCGCACTGTCGCGGGCGAACTCATGGTAGCGTGCAAGCTGATGATGCAGAGAACAGCCTTTCGGGCCAAAGCCCATATGGTCAATGATGGTGGTTGTTCCTCCGCAGGCTGCGGATACGGTGCCGCTGTAAAAATCGTCACAGCTTTGGGCAATGCCTACATCAATATTGAAATGCGTGTGGACATCAACGCCACCGGGAATGAGGTATTTGCCACTGGCATCGATGACTTCCAGAGGCGTGGTAGCGGACTGTTCAGCTTCCGCACGAGAGATAACGGGTGCAATCCGTTCAATAATGCCGTTTTGAATGAAGATATCGGCCTGTTCACTGGCATCGGCGTTAACCAGTGTGGCATTTTTTATAAGAACGGACATGATCTCTACCCTGTCTGGTTACCTTACCGGTAACCACTGGTGAGTGATGGTTACGGGTAAGGCAACCAGAACTCCTGAGGAGTTCCGGTTGCTGTGTGGTTTACGAGTTGTTAAGTGTCTTTTCTTTATTCTCTGCTATGCTCAAACTCCCTACAACGAATAAGAAAGGTACGCATTATGAGCCTTGAGGCTAGAGTCTTGGCGCTGGAAGAAAACCGTGTTCACTGGGATCAGGTTCTCACTGGAATTGAAGGCACTGTTGCACTGATTCTGAAGGAGCAATTTGATCTGAAAAAAGAGATTCAAGATCAAAAAAGGGAGCTTCAGGATCAAAAAAGGGAGAACAACAAACGCTTCAACACAATCGAAGAACTCCTGATCCAGATCGTTAACAATCTCGCCAGCAAGTAACACGCCACCTGACAACTCGTTCTACCCGACTGCTCCCGGCAGCGGGTGAACTCTGGGTTTAACGGATTACTTCTTCAGGTTATGCAGGTACATGCCCGGAATCACAGCGTACATCGCCGCACATTTCACCAGATGGTCTTTCCAGGTTTTCTCATTAGGCGCATGAGCTTCAGGCTCTTTACCCGGACCAAAACCAATCACCGGAATGTTGTAACGACCCATGATGGACACGCCGTTGGTTGAGAAAGTCCATTTATCAACCAGTGGCTTCTCATCAAACAACAGCTCATAGCAGGCTTCAGTCGTTTTTGTCACCAGATGATCTTCGTCGATCACCCAGGCAGGGAAATAGCATTCGGTTTCATACACCAGACCGGTATAGGCTGGACGGTCATAGTTGTACATACTGACTTCAGCTTTGGCTTCCTTAACCGCAGGCAGAGCGCGAATTTCTTCCAGCGCGCCTTCCCAGGTTTCACCCCAGGTCAGACGACGGTCAATGGAGATAGCACAGCCATCAGCTACTGCACAACGGCTTGGGGAGGAGAAGAAGATTTCAGAAACCGTCAGGGTACCTTTGCCCAGGAACTCATCATCGCCCAGACGGGTTGAAAGCTCCTTGATTTCATTCAGGATTGGGCCCATCTTGAAAATGGCATTATCACCACGCTCAGGCGCTGAACCGTGGCAACTTATGCCGCTGACTTCCACACGGATTTCCATACGGCCGCGCTGACCACGGTAGATATTGCAGTCGGTAGGCTCGGTACTCACCACAAACTCTGGCTTCAGGCCGGACTCATTGATAATGTACTGCCAGCACAGACCGTCACAGTCTTCTTCCTGAACGGTACCGGTGACGACCAGAGTGTAATCGTCTTCCAGACCCAGATCCTTTATGATTTTGCCCGCATACACCATGGACGCCATGCCGCCTTCCTGATCGGATGCGCCACGACCACCAATGGTCTCTTCGTCTTCATAGCCTTTGTAAGGGTCAAAGGTCCAGTTGTCCATATTGCCCACACCAACGGTATCAATGTGAGCATCCATGGCAATCACATGCTTACCATGGCCAATGGTACCGAGAACGTTGCCCTGTGGGTCAATTTCAACTTTGTCGAAACCCACTTTTTCCATCTCTTCCTTGATGCGCAGTACGACTTTTTCTTCGTCACAGGACTCGCTGGGAATGGCAATCATATCCCGCAGGAAGCGGGTCATTTCAGGCTTGTACTCTTCAGCCTTTTTCAGAACGTCAGCAAAAGGGAGCTTCAGATCGGTTGTCATTGTTGTATTCCTTAATCGTTCTATTGATAGATTCAGCGGTGTTTAAACAGCGTATTTGCCTTCCCAGACCACATTCCGGTAATTCACCTGATCGGTGTCGCCTTCCGTGTTGAACAGCAATACGACAGAATTTTTATCGAGCTTTAACGATTCCATGATGCGCCCGGCATCCGGATGTTTTGCAATGGCATAAAGCAGGCCGATACCAATGGCGCCGGACTCTCCGGATATAACCACGTCATCTCCCTGCAATGGGTTACCCAGGATACGCATACCCAGTGCAGCAACCTTGTCTTCTACGGACAGGAAATGGCGGCTGCAGTTTTTGAGAATTTCCCAGCCCAGTGGGTTGGGTTCACCACAGGCAAGTCCAGCCATAATCGTGGCCAGGTCTCCGGTCACATTGACGGCAGCACCGTCAGGGGTGCAGCCAGACTGGTAAATGCAGTCAGCTTTATCGGGTTCTGCCACAATGCCGGTAAAGGTGTCGGCACCGTAACGATTGGCGAGATAGCCCATTGCGCCACCGGCCAGCGCACCAACGCCTGCCTGAAGAACAGTATGAGTTGGCTGGGGAATACCCATAGCTTTCAGCTGGTCGCAGGCTTCCGATGCCATGGTCATATAACCCTGCATAATCCAGGTCGGGATTTCGGTGTAGCCTTCCCAGGCTGTGTCCTGAACCATCAGCCAGCCATTTTCGTCGGCATTTTTGCAGGCCAGACGTACAGCGTCGTCATAGTTCAGGTCGGTGACAATGCATTCGGCTCCCAGCCTGAGGATATTATCGACACGCTCCTTTGCTGCGCCCTTTGGCATATAAACGACAGCTTTCTGTCCCAGCTGCTGCGCAGCCCAGGCAATACCACGACCATGGTTGCCATCGGTAGCGGTTGCAAAGGTGATGGGTTCCTGGTCTTTTAAGCTGTCGAAACTGAATTCGTCCAGAGAGATACCCAGCTTCTGGCAGACACACTGGGCAATGGCATAGGAACCGCCAAGCACTTTGAAAGCATTCAGGTCAAATCGGTAGGACTCGTCCTTGACGAGAATTTTGCCTATGCCCAGCTCGTTTGCCAGACGGTCAAGGGAGACCAGCGGGGTGGGCTTGTAAGCATCGATCTGTTGATGAAATTCGAGAACGGTTCTGGCGATCTCTGTGCTGAACAAAGAAGACGATCGTCCTGTAAAAAACGGGTTGTCTTTTTGTTGCAGTGACAATGAAAATGTTGACACTTTTTACTCCTGAGCTTTTTAATCCTGAACTTTTTAATCTTGAACTTTTTAATCCTGACCTCTGTACTCCTGAAAGAATGCTGACGGGTAGACGATAGTGTTTCCTAAGTTTCCCCCAGACACTGGAAACAACGTCTGGAGGCGTTCATGTAAAGATCAGCCATCTACACGACGCTTGCCTTTTTCCATGAGTTTTTCCAGCACCACGTCAGGGTTGCCAAATTTACGGTTGAGGATCATGGAAGCAATGATAAATGGCTTCCAGCCAGCTTCCTTGTAAGTGTCAACCAGGTACTTGTTAAAGACGCCTTCAGTCACTTCTCCTTCTTCGCAGGATACGCCGGTGATGTCAGCAGGCAGACAGTGCATGTACAGGGCTTCACCATCTTTGGTGCGCTTCATCATCTCTTCGGTGCAGTGCCAGTCTTTATGCTGGGCATTCTGTTCAAGACACTCTTTTTCCAGAGCCTTCAGGCCTTCTTGGTCATTGGCTTTCAGCAGCTCAGTGCGCTTGCCCATTACGTGATAAGGCGCCCAGGATTTTGGATAAACGATGTCAGCGCCTTCAAAGGCTTCTTCCATGGAGGCGACCTGTTTGAAGCTGCCGCCACTTTCTTCCGCCTGTTTGGCGGCGGTTTCAACCACTTCCGGAATCAGTTCATAGCCTTCAGGGTGAGCCAGTGTGACGTCCATGCCGAAACGGGTCATCAGGCCGATAATGCCCTGAGGTACAGACAGAGGCTTGCCGTAGCTTGGGGAATAAGCCCAGGTCATGGCGATTTTCTTACCCTTGAGGTTTTCCAGAGAGCCAAAGTGTTCTTTCAGCCAGGCGAGGTCAGACATGCTCTGGGTAGGATGGTCAACGTCGCACTGCAGGTTAACGACACCCGGACGCTGAGCCAGTACATCTTCTTCTTTACCAAAATCCAGGGCTTCACCCACTTCGCGCATATACTGGTTGCCATAGCCCAGGTACATATCGTCACGAATACCGATGACGTCTGCACAGAAAGAGATCATGTTGGCGGTTTCCCGAACGGTTTCGCCGTGAGCAATCTGAGACTTGCCTTCGTCCAGGTCCTGTACGGCGAGACCCAGCATGTTGCAGGCGGAAGCAAATGAGAAACGGGTACGGGTAGAGTTGTCACGGAACAGTGAAACACCCAGACCACTGTCGAATACTTTGGTGGAGATGTTCTCATTCCGCAGTTCGCGCAGGGCTTCTGCAACCGTTAATACCTGTTTCAGCTCATCGGTAGATTGTTCCCACGTCAGCAGGAAATCCTTGTTGTGCAGTTCAGAGTCAAGATTTTTAATTTCTTCAATAAGATCCTGATAAGTTGCCATGGAATGATCCTTTGATGTTTGTAGAACAATAAATCGTTCTTTTGCGGTGTAAAAACAGCAGTCTGAAGCCTGGAGATTTAGCCATCTGCAGTTTGATTTGCTGGTAATGAGAGACTGATAGACTCTGTGTTACTCTGATTTTCTATATAACAAGATGTGTGCCAATGTGTTCTTGTTGTGTTGTTACATGATTGGTTTTTAAAAAAAAGATATATAAAACAACAAGTTAAATATTTCATTTTTGAGATGTGCTTTTTGCTGAGATGAATAATCACCCATGGTATTTTAATTAAAAGAAGTTGTTCGATCAGTTTGATAATAAAAATATTTTCAGAATCAAAATGAAAAAATGACAATGGACGTATAACGTGCTGAAGCTTTGATGGTGTAGCCTTGATTATTTATGACCTGAATCAAATAATAAAAAGCCATCATTGATTATCGTGTTTACTGAGATCGCCTTAATAAAAACAGTATCTGTCTAATAAGTTGAATACTCGTGCTGCATCAATTAGCAGCTACTATAAAAACGGTTGCATAAGCACATATTTTTACGCGTTCAATGATGGTGAGTGCGTAATGAATAAGCTTTTGTAATACGGAGGTAATATGGAACTGTACTATAAGCTCGATGATCGCCCTCCTCTTGTAAAAAGCTTTATTCTGGGTTTTCAGCATCTTCTGTCTGCACTGCCGGGGATCATTGGCGCACCACTGGTGGTTGCCTCGGCTCTGGGGTTTTCTATACAGGAAACGGTGATCCTGGTGAATGCTTCGATGCTGATGTCCGGTATTGGCAGTATGATTCAGGGGCTGGGTTTTGCTCCGCTTAAGCTGGGGGCAAAGCTTCCTGTTATTCAGGGTACCAGTTTTGCTTTTGTAGGCGTGTCGATCACTATCGGGTTTCAATACGGTTTCGCGGCGGTGGTTGGAGCCACGATTGTCGGAGGATTATTTGAGGTCTTCCTGAGTTTCTATATTCATCGTATACGAAAGTTTTTCCCGCCTGTGGTGACCGGAACAGTTGTCTGTCTGATCGGTATGACGATCTTTCCTGTAGCGGTGGATTGGCTGGCAGGAGGAAAGGGCGCTGAAGACTATGGTAGCCTGATGTATCTGGGTGTTGGTGGGGTGGTGTTTTTACTGGTTGTCTTTTTTAACCAGTGGTTCAAAGGGTTTATCTCTTCAGCCTCCATCCTGATTGGCCTGATTTTTGGTTACCTTCTCTGGTTTGCCCTCGGTCTGCTGGATCTGAGCCCGGTGACCGAGGCCGCTGTGGTCGCTATTCCCAACCCACTTCATTTTGGTATTGAGTTTCATACGGGTGCCATTATTGCCATATGTGTTGTGTACACCGTATCCATGGTGGAGTCAGTCGGTGACTATCTTGCCCTGTCTAACTATTGTGACACCGAGCTGGACAGTAAACGCTTAAGTGCCGGCATTCGCTGTGAAGGTTTAAACAGTGCGCTGGCTGGTGTGTTCAACTCCATGGCAACCACTTCGTTCAGTCAGAATATTGGTGTTGTGGGTATTACTGGTGTGGCGAGCCGTTATGTTGTGGTGTTCTCCGGAGGCATTTTGATTGCTGCCGGACTCCTGCCAAAGTTTGGTGCCCTGATTGTCAGTGTGCCTGAGCCGGTGATTGGCGGAGCAGGCGTGATAATGTTCGGTATGATTCTCGCCGGAGGCATTGGCATCCTGAAAAAAATTGACTTCTCCCGCCGTAACACCATGGTACTTGCCCTGGGTATTGCTGCCGGTCTGACAGTGACCTACCGGCCTGAAATCGTTAATGAACTGCCGGACCTGGTGAGAATGGTGTGTGGTAATGGTGTCGCTCTTGGCGCGATTGTAACCGTCATTGCCAATCTGGTTTTACCAGAAAGCAAGACTGTAAAAGAAGCACTGAATGCTGTTTCTGAGAGCTAATAGCGCAAATCCAGAGCTACCAGGTTCGCTCTGAAGCAGTGCAGTGACCATGTCTTCCATAA
Organism: Endozoicomonas gorgoniicola; assembly: GCF_025562715.2. Lineage (NCBI taxonomy): Bacteria > Pseudomonadati > Pseudomonadota > Gammaproteobacteria > Oceanospirillales > Endozoicomonadaceae > Endozoicomonas > Endozoicomonas gorgoniicola. The sequence continues at coordinate 126,288 of NZ_JAPFCC010000001.1, forward strand.
TACACTGCACTGTCTTCTTATTGGGGACGGGTACATTTTTTCTGAATGACTAAGTGATTAATTGTGGCCTCCCTTGAAGGAGGGGAGGCTACCCAATATATGGCGTTCTGCGTTGTTACCCGGTTCGATATTAAGCATGGGAGCCCCTTGTTCATGATGGTTTCAATGTCTGAAATTGGCCCATGCACGACCAAAGCGTCGTACCATTAATCGAAAACCTGACAGCGATTCGTCAAGGTTAGCCGATAAGTCCCGGCTGGGCTCTTGGATAGGCTCTTGGGCGCGCTCTTCTTCTGCCAGCTGAGTGGGTGTAACCGTGTTAATCCGCATTGGTTGCCAATGGATAAAACGATAGCTGGCGATTTGATCATCGGGGTTGGTGATACTTCTCAACTGCAGGTCTTCCAAATTAATCGTGGTGCCACTGGTGGAGTAGTAGTCAAACATGAAGCTGATTGCTACCCTTTGTGGCGATATTCTCTGCGCTCGCGTAAATCTGTAAATCCAGATGTACTCTGGAAAACTCTTGTCCAGAGTATTCCCAATATTAAAGGCGTTATATGTTACTGAATCCGGTACTGTTATAGCTTCACCGTCTGTCGAGTCAAACTCAACCTGAACAATAAAGTGTTGAGGTGGAAGCCAGGTTGAGCTGCCATCATCCGCATCCTCCCTTAAGAAGGGAGCCTTTGGTAAGGATGGGTCATGGTACGATAAACGCCCCTCATTCATTGCCTGAGTATAACGGTTTGACACTCTGGCGTTTGTAGTGATGTGCAGCTGACTTTCAACCTGTTGGTCAATATTGTAAAACTGGGGGGAGGGGGGTATAAAGGCATTTTGTTCTGATAGAGTCAGAGGGGCTGGTTGGTTGCCAACAGGCTTCCCGAATGCAATAAGAATACTATCCTCGTGCAGGAAGGGCTGGCCAGATGAACAGTCTGAGGACGTTGCTTCGGAAGAGCATTCCTGGGACGAGTCAGCCTGATAGACGATTATTGGAATGACGGTCTTCCCCTTATTGTCTAAATAAGGCAGCTGAGGGAGCCAGCCACTGATCATTCCTCTGGCTTGTAGTTGATATGCAGTTCTGCTGACCTCATCCATATCAGACATTGGGTTAAAATTTTGTTCATTTATATGATAAGAGAGATGCATCTTTTCATTGTGTTGTTCAGGTTCGGGGCTCACGGCCCGCTGAAATTCAGGGTGTCGAAGAGTGGAACTGATTATCCGGAAGGCGGGTAAAAGATTTTGGGTTAGCTCCAGACTGCCTGCTGATCTGTCAGTTTGTTGAGATAAACTTGGTCCGCCTGAAATCCTGTATATAAGCGGTATTTCTGTGCCATCTGGTTCAATGGTTGTATGCTCGACTTGAAAGCCTAAGCGTAGTAATAGCTCTTCGTTGAGATAGACTGTCTGATTATTAATTTTGACCTGACTTTGGAAGTAAAAGGATATATCTGTGTTCGAAAGGTCGGTAATTTTGTAAATAACAGCAGAAAGGTTAAAAGATAAAAGACTGAGTACTAATGAACACGTTATAGCAAAGCGTTTTTTGTTTGCCTGTTTGTCAAACTGCACAGTGGCTCTCCCGTGTAATGATAATCAATTTCACAACTGATCTTGTAATGATCCCCCCAAAAAAAGTAGACAATATTTTTGACATTACTCATAAAATCACGTTAATAGCAATCATGAATTCAAACCATACTGGCTTTTACAATTCTGAAATACAGCCTTTTTAAGATTCCAGTACAGGTTATCTGTCTCAGGTCAGTGAAGAGTGGAGCAGCAACATTGGCAAAAACACAGTTATTTGCACAATCTCGCTTTCTCCAATATACACGCACTTTAAATTGGCCGATATTCACACTGAACCCGGGGATGAGATTCTATACAAAAATCAGGTAGTGGCACTACCAATAAAAGCGAGTGCCTGAAAACCTGAATTACCACTGAAACCTGAACATCAATAACCGAAAGAGTACGAATGTCAGCCAAATACAACCAGCGCACCGGTTATGGCAAAAACCTGAATAAACAGTGCACAAATAAAAGCTGCAATAATAGGGCGAAGACCAACCTGCATCATTTCGCTGAATCGGGTTTTTAAACCCAGGGCTGCTAATGCTATGGCTAAAATAACAGCACCTGCATTTTTGAGTTGCGCGGTTATGGCAGGCGTCAGTATACCGGTAGAATTTACGATGATGACGGCCAGAAACAAGACCACATACATAGGCACAACGTCTTTGAGTTTCACGGTTGTGGCTTCACCGGAAGTTTGGGCATCGGAGCGGGCCACGTACCAGCATAAGCCGATGGAGAGTGGAATCAGGAATAAGACACGGCAAAGCTTAGTCAGTATGGCAAAGGTTTCTACCTGACTTGAACCGACAGCCGCACCAGCTGCAACAACTTCTGCAACTTCCGGGAGACTGGCTCCAGTCCACACCGCATAAACCATTTCATCTATCTGAAAGTGATGAAATGCTGCCGGTAAAATAAACATGGCCACCGTGCCAAAAAGGGTAATGGCACCAATACCAAATGCAGTGTCTTTACCGCTGGCTTTAATGATCGGAGCAACAGCAGCAATAGCAGAGGCACCGCAAACCGTGGTTCCGGCAGCGATACACAGAGTCGTACTTTTGGCCAGCTTCATTTTGGAACAAATAAATAAACAGAAACCAAAAGTACAGCATGCCAGCAGAATTATAAAAACCAGACCTTGCCACCCCAGTATCATGATATCGCTTAAACTGAGCTTAAAGCCAAGCATGATGACACCCAGACGCAGTATATCTTTGCTGGCGTAGGTTATGCCTGGAGCAACAACGGCCTGTTTTTCCGGCTTCCAGAAAACGTTGGTGACGACCATTCCAAGAATAATGGCGTAAAGTAAGCCACTGATGTGCAAGTGACTGTTAAAGGGCATTTTTGCCAATACGGTTGCACCTGCTGCAATAGCACAGGCAAGCAATAGTCCTGGAAGTTGTTTTGGCAGGGTAGGATTTTTTCGGGCGAGTGAATTAACAACTTGATTATCCATGCGCTCTACTCTTGTTTTTGTGAAATAGTTATTGTTAAAAAAATTGTTGTGGAAAAAATGTTCTTTTAAAACTGCCTGGATAAAATACACCGCAAAGGCGCAAAGGCGCAAAGGCGCAAAGGCGCAAAATCATAAATCAATAATATAATTAGACAGTCGTTTTTATATTCAATCTGTTTAAACAATCAACAAAAAACTTTTTAGAAATTCATATCACGAATGTGAAGAATGTTATGCGTCAACATTTATAATCTTCATGATTATTTACAGAAAGTCATTAACAAAAAATTTAAATTAAGTTCACATATTAACTGTCTTATAGGGTAATGTAATGATAATGCAGGGATATTGATGTGAATCAGCATTATGGCATCTTATCAGTAAATATCACTATTGTTTTTATGGAATTTGAAAACCAGGCAGTGGTGGACACCCATCGAAATCAACCGCCGCAGAAAAACCGACAAAAACGGTCACGTTTCAAACAGGTTGATACCACATCCGTGAGATGAACTCTCCGATCACCTTATCGTGCAGTTCCTCTGAGCGAGAAAAGCAGATAGTTCTACGGGTTGGTGCAATAGAACCTGAACTTATAGGGTTTGACCAACTTTATCAGCTTCTTCAAGGTTTTCTTCGTTCTGCGTCCAAAGATATGTGCGATTACCCTCTGGTAGCGAGGCTCCCATGCGTAGAACAGGCAGCGCTGATTTTTCTTATTGCCAACATAGAACCATTGTTCATCCATCTGGCAGATTAGCACCAGCTCTTCATTGTCGAAAGGGAGTGACGTTACATAGTCATGCTCACTATGCGCTCGTGGGTGCTTTGCCATTTTTCACAACGCCATCTGTGGTATCACAGTGAACACATACAACTTTAATGATTGCCATAGGGAAAAAATGGATAGAGTATCAGCAAAGCTCTTCCGAAAAATATACGAGATCAACGCATCTGATTCATGACCCCGTATTTCAGAAATAAAAAACGGCTCTTTTACAGGTTGGCTGATCAGATGTTCAGGTACTTCAGGAAACTGCTTTTATTGATGGAGATCAATAGTCGTTGAGCAATTATTTTGCCATTAATGGCAGGCTTGATTCATCAATTAATACAGGCGAGTAAATATGAAAAAGACCCTGCTCGGACTCTCACTTGTGGCACCTATCATGGCAACGGCAGCTGATTTTTATGTTCCGGATACGATCTCTAAAGAAGGGCAGGCTTTTTTGAGTACTCAATTTACTGCCCAGCTTCGTCAGGAGTCTGCCATACCTGATGCCATGACGAAAGAAGACTGGCTGGCCATGCAGGCTAAGGCTAATGAAGATATTATTCCTTTGAATACTGCCGTGGTAGAAAAATATAAGCCAACGTTAAAGGAAATGACACGGGTGCGGTTCATTTGCTACGACGAAGCCTCCCTATTCACCATCAACTCACCGTAATTTCGTTTCTTAGAGCACGAATGGTGATATGACCAGTATTCATCCCAGTCTCCACTGGAGTTTATTGAGCGAAGCTTCAGAATGGCTTCCGCGCCTTGCAGGCTCCATCGTGCGCCTGTTATATCAAGACGGTCATTTATCAAATGTCGGCAAGCGCCTTCAATCACTCCGCTGGCAATAGGAAAGCCTGAGCGTAGCGCCTTATCGTAGCAAAGCCGGTCTCTGTTTTTTTGCAGATAGCTAGCACATTTATCAATAGCTTCCCGATTCTTCAATTTTCGTTTCGTGGCACTTTGCTTTATGCCCCTGGCTACCCGACCCGACTGCCCATGAAGAATTTTCAGTGCTTGCTGCTCAACCCATTTCTCAATAGATTTATCACCTTTATCATGCAGACAATGAGCGGCTTTCCACAGATATTCCAGCACATGAATGAAGTCCATTATGATGCTGGTTTTGACCTGTTTTCTGCGGGCAACTCTTTCAATCATTTTCAGTTGATGCGGATGCCCATCGACCACGACAACCCATTGTCGTTTTCGTTCCGGGTCACGCTTGAGAGCCTCATCAAAGGCTTCTTCGATGACTGTTTCTCCGTCCCTCTCAACACTGGCCCAAACCCTCTTGTTGCGTATTGGAGGTCGAAATTTGACGACATTGTCCGCTTTCTTTTCAGAGTTCATGATGGACTCTGGTGAGCGTGGGTTTGCCCGCACAGTGTAAACAGTCGCCACCATAGCCATACGCTTCCGGTCTTTCTTTTCTCCCGGACTTAAACGTGTCTGACATTTTTTCTTGCTTTTCTCTGCATTCTTGCGGGTCGCTTCCCTTAACCCATCTGGCAACATGACCAGACCTTTCCCGTCAAAGCTCAGAACCAATAGGTCATCTGTTTGCTCATCTTCTATGGTTCGTTGTTCATAGAATTCGACAAAATCCTGAGCTGTGCCTTCAACCAGCTTTATTGTCTGGTACTTGCCAACTATGCCGGGGCAATTTTCACGATGCCGTTTGACGACATTGTCATAAGAACGATCAATAGCATCCGTGATCACACGCTTGCGTACACCATCAGAATATTGGTCGTTATTAAGGTTGAGCCCGGCATCCAGTGGGAATTCGTTGGAGACATTGCGCTGGCTATAAGCAAACCGTTTGACCGTTACCTTGCCAAACACCGTGGTGAGAACCCGGCTGGTATTTTGACGAATATGGTTACGAGGTATGCCGTCAGCGGGAGTGACAGACACTGCTCTTTCTTCATCTTCAGCCTGTTTATCGAGATAGCCCTGAAACATTAGCCGAAGCAGCTCGTCCCCATTGGTTCGAATGTACTCTTCAGTTGTGCCATGTTCCTGCAGGCAGGCAGATTCGAGGTGGCGGATCATGCTATTAAAGTGATCCTGTGCAGGAGAAAAAAATTGAAAGTCGAGAGTATTGGCGTAAGATGCGTTCACAAAGGGCTGCTTTTCCGGTGTTATTTGTTTGGCGACGTTATATCACCACGAAACAGCCCTTTTTTCTTTGCTCTCAGTCGTCAAAGTGGTTGGTTTTGCTGGGGTAGAGCGTCGTAGCAAATGAACCGCACCCAAATGACACTCGGTGGTGTAGGTACATTGGAAATCAAGCCCTATGGCTGGAAAGACAATGGCAAGTTGCTGGTCTATGTTCATGGCGGTGCCTACATCTCTTATAACAGCCGTGCCACGCTGGCTAGCAGTGTACCCGTTGCTCATGACACTGGCCTTCGGGTAGTTTCTATCGATTATACTCTGGCACCAATGGGTAACTATAAACAGGCTACTGATGACGTAATTGCTGTGATTGATGCCCTGCGCCAGCAGGGTTATAACATGAATGACATTGCCATTTACGGTGATTCTGCCGGTGGCGGTCTGGTGGCGGGTAGTGTTCTGAAAATGCGTGACCAGAATAAGCCTTTGCCAGCGGCTGTGGTACTCTGGTCACCTTGGGCCGATATTACCGAGTCCGGTGATACCTACTACACCCTGAAAGACGCTGAGCCACTGTATCGTTACGACCTGCTGCTCAAGCCATCGGCAGACGCCTATGCGAATACAGAAGACCAGAAACACCCCTATGTTTCCCCCGTTTATGGCGACTATAGCAAGCCGTTCCCTCCAACCCTGATTCAGGCAGGCACTAAAGAGATTTTTCTTAGCAACGCTGTTCGTCTTTATCAGGCGATTGACAGTCATGGCGGTGAAGCAAAGCTGGATATTTATGAAGGTATGTGGCACGTATTTCAGGCTTTTTCCTTTGATATCCCGGAAGCGCATCTGGCTCGCAGGAAAATGTCGCAGTTCCTTGATTCGCACTTGTGATTTACAGATAAATGCTGCGTAGTGCCTGATCTTCAGGCCTCCGCTCTTACCTGAAACTGACTGCGGTACGCTCGTGGCGATTGCCCAAACTGCTGGCGAAACACGGTAGAAAAGTAGTCGGGGCTGGAAAAGCCCGCACTGAAGGCAATGTCGGTGACACTACGCTGACTCTGCTGTAATAAAAACTGTGCATAGTTCATGCGCAGAGAAAGTAGTAGCTGTTTGGGCGACAAGCCTAATCCCTTTTGGCACAGGCGATGAAGATGTGAGGAAGATAAGCTGATATGCTGGCACATGTCATGCACATTCCATGCTCGCCCGGGATCCTTTCGAACTGCAGCCATTAGTCCCTCTAAACGTGAATCAACCATTGTCGTATTATTTCTGAACAAGCGGTTAATATTCAGTGACAGCTGTTGTATTAAGCCTCCACGTATGAGGTCCGATTGATGGGTATTTCGTTCATAATCCAGACTCTCCAGACAATGATAGAGCTGCGAACCCAAATCGCACCGTCGGTGCCATGGCTGCATACCGGGAACCCCTGTTGTATGAGTGTCAACCATGATCCAGGCTGATTGTCGAAACCCTTTTGGTTCCAGTGAAATCTCGAACGCTGTATGCGGGGGGATATAACACAGACTCTGCGCCTGAAGCGCATATTCCTTACCGGCCACTTGTAGCAAACCATGACCATCCAGCGTGGCCGAGAACATAGCCCGTTGCGTAAATTCACGCTTAATGTGATGAATTTCATGCAAATCGGACAAGCCTGCCACAAAGACTCCGATGGACTGGAACTCCGGATAGTCTCGCTGACATAAAAAACGTTCCCGACATTCTGGCCCAACTTCAATTATTTCATCCATGGGCGGTTTTTAAAGGTTTATGGGTTTTTCTCAAACGAAATCGATCATTCAAACCCAGATAATAAAGAGATTTAAAAATGAGAACCAAGGGTAATGGATATGAAAAAAAACATTATGACCTGCGTCATGCTGGCAGCCACATTGGCGCTGACCGGCTGTAACTCAGACTCTGATGACGATACCGACAAAGTAGTGGGCTGCCCGTCAAAGCCTGCTGATCGAACGATAACCCTGTGTGTAACGGCTCTGCCCAAGAGCCATCCCAACGGTGACCAGATTTATCTGGCAGGCACCATGAATGGCTGGCATGCAGGTGGTGAGGCTGATCGGGAAATCATTCTGGAAGATCACGGCAACGGCAGTTACAGCTATCACCTGCACTTTGCTGAAGATACCAATATCCACCAGTTCAAGTTCACTCGTGGCAGTTGGAAATCAGTTGAGATTGATGCTGACAACTACGACATACCCAATCGCAGTGTAGAGTACAGCGGACAATATCGTGTGGAAGACATGCAAATTGCCAAATGGTCTGATATAGACGGCTCCTTTGGTGGGCGACACACGGTGGTAGGAAACCTGAAGCTACATACCATTGACGCTTTCCCTATAAACGACGGAGAAAGAACGGTTCGGGTCTGGCTTCCTGAGAGCTATGATGCGAAACGTGCTGAATCTTTTCCGGTCATCTACGCCTGGGATGGTCAGAACCTCTTTGACGAGCGGACTGCAGGCTATGGCATGGAGTGGAAAATTGACGAAACCCTCACCGAGCTGGCAGCTGATCATGTCGTCATTGGTTTTGACAGCCCGACTGGTGACAAAAATGGTCAGTCAGGCCGTAAACGTCGCTATATCGAATACAGTGCGTTTGACTGGAAGCATCCAGAAGAAGGTTCTATTGTCACGCGTGGTGATGAGACGGTTGATTTTGTGGTTGATACGCTGATTCCCAAGTTTGAGAGTGAATATAATATTGGTAGCAGTGCCGAAAAACGTACCATCATGGGTTCTTCCATGGGTGGCTACATGAGTCTGTACACCATGAGTTATCGCCCCAACGTATTCGGCACTGCTCTTGCCCTGTCTCATGCGACTAACGACAACTACGGCGGTGTCGCATTACGCGAATACATGACTACCCACTCATTTCTCAAAAGAACCTTCTTTTGCCATTGATTTCCATCCATAACGGCAAAGCATTCGCAGCGTCGTTATGGATGGAAAATTCTGTGAGATTCGCTAAAACCTTTGTTTCCAGGATGACTGAAAGTCAGGCCGCAGAATCTGCAACAGCCGTTGTTTTATTTTTCGCCAGGAAGGCGATCATGGCTACAACGGCAGCCGTAACACCGATTGGGTAGGAGATAGCGGCGGACAGAGACAGCCCTTCAGGAGCCATAAGGATGTAAGTGGTACACACAGCCGTCATAAACATGGCTGGCAGTGATACAAACCAGTGGCTCTTGTCCCGGGTGACCATATAGGCGGCAGCTGCCCACAGAACAATGGTGGCCAGAGTCTGGTTGGAAAATGCGAAGTAACGCCAGATGATATTAAAGTCAACAAAGGTCAAAACGAAACCAACTGCAAATACAGGCAACGCCAGCTTGAGACGATTGGCCTTGCTGGTTTGCTCAATGCCAATCGCATCCGCAATGATCAGGCGCACACTGCGAAATGCGGTATCACCGGACGTGATCGGGCAGGCAATGACTCCCAGAACGGCCAGCAGGCCACCAACAGTACCCATCAGTCCGACAGAGACTTCCTTCACAACCAGACCGGCACCACCCTGAGACAGAACGTCGTTCAAGCCTTCCAGCCCATTTGGGAAGAAGGACATGGCAGCAGCAGCCCAGATCAGAGCCACAATGCCTTCAGCAATCATTGCGCCGTAAAAAATCGGACGCCCCTGGGTTTCATTTTGAGTGCAGCGAGCCATCAGGGGAGATTGTGTGGCGTGGAAGCCACTGATTGCGCCACAGGCAATGGTGGTGAAAAGCATGGGGAAAATTGGCAGCCCTCTGGGGTGGATCAGGTCTGCGCCGATTTCAGGAACTGGCAAACCATTGATAACGGTCATACCGCCCACACCAAATGCCATGATGAGCAGTGCAGCACCGAAAACAGGGTAAATTTTGGCGATGACTTTATCCACAGGCAAAACGGTTGCCACAAAGTAATAGCAAAGAATAATGCCAAGCCAGAAATTAGTGCTTGCCAGAATACCCTCGCCACCAAGGTTTGCCAGCAGACCAGCAGGCCCCATCATGAATACGACACCGACCAGTACAAGCAGTACCACAGAAAAAGCACGCATAAACTTGCGCGCTGGCTCGCCGAGGTAGTGGCCAACGATTTCAGGAACAGACTTCCCTTGATGACGAATGGAGAGCATACCTGAGAAATAGTCGTGAACCGCCCCCGCAAAGATGCAGCCAAGCACGATCCAGAGAAAAGCAGCAGGGCCGTACAGGGCACCCATAATCGCACCAAAGATTGGCCCGAGACCGGCAATATTGAGGAACTGAATCAGAAAAATTTTGTACCAGGGGAGGGGAACGAAATCTACGCCATCTTCAAATTCAACGGCAGGCGTCTTACGGTCAGGCTCGATGCCAAACCACCGCTCGACCAGTTTGCCATAAATGAAGTAGCCCCCAATCAATACAAAGAGCGAAATTAAAAAGCTGGTCATAAGGCATTACCGTTGTCGTCTTCACTTTAGAGGTGTGACGGTAACCCCGTTATTGCCTCTGGAGTGAAAAATGGAAATCAAGCTAATGATATGGTGGTTTTTCATACAAAAAATTGACTGAAAGCAATCATTCTGAAGATATATTTGCGGCTTGGGAAAATACTGACTGCCAATCATCTCCAGGTCGGATGCCTGCAACATTGGGTCAAAGATATGTTTGAGTGCGCGCCGGTGGGTAAAACCAGCATCGACGAGGTATGCCCGGCACACAAGGCTATAGAGTGATTCATCGGGCAGTGGTGGCGGGTCAAGAGTGAGCATTTATAACATATTCTTGTTTGTAGGATAGTGGAGTTAAGGCTATAAACCCGATGCTATGCAATAAGTAGCAAGAGTATTAGAGGCTCTGTAGTAATGAATAAAGATATCCTTTTTGCGATTCTCAATCAGAAAAGTCAGGAAGAGTTGTTGGAGCTTCTGAATGAAGCCTGGCGAGTAATGAGTACTAATCAACGGAGTGAAATATTCAGTCCGGTCATGAGCAAGGAGCAATATGAATACCCAGCCAGTGGCAAAAAAACACTGGCTGCCATAAGAAAATTCCATAAAGAGTCGTACGACGGGGAGTATTATGCGCCTTTTGATATTAACTCTAAAAACTACATGAATATTCCCGAGGAGACGGATGGCTGGTTTGCCCGGCTTGATGAGTTATTCACTGAGTGCACAAAACTGTCCAACCAAAAGGAATACAGCGCAGCGCTTGAAGGCTACGAGCTTCTGTTTGAGTTGGCTGAGGCAGTGGACAGTGGTGAAGAGATTATTTTTGCAGACGAAACCGGTATGTGGATGTTTACCGGAGACGAAAAAGCGTACTTCACGGCTTATATTAAAGCGGCTGCCGGTGGCTGTTCTGATGAGGAATTTGTCGAGAAGGCTATGTATGCCTTACGTCAGGACAATGATAGATGCTGTGGATACGAGCTCTACTCAGTTGTTCAGTCTATTGCCACAAAGGAGCAGGCTGAACGCATTGATGGAGAGATAAAAAGCCGGAATTTAAAAGTGAGCAAATGAATAGCTGCCAAAGCTCAGGTATAAGGTGTTGGCTATTCCTCAATTTTTCATTTTAAAGCTCTGCCCCCGGGGCAGTGCTTTTATGAAGGTTAATCAAGCCGCTTCCAGCGCTTCTTTCAAATTGGTGCAGACACGGTAATCCACATCAATCGTCTCAAAGTGCTTCTCGGCGCACTCAATCTTATCGTTTTCCTCTTCCCGACGCTCTGCTTTATTGGTGGTACTCTTGGTTTCCCGAACCAGATAAAGCTTTTCTTCAGAGTCGCCCGTTACGACTGCCCAGTCGGGGTTATAGGGACCAACGGGGGGGCTACCTTGAACCAAGGAAGGCAGCTTGCAATAGAACTTCACTGATTCATGACCCACGTGTCGATAGTTTTGCACACGTGTCCATAGTTTTAATGCATTTTTACAATGTCTTTTTATACGACAGATCCCATCTGAAAAATAGGCAGATACATAGCCACGATCAAACCACCCACAAGCACCCCGAGTACCGACATAATCAATGGTTCCATCAGGCTGGTCAGGCCATCAACGGCGTTATCCACTTCGTCTTCGTAGAAGGTCGCGACTTTATCGAGCATTTCATCCAGAGAGCCGGATTCTTCACCGATAGAAACCATCTGAATAGCCATGGGTGGGAAGATGCCAGAACTTTTCATGGCGAACTGCAGCTGCTGGCCTGTAGAGACATCTTCTTTGATGCGGTTGGTTGCATCCGTAAAGATAACATTACCCGCAGCCCCTGCCACTGAGTCGAGGGCGTCGACTAATGGAACACCGGCGGCAAATGTCGTTGAAAGAGTTCGGGCAAAACGTGCGACAGCTGACTTTTCAAGTATTGGTCCTATAATGGGAATTTTGAGTACCAGCCTGTCTTTCCTGTCCCTTGCGGCTTTTGAACGTTGCATGATTTTTTTAATCATGAAGCCAAAACCCACGATCCCGATAATGGCTGCAAACCACCATTGCTGAACAAAGTTGGAAATCTGAATGACCACCTGAGTAAAAGCGGGGAGTTCGGCACCGAACCCTTGAAAGACTTCTTCAAACTGGGGGACGACCTTCACCAGCAGAATACCGGTAACGATGAAAGCGACGCACACAACCGCGACCGGGTAGTTCATTGCCTTTTTGATCTTGGCTTTAAGCGCTTCTGACTTTTCTTTATACGTTGCAATTCTGTCCAGCAACGTTTCCAGCGCACCGGACTGTTCACCAGAGGCCACCAGATTGCAATACAGGTCATCAAAATACAGTGGATGCGCCCGAAGGGCTTCGGCCAGAGTCGTACCACCTGCCACCTCATTTTTGATCTTGAGAAGCAGCTCTTTCATGGCGGGCTTTTCGATACCATCAGTTGTGATGTCAAAAGCGTTAAGCAGCGGTACACCGGCTTTCATCATGGTGGCAAGCTGTCGGGTAAACAGGGCGATATCCAGGGGGTTAATTTTACCCCCCTTACTTTTACCAAACGAGAAGCTTTTCTTTCTCACCTTGGTGACAGAAATGCCCTGCTTGCGTAGCTCGGCCTTGACCAGGGCGATACTGGCGCCTTCCATTTCCCCTTTAGTTTTACGTCCACTCTTATCTTTACCTTCCCAGATAAAAGTGGAAGGTTTGGCTGATTTTTTGGCCATAGGTGTGTCCGTACAGTCTTGTTATTTTTTCAGCTCCGTGAGTTTTTCAGACATCAGACTCTCTGGCTGTTTTCAGAAGATTATAAGCGTATGTATCGGACAGAAGCCCTCTGGCAATAGTAAAAAGCAGACTTATTCTGCGGGAACGCTGGTTCGTTTGAAGGTCTTCAGATTCAGGGCCGTCATTTCTCCGCCCCAGACACAACCTGTGTCTATGGCATGAACGCGCTTGCGACCACTGTTTCCCTCCAGGGCCGCCCAGTGGCCAAAGACGATGGTTTTTTTATAAACCGGGCTGTCCGGGAACTGAAACCATGGGTAGAAGCCTTTTCTGGAATGAGCGGTTTTGTTTTCAAGATCCAGTTTGCCGTTTTCGTCGCAGAAGCGCATAAGGGTGAAGTAGGCGGTGATCATCTTCAGCCTGGCGCGCCGGGTCAGCGCATCTTCCCAGGAATTCAGCTTGTCGCTACTGAAAAGGTAGCGCAACAGATCCTGGTAGTCGTTTGCCTGCAAGGCTCTTTCGAGCTTCCCGGCATAGAAACGTGCCTGTTTGATGGTCCAGATTGGGGGAATTCCGGCATGCACCATGGTGATATTACGGTCTTTGTCGTGGTGCAGAACCGGACGGTGGCGTAGCCACCTGATCAGTTCTTCACGGTCTGGCGCGTTCAGAATTGAGTTCAGCGTGTCTTTTTTCTTTGCCGGGCGAACGCCTGACGCCACAGCCAGCAAGTGCAGGTCATGATTACCGAGAATGGCGACACAGTCGTCGCCAAGGGACTTAATAAAGCGCAGAGTGGGCAACGAATCCGGCCCCCGATTAACCATATCACCGGCTATCCATAGCTTGTCCTGACCGGGCTGAAACCTGATTTTGTCGAGCAAACGGCGAAACGGGTCGTAGCAGCCCTGAATATCGCCAATGGCATAAACCGCCATAGAGTCTCCTGAGTGTCACACGAAGGTCAGCTGACACTCATCTGTGATGTTTATGTCAGCCTGCCTTTATAGTTTTATCTCAGCTTGTTGCGCTTGTTCAAGCGAAGAGTTTTAAATAGCTCTGGTAAAGAGTTTAAGCGTTACGGTCGTGGATAAAGTCAGCAATTCGTACGAACTCTTCCAGCGTTACCCGCTCCGGACGAACAGACGGATCAATCGACAGCTGTTCCAGCTCTTCTGCAGAAACCAGTTGCTTAAGGGTGTTGCGCAGGGTTTTACGACGCATGCTGAATGCTTCACGAACCACACGGCTCAGCATTTTTACGTCCTTACAGGGGTGTGGCAGCTCTTTATGAGGCGTCAGACGTACAATGGCAGAATCAACCTTGGGTGGAGGGTTGAAGCAGCCGGGTCCAACCGTAAACAGATAGTCTACCCGGCAATAGTACTGCGCCATGATGCCCAGACGACCGTAGTTGTTTTCACCCGGCTGCGCTGCCAGACGCAGCACAACCTCTTTTTGCAGCATAAAGTGCATATCGCTGATCAGGCCCTGGTACTCCAGCAGATGGAAAATCAATGGCGTGGAGATGTTATAAGGCAGGTTGCCAACCAGTCGCAAAGGTTTGTCGTCGTTTTTCAGGCTGGAAAAGTCGAACTTCAGGGCATCACCTTCATGGATGCGGAAGTTGGGGTTCAGGCCAAAACGGAGTTTCAGGATCGGGATAAGGTCGCGGTCCAGCTCAATAACATCCAGCTGACCAGCGCCATCCAACAGGAATTCGGTAATGGCGCCCTGACCCGGACCAATTTCAACCAGCCGGTCGCCTTCCCTTGGGTGAATGGAGCGAACGATTCTCTGGATTATGCCCTGATCGTGCAGAAAGTTCTGGCCGAAGCGTTTACGGGCTCTGTGATGGGGGAATTCGGACATAATGTACTGTTTACGGTCGTTCAGGGAAATGGCGGCTTATGATAGCGGCAGAAACCCGCTTTGCATACTGCTGATGATTATTCGGTGTTCAGCAGACCGCTATGTAAGAAGGAAAGAGTTTGGAACTAAACCGGGCTGTGAAAGCTCAAACCTGTTAACGCAGAGAAAGCAAGCAGGGATAAAATGTATGCAACGAAAGCAGAAAATAATGTTTTTTCAGTACAGTTCAGACCTTGTATCAGAAAAGGCAACCACCACAACAGATCGAAAAGCATGGGTAATCAGTGTTTACTGGTACAAAATTTCGTCATCATCAGATAAGTCATAAAATGTGTAAATTAGACCAATGTACCTTCAAAACTTTGATTAGTAGCCTCCGCCACGGTGGTTTTCGGAGGAGGAGACTCCGGAGGAAAATAGCCGAAAACTTCTGACTGGTAAGGAGCATTGCAGATCGTCAAGGTCACTGATTCCGGAAAAAACTTTTGCTCCATTTCTACTTTGACAGGAAAAGGGTGAGTGTTTGAGTCTACGTCAAGAACCCCTAAGTCAGAAGTAACACCCCAGGCTAAAACCAGGTTTGCGGTGCGGCTTTGATCAAAAGGATTTCGGACAACATAGCCTACGGCATTAGGTTTGAATGGCAGCTGGAACGGAATATTGGGAGGACGACGTATCATAAAACTGCAAGCCTTTTGCTTACCTACAATAATGGTCTGTTAACCCTTAACTGTCTGCATTGCATAATCAATGGCCGTTAGCAAGCTGTCCGGACTCGCTTTGCCGCTTCCGGCAAGCTCAAGTGCTGTGCCGTGATCAACAGAGGTTCGAATCACAGGCAGTCCGAGTGTAATGTTCACCGCCTTCCCAAAACCTTTGAATTTCAGCACAGGCAACCCCTGGTCGTGGTACATGGCCAGAACCGCATCCGCCGACTCAAGGTAGTTCGGGTTAAACAGCGTGTCTGCCGGTAAAGGGCCTTTAAGGTTCATGCCTTCCTGGCGCAGCTTATCCAGAACCGGAATAATGACCTCGATTTCTTCCCTCCCAAGGTGCCCGCCTTCTCCGGCATGGGGATTCAGTCCACAGACCAGAACTTCTGGTTCTGCAATACCAAATTTGTTTTTCAGGTCTCTGTTCAGGATACGGATCACTTCTTCCAGTGATTCCGGCGTAATGGCATCAGCCACATCACGCAGGGGCAGATGAGTGGTTGCCAGGGCAACCCGTAAACCTTCGGTAGCGAGCATCATAACGACCTTGCGGGTATGGGTCTGTTCCGCCAGAAACTCAGTATGGCCGGTAAAAGGTACACCAGCGTTATTGATCACTTCTTTATGAACCGGACCGGTCACCATGCCGTCGAACAATCCCTCCATGCAGCCCTGAACCGCATAGCTGAGCATATCCAGAACATACTGACCGTTAGCCGGATCAGTCTGACCGGGCGTGCAGGGTTGGCTGAGGGGTAAAGGGGCAACAATTAGTTCACCCGTCCGTGCAGGCTGGTGGTCTTCTGGGTTGAAGGTTTTAAGGTTGATGTTCAGTTTCATCTGCCGGGCTCTCTGGCTGAGCAGTTCCGGATCGGCAGCCACAACCAGCTGGGCGGGCAATGAATGGTTTGCCAGCATCAGGCACAGGTCGGGGCCAATGCCAGCTGGTTCGCCAGAGGTGATGATCAGTCGTGGTGTATGGGTTCCGGAATTTGTCATATCTGTAATAGCAAAAGAGCCCGTCGGGTTGTGCATCTTTACACAAACCCGGCGAGCTTCATAGAGGGCAGTTGAGTCTTACAACCGAATCTCTACAAAAGACTGGTCGCGGATTTCACGCAGCCAGACTTCCAGCTCTTCTTCAAACTTGCGCATACCCAGCAGTTCACGCACCTGGTTGCGGCGCACCTTATTGCTGATATCAGCCTTACGTTTGCCTTGGACTTCCAGAATATGCCAGCCATAGGAGCTGCGGAACGGTTCGCTCACAACACCCTGAGGTGTTTCCTCCATGGCTTTCTGAAACTCTGGCACCAGAGTTTTCGGAGATACCCACTCCAGGCTGCCACCATTCAGGGCTGAGCCAGGGTCGTCGGAGTAAGCTTTTGCCAGATCGGTGAAACTTTCACCGCTCTCAATACGGTCGTAAAGGTCTTTCGCCAGCATCTGGGCTTCCAGATCGTTACGGATTTCGTTTGGCTTGATCAGAATATGGCGAACATTAACCTGTTCTTCCATAACCTTCTCGTTACCACGGGTGTCCATCAGCTTGAAAATATGGAAACCACCGGCACTGCGCACCGGCTGAGAAACCTGACCTGTGTTCATTTTTGCGGCCTGTTCGGCAAACAGGGTGGGCAGCTGTTCGGCACTTCTCCAACCCAGGTCACCACCGTTCAGGGCATTTTGACCTTTGGAGTAAGTAATCGCCATCTCGGCAAAATTAGCACCCTGTTTCAGCTGGACAGATATGTTATTGGCTTCTTTCTCAGCCGCCTGAACCTGTGAAGGTGTTGGGTTATCCGGTGTTGAAATCAGGATATGTCCCAGACGGTACTCGACCTGCTGGCTGGCCTGACCTTCCGGAGAACGCAGGAAGTTGTCAATTTCCTGTTCACTGATCTGGATGCGGCTGGTGATCTGGCGCTGGCGTACACGGTTGATGATCATCTCGCGACGAATCTCTTCACGGGCTTCGGCGTAAGACAGACCATCGGCTTCCAGACTTTTGCGGAACTCTTCAATAGTCAGGCCGTTGCGCCTGGCAATTTGGGTGACGGCGTCGTTCAGCGTCCAGTCGTCAATGCGGATACCACCGTTGCGACCCATCTGCAGCTGCAGGTTTTCCAGCACCAGCTGTTCCAGCACCTGGTTTTTCAGCACGCTTTCCGGGGGGAGGGTGATATTGCGGTCAGACAGCTGGCGTTGCACAGTTTCAACACGATTGTTCAGTTCGCTCTCCATGACCACATCTTTGTCGACGACAGCGACGATGCGATCCAGGGGAACCGGTTTGGCATGGGCGATATTACCCGTTGACACCACGACAGCCGCCAGCGCCAGTGCGCGGCAGGCTGAAAGCATCAATTTCTTCAATCCCTTCATCATTACTTCTCGCGAATTGTATAACCTGAAATACCTTGCAAGTACTCTTTACCTGAAGAACCGGTCAAACTACCCAGACCTCGCAGTACAAACTGCAGGTAGATGCCGCTTCTGTCTTTTGGATGGTCGATATTATCGGTCGATTTAACATAGGAACGCCAGAATAATCGCACCTGATAACAACAACTGGCATATTCGACACCAAACAGCTCCTCAAGGTTCCGCTTGTTGGTCATATCGTATTGCCAGCGACCCATGGCTGACCAGTTCCGGGTGTAGGGAATCGGCCAGGCAAAGCTGATATCCGTGGCTTTCAGGTCGTTTTTGGCTTTCTGATAGATGGGATTGTTATCGTCATCCCGACCGGTTTCAATGTAGTTTCCATCTTTGTCTTTGACAAATCGCTCCACCCGGTCCGCATACCTGAAACCCATATTAAAAGTCTTGCGCTCTGAAGGTCGGTAACGATAGGTCAGCGCATAATTATCAATACGGTTTTCATTACTATTCCACACAAAATCCTGACGCAGGCTCATGGTGCGGGTGAAATTGTAGATGAATTCTGAAGCGATAGGAGAGGTGGAGTCCAGCAATTCCTGTCTGAGACGGGAATCCTTTGCGATCAGGTCTTCATCGGGCTGGTCCGGTACTTTCCCGGCCTGCCCGAGATTGTTGGCGATATAGACCTTGCGATCGTCAAAATGGAAAATCTGGCCAATGCCGAACCGCATCCGCTCGAAGCCATCATCCTGAATAAACCGGGTAGTGATCCCCAGCGATACCTGGTTGGCATCAGCCAGTCGGTCATAGCCGCTGAAGCGGTTATCCTGCCAGAGTGAGCTGTAGCTGAAACCCATGTTGCCGGTATCAAAGATCGGGTTGAACTCCTGACCTTTCACATGAGGGGCATACAGGTATTTCATCCGGGGCTCAAGCGTATGGGTGTAATCGGTGCCAAACAGTTCGGTGAAACGATCAAAATATAAACCGCTGTCCAGACTGAAAGCCGGAACCGTAGTCGATGGAGTTTTAGTAAAGTCGCCATCCTTAAACTCTTGTCCCACATATGAATTGCGCAGGTCTTCCATCACCTCTTTTTCCTTGAGGTTGGACAGGCTGTAATTCACACTGCGGACTTTAACTTCCGGTTTCAGAAAACCCCAGGTTGTGTACATGGGGTAGCTCATTCCGGTTTCAAAGTAAGCACGACTGCCTACGGCCTTTTTGATGCCATAGCCTTCGTTGTAAATACTTTCAAAAATTTTTGAACCACTTGGAAAGCCCGGGTCAGGCTGTTCTTTGACGTAGTTCCAGTCATCTGCCCGATCAAAATAGGTGTAATCCGCCAGATAATTCACCTGAATCCGGTCGGTAGCCTGCCAGTTACCCCTCAGTTCGATTTGCGGCAACTTGTTATAGGGGTCATCCGCCGTACGGTTCATGTTCTTTTTCTTGTGAACATCCAGCTTTGTCTGCCAGTTGGTGTAGTCATTGCCACCATAGTAACGGGTCATTACACGCTGATTCAGAGGGCTGGAGGCCGAATAGTCCAGGCTGGAACCGAAATCGTCCAGATAGTCCTTGTCGCTGGCATCGGCATAATCCAGCTCAGCCATCCAGCGATCATTAAACTGACGACGGTGACGGGCATTGGCAAACCAGCGGTCTTTTTTGTAATGTCGGTTTTCATCTTCCAGCTGGTCGCCACCAATCAGACCAGCAACACCCAGTTCACCTTCATCCTTTTCAGTCAGGTAGCGGAATTCGTTTTCCAGCAGAAAACCGCGTTTGGTCATGACTCTTGGCGTAAAGGTGGCATCGTAATTGGGTGCGATGTTCCAGTAGTAAGGCAGGTCAAATTCAACACCTGCCTCGTCGTTAAATCCCATTTTCGTGGGGTACAGGAAACCGGATTGACGCCGCTTATCAATAGGGAAGTAGAGGTATGGGCTGTAAAAAACGGGCAGATTCTGAATCCTGACAACCGCGTTACGTGCCGTACCATAGCCGGTAGACGGATCCAGTGTGACACTGTCGCCTGACAGCTGCCAGCCTTTGTCGCCGGGGGGGCAGGTGGTGTAGGTGGCATCATCCAAGTCCATGGTGGCGTCTTCATGACGCAATATAACCTCAGCACTGCCCCTGGCATGAGACTCATGCATCACATACCGGGCATTGTCGACCTCAGTCCGGCCGGTATCCAGCTGGGACTGGGCGATATCGCCCACAATCAGGGAGCCGGGTTCACGGAAAACAACATTGCCCTTGAATTCGCCAAAGTTTTTTTCGTTATCGAGGTAGGCTTCATCGCTTTCCAGTTGACGGTTCCCCTGACGAATTTTTACCGCACCCTGCAGAGTAGCTATGGAGTTCTGGTAGGTGGATTCGTCAGCGTCGGCAATAATGGGCGCAGAGTTTGGATCGCCTTTGAAGTTTTTACCGGGGCGGGTTGGCTCGACATAGGTGCCAGCACACCAGGGTTCTTCCCGTTCCAGTCGCTGGCATCTGGCCTCGCTCAGATTCGACTTATTTACCCAGTCCAGCTGTGTACGTATACCTTCAGGCTGACTGACGGCAGTCATCGTTTTAGACGCTGGGCTCACGACTGGAGCAGTGACTGGGCGGGGGGCTCGTTTCATGGCTCCCTGTTTTAACGGCACCACAGAACATTGCCAGCCACTGCCATCGCTGGCTATTTCGCAACTCCACTCAGTATCGGCGGAAAGGTTGTTTTCGGCTCTGGCTTTGCTGACTGGTTGCCCGGCAATTATGGCACTGGCTATCGCCAGAGTTAATGCCCGAAGTTTGAAAGGTAAGTGATGCATCTCCATGAGCTTTGCAGTCCCGGCAGTGTGTTTTTAAACGTTCAACAGCCATGCGAACATTTTTCAATGTCCACTTAAAACACGACTTGGTTGGTTTCCGTTTGCGTTAACCGGCCATTGTAACGGATTAACTCTATGATTGTTGTCAATTTTTATTAGTTGTATCAGATTTATTCCGGTGATAACCGCTATTAGTCTGTGTTACTCTGATCGACAGTGCAATAACTTTAAAAATTTTTACGGGCTGAAATCGTGGTTTTTTCAGCCGATGTTCTATGCTGCCTGACTCAGGGAAACTTTCAAGGAAACTCTTTGCTAGACATGACTCCGTCTGACCATATTCGCCAACCGTCCCGGCAGCAAACCTCTCAGCCAGAGCTGGCTCATCCAGAGTCAGTCCGGCAACAGGAGCGTCGGGAGCAACTGGCACAATGGGTACAGCAGCAGCTGGTACCTGCTGAAGAACATTTAACGAATGCAGTGCAACTCTTACCTGTGGGTGGGGACGCAGGTTTTCGCAGTTACTATCGTATACAGAGCCCGCAGGGTTCGCTTCTGGCTGTAGATGCGCCACCAGAAAAGGAGGACTCTGCCGCCTTTGTCAGTATTGCCGGACTGCTGTCTGGTGTGAGTATACGGGTGCCAAAGGTCAGGGCCGTGGATTATGACCAGGGTTTTATGCTGATCGAAGATTTTGGTGACACGTTGTTGCTGGATCTGCTTAACCAAGAGTCGGTTGATGCTATCTATGCCGATGCCCTGGCGCTGCTCAAAACCCTTCAGGCTACTCCTCCTGATACCCTGCCGGAATACGATGAAGAACTATTGCAAACAGAACTGAGTCTCTTCAGGGACTGGTTTGTTCAGCAACTGATCGGTATTGAACTGACGGAAGAGGATGAAAAACTGTTTTGTGGGCTGGACCAGATGTTGATTGCCAGTGCCAGAGAGCAGCCTTCTGCCTTTATTCACCGGGACTACCATTCCCGCAACCTGATGAGTCTGCCCGACAATCAGATTGGTGTGATTGACTTTCAGGGGGCTTTGCACGGTCCGGTTTTATACGACGCTGTTTCTTTATTAAAAGACTGCTATGTCTGCTGGCCTGAAGATCAGGTTGAAGGCTGGCTGCAGGATTTTGTCAGGCAGCATGAACTGCTCAGGGATACTGACTGGGCGACCTGCCAGAGATGGTTTGACTGGCTGGGGTTGCAGCGCCACCTCAAGTGTCTGGGCATATTTACCCGGTTGTGGCTGCGTGATAATAAACCGCAATACCTGTCAGCTATTCCTGTTACGTTCCGCTATGTGCTGGAAGCCTGTTGGCGTTATCCTGCTTTTGAGCAACATGGACAGTGGCTGCAGCAACGGGTGGCTCCGATACTGATGCAGAAGATTGCTGATATTACCGCAGTGGCGGCAAATGCTGTCGAAGAAGTGCCTGTGTCAGAATCATCGGCTGTTGAAATGTCTGCCGGAAAAAAGGATCAGTCTGTTAATTCATGAAAGTAATGATCCTTGCAGCGGGTCTTGGGAAGCGTCTGCGTCCCCTGACCCTGCACACGCCTAAACCCCTGATTGAAGTAGCGGGTAAATCCCTGATCGTCCATCATATCGAGCAGCTGGCAGCAGCCGGTTTCAAAGAGATTGTGATTAACCATTCCTGGCTTGGAGATCAGATTGTCAATGCGCTGGGTGATGGTTCCCGGTGGAACGTCAGTATTACTTATTCAGAAGAACCTGAGCCTCTGGAAACGGCTGGTGGTATTATTCAGGCTTTGCCATTGCTTAAGGATGGTCAGTCTGAAGATAATCAACCGTTTCTGGTGGTGAATGGTGATGTCTTTACCGACTACCCTTTTGACCTTGTGCCTGACACCATAGACGGGCAGGCGCACCTGGTTATGGTCAATAACCCGGACTTCAAGAAAACCGGCGATTTTGCCCTGCAGCAGGGCAGGGTTCAGGAACAGGGCGATCAGTTACTGACGTTCAGTGGCATTAGTGTATTAACACCGGGGTTGTTTGCGGATATTCCTGCCGGTGTGCAGGCTTTGGCTCCCGTTCTGAGACAAGCGATAGTGGACAATGAAGTGACCGGAGAACATTTTCAGGGACTCTGGACAGATGTTGGCACAGTTGAACGACTCAACGATTTGGAACAGTATTTGGCGGGTAACTCTCGTACCTGTTAGATGACAGTAATAGTAAGTTAAATGACAGCAATAGTAATCGGTGCTTTTCTTGGGTTGATTTGGGGCGGACCTTTTGGCGCTCTGCTGGGTGGTTTCCTGGGCCGCTGGATTGACCGTAATTTTATAAAATCGAATCAGTCCTACAGGCAGGCCGGTCAAAGAAGCTACAACCGGCAGCGGGCGCAGTCTGCGTTTTTTCGCGCCTCTTTTCTGGTGATGGGGCGTATTGCCAAGGCAGACGGTCGTGTCAGTGAAGATGAAATCCAGATGGCGTCTGCCATTATGCGGGAAATGCGCCTTTCTGAAGAACAGCGCCGGGCGGCGATCGAACTGTTCAATCAGGGAAAGAACCCGTCGACCGATATTTCTGAGGCGCTGGCAGAATTTCGCCGGGTGGCAGGCTCCAGCACCCTGATCCCCATGTTTCTGGAAATTCAGTTGCAGGCGGCTTATGCCGACGGTGGGCTGACACAGTCAGAACGTGTCGTATTTCGCCATATCTGCGATCAGCTGGGCGTCAGCCAGCTCAACTTTGAGCTGTTGCACAAACGCTTTCAGGCGCAGCAGGCTTATTATCACCACGCCGGCCAGCAGCAGGCTGGGGGCGGCGGAGGCTGGGGGCGCCCGGGTCGGGATGAATTGAAACAGGCCTATCAAATTCTCGGGGTTGAACCCTCTGCCACCGACGCTGAAGTAAAGCGGGCTTATCGTAAGCTGATGAGTCAGCACCACCCGGACAAGCTGGTGGCGAAAGGCCTGCCGGAAGAGATGATGGAGGTTGCCAAGCAGAAAACCCAGGAAATTCAGGGTGCTTACGACCATATCCGCAACAGCCGGAAATAGCCTGATTTGTACGATATTGCAGGTTCGGGAACTTTCTGACCAGTACATGGACTAATACCCACTGGCGGTGAAACTTTCGCCGTCTCCCCTCTTTGTTCCATAAAAGGTTGATACCATGTATCTGGTTAGAAAGCGCTTTCTGTACTCGCAGGTTCCTGCCGTTACCCGTGTATTTCTTGAGCGAGACCCTTCTCAGGGCATTTACTGCTTTTATCCCGCAAGGCTGATCAGAAAGGTCAGTAAAGCGGTGAAATATCTGGTGCTGAAACACTATCCGCCTATCGCTAAAACCCTGCGTGACCGTCGCGTTAACAGTTATTTTTAAAATTTTCGATCGACTTTTCCACCGGTGAGCTAACCTTCCTGCTTCCACAAAATGATTGCAACTGCCTTTACTGGCTAAGGAAGTACTTACATGGTTCGAGCGAAGCAATGTTTCAGTGTTGTCAGAAATATAATATGGCTGACCTGTACCGGATTTTGCCTGCTTTTGACCCCATCAGAGATGTTTGCCGAAACAGTGCCGATGCCTTTCACGCTCAGCTACGACAAACTGCTCCCTGTTCCTTCCGGGTATGCGTGTCCGCCAAATGCGTTATCCTGTGTGACCTCAAAAGATGCCATCCAGTTTTTGCCAGGTGATGAGCTATCCCTGCCTGCACGATTTTTAATGAGAAACCCGGATGATTTAATGCCAGTTTATTATCTGGACAAGAAAAATAGCGGTTATAACAGCGGCTATGAAAATAACAGCGGCTATGAAAATAACAGCGGCTATGAAAATAACAGCGGCTATGAAAATAGTGACGATGACAAGATAATGCCTCAGAGCGATGAGGCAGCTCATTATCTGAAAGCCCAGTTTGAAATAATGACCAGTAAAAACATCATTCTCATTACTCCCGCTGAGGCAGGCACCTGGAAGCTATTACGGCTCGATCTTCACCCGAAGCTGGTTGATGACTCATGGGGCTCCATTCAAAACAGTATTCTTGTCCCCAGAGGGGAGGTGGCAGTACTGCAAAAAATTCGCGGCAATCTCACTCTGACTTTACAGCTCTTTGGAGATAACAGGCCGGCCAATGGGGTCATCATCGATTCTGAAGGAGTCGTTTACAGGGGGGATGACACTCCATGGTTGAGTAACCCTGAAGACAGTGGCAAGAACGATAAGAACTACTCAAGTGAAGTGACTGGAGGTAAAAGTTATTCATCCGCAGTCAGAAAAAAAACATCATCCCGCAGTAATCCAGTAACTACAGGAGCCGGAGGAGGCGCTACGGGGGCGGGTGGTGATGACGGAGAGGATGATGACTGGAAAAAAAGGCAAAAAAAAGCCGATGGGGCTGAGCGGGCATTTATACATTTTACAGATGAGGAACTTGAAAAGCAGTCAATGAAAACCCTAATAAGTTATCTGAAAAAACTTCGTGATACAGAGAGAGATAAGGCAAACAAAATCGTCAGTATCATCGTAAATAAAAATGAAAAGGCTAAAAAGAACCACAAAATGTCACCAGATACTGTTTATAAGTTGATTGGCCTTTTAGACAAGCGGCAATTTAACAGAAGCAATGCGCTTATGGGCAAGTTGAGAGGGCAAATAGATGCTAAGCGATAATCGCTATTTGGAAACTGTATTGTGCCGGCCGGTTGGTGGTGCTGATCAGTACGAGATAAAACGCAAGGCTTGGGGCTTTAAAATTCCAAACCTTGCGGCTGAGCTGAATGATTATTGATAATAAAGCAGCTTACAAACTCTTCATACGACCACCGTCTACAGTCAGGCTGCTGCCGGTGATGTAACTGGCAGCATCGGACAGCAGGAAGGCCGCAGCTTTGGCGAACTCTTCTGCTTTGCCATAACGCCCCATGGGGATGTCGGCCTCAACTCTGGCGCGAGTCTGGTCTCTGGAAGTACCACTACGACCGGCAACGTACTGGTTTAACGCATCCATACGGTCGGTCTGGATACTGCCGGGAATCAGGTTATTAATACGAATGTTATCTTGAGCGAGCTGGTCTGCCAGGCTTTTTGCCAGACTGGCCACGCCGGAACGCATAACTGTACTCAGGGTCAGGTAGTCAACGGGTTCTCTGGCGGTAGAAGACGTCAGGGTCAGTATGCTGCCGCCGTTGACCTTGAGGGCTGGCAATGTTTCACGAATCAGGCGTACAGCACTCATCAGGGTGAGTTCAAAAGCGTTTTGCCAGGCTTTGTCGTCCAGCTCGTCAAAAGAGCCCGGAGGTGGCCCGCCAGCGTTGATCACAACGCCATCAATATGCCCAAAATCATCCAGAGTTGACAGAACCCAGTGGCGGATACTTTCCTGGTTTCGGGCATCGAAGACATAGCCACGAATTTCCGAACTGGTTTCACTGCTGATGTTCGATGCCGCCTGTGCGATTTTGTCGGGTGAACGGCTGGCGATTGAGACTTTTGCCCCTTCAGACGCCAGTTGTCGGGCGATACCCAGCCCAAGACCAGAGCTGGCCCCGGCTACCATGAAGACTTTGTTTGTTATATTTAGATTCATCGTACCCCTCCATCCGAGTGACTGATTCTAACGTCAAATGTCTTTTAAATCAGCTGCACCCTGAAAGAATCTTTGAACAGGTTTAAACGACGACTGACCGATGGGGCTGTGTCAGGTATTCTCTCGACTGCATTTCCTGCAGGCGGCTGAGGGTACGCTTAAACTCAAAACTCAGTCTGCCTTCGGCGTACAGTTCTGGTAACGGTACTTCAGCAGAGACAATCAGCTTGACATGGCGATCATAAAACTCGTCGATGAGGTTGATAAAGCGGCGCGCCTGATCGTCTTTGCTGGCGTTCATTTGTGGAATGCCTTCAAGTATCACTGTCTGAAACAGGCAGGCAAGTTCAATATAATCATTCTGGCTGCGGGGGCCGTCACATAAGGCTGTAAAGGTAAACCATGCAAGGTCTTCGCAGCTGTGTTTGCAGGGGATTTCCCGGCCAGCAATCGTAACAGGCTGATTACCTGTTGCATGGTTGAAATCGGCGGCCAGCGAGGCGAAAGCATCTGTCAGTCGCGTACTGGTCTGTTCATTCAGAGGGTAGTGCCAGGTTTCAGCCTGCTCCAGCAAACGTAGGCGGTAGTCAACGCCGCCATCCACATTAACGACCTGTGTGTGTTCTTTTAATAGTGCAATGGCAGGTAAAAAACGGGCGCGTTGCAGGCCATCTTTGTAGAGCTGGTCTGGTTCGACATTGGAGGTGGCTACCAGTGTCACACCCCGAAGGAACAGTTGTTCAAACAGTCCGCCCAGAATCATGGCGTCGGTAATATCGGACACAAAGAATTCATCGAAGCAGATAATCCGGGTTTCGCCAGCCAGCTTCTCCGCCACTTTTTCCAGCGGGTTCTTTTCGCCTTCCAGTCCTGTTAATTCAGAATGCACTCTGCGCATAAAATGATGAAAGTGCATGCGCATTTTCTGCTGAAAGGGCAGGCAGTCAAAAAATGTATCCATCAGGTAGGTTTTGCCGCGCCCGACACCGCCCCAGAAATACAGCCCCGGAACCGGTGTTTTGTGCTTTGATGTGAATGGATTAAGACGTTGCAGCCATGATGGTGACGGAGTGGCCATCAGTCGGTCGTAGAGGTTTTGTAACTGCTTAACCGCCTCCAGCTGGGCAGGGTCCGGCATAAAGTCGTCGCGTTTCAGGTCTCGCTGGTAGCGTTCCTGCGGAGTCATGCTGCTTTTCATTGTC
This sequence comes from Endozoicomonas gorgoniicola, assembly GCF_025562715.2. Lineage (NCBI taxonomy): Bacteria > Pseudomonadati > Pseudomonadota > Gammaproteobacteria > Oceanospirillales > Endozoicomonadaceae > Endozoicomonas > Endozoicomonas gorgoniicola. The sequence continues at coordinate 153,999 of NZ_JAPFCC010000001.1, forward strand.
AGGTCTGGCAAACGTTATTGGTTGTTATAGCTTCTGGTGATGATCCAGTTGCTGGTCAATGTACCGTTATGCCGTTGAGGCAGCAACCGCAAGAACAGGTAAAGAGAGGGTAACCCGCGTAAGAACCACCCGACCTATGTATACTTTGGCATGGAAAAAATATAACGTAAGCAAAACTGGCTTTCAGGATCGGGGAGTGGTTTCTCGTTGAACAATGAGCATTATCTGAGTCATAGGCAGACGAAGCCAGAACGTACCATTGAGGCAATACTGTGGAAGATATGAATGTACTTTGGTTTGTAGGGAGTCTGGCGTTTCTGGGGGGAATGCTGGCAGGGGCTTTGCTTTACCATCTGCTGGCCGGGCCTAAGTCTGAACGGGGCAAGCTGCAGAACCAGCTGGATGAACTGCAGAACGACTTCAAAGATTATCAGAGCAAGGTGTCTGATCATTTTGGTACCACTGCACACCTTATCAACAAGCTGACTGACAGCTATCGTGATGTTCATGAACACATGGCGAATGGTGCAGAAAATCTGTGTGAAGATGAAGCAGTAAAAAATCGTTTAAGTGACGCACTGCTGAGCAGCAATGCCTTGTTGTCTGGAAAGGTTACCAAGCGCAGGACCGAGCGCCCAAAGGCGGTGGAGCAACCAAAGGACTATGCTACAAAGCAGGCTCCGGATGAAAAGGGAACCCTGTCTGAAGAGTTTAGTGTGAAACCGGAAGATAAACCCGCCGCACCAGCGGTAGAGGTCGAACCTGTTAACCCGGCGGCTGAAGAGAAACAGGCTATTTAATGACAGGCGAGAGCAGGAAATCCTGCTCTCGCGTTTTGGGTATGCCTTTAAGCCATAGAATCCAGATACTTCTCCGCATCCAGAGCTGCCATACAGCCGGTTCCGGCGGATGTGATGGCCTGACGATAAACGTGGTCCATAACATCTCCTGCCGCAAACACACCTTCTTTTGATGTCAGGGTGGCATTGCCTTCCAGACCGCTGCCGACAATGATGTAACCGTCTTTCATCGCCAGCTGTCCGTCAAAAATGCCGGTGTTTGGTGAGTGGCCGATGGCAATAAAGCAACCGAGGGCGTCAATGTCCTGTGTCTCTCCGGTCAGTACGTTTTTAACCCGTACACCGGTGACGCCCATGTCATCACCCAGCACTTCTTCCAGTACTGAGTCCAGTACCAGACGCATGTTGCCGTTCTCTACCCGGTCCATCATTTTATTCTGCAGAATTTTTTCTGCCCGGAAGCCCTGACGGCGATGAATCACGGTCACTGTTCTGGCAATGTTGGACAGATACAGCGCTTCCTCAACCGCTGTGTTACCACCACCGACAACAACAACATCCTTATTCTTGTAGAAGAAACCATCACAGGTGGCACAGGCCGACACGCCTTTGCCCTTGAAAGCGTCTTCACTGTCCAGTCCCAGATAACGGGCGCTGGCACCGGTGGCAATAATCAGGGCGTCGCAGGTGTAGGTGTTGCTGCCTTTCAGGGTGTAAGGTTTTTTGCTGAAGTCGACTTCTTCAATATGATCGAATACGATTTCTGTGCCAAAACGCTTGGCATGTGCTTCCATATCTACCATCAGACCCGGCCCCTGCAAGCCTTCAGAGCCCCCTGGCCAGTTATCCACATCTGTGGTTGTCGTTAGCTGGCCGCCCTGCTGCATACCGGTAATAATGACCGGCTCAAGGTTGGCGCGGGCGGCATAAACCGCAGCGGTATATCCGGCGGGGCCTGACCCGAGAATAAGCAGGCGGCAGTGTCTTGGAGAAGGTTTAGCTTCGCTCATTTTTATACTCCTTGGAATGCGGCATCCTGCAGATGTCAGCGCAAGTATTCTTGAAACTAACAGTCGAAAAAATCTGGTCGGAAAAAATCGAAAGCTGAAAGCTTGAAAACAGAAAACAATAATAACACTGGTCAGGATCAGAACCAGTGAATATAAGACTAAAAATCAAAAAGCAGAGTTAATTTTTTTGCGAGCAGACCAAGGACTATATCAAGTTGCCCGCGCCAGGTAAGGTAGTCCCTGCTCTTTCATTCTCGCCTTCCTGTATAAGCGATAGGGTAAGGGAGTTTTCTGTTTCTTCATGGCGCTGGCACACAAACGTATTGCTGGAAGCTTTATGCCTGAACTGAGTACCGCTAGACGTATTGACGACAGAAAAATGCATCCTGCCTCTCCAAAACTAAAGGAATATTCATGTATTGGTTCAAGTGGCTGGCTTGAAAAATTGTATATCCCCCTGGTGCTTACTTTCCACATTATCAATCCGGAAAAGCCAAGCCCCTTGTTCGGGGCTTTTACAGGTTGGCTGATGGAAAATGAGGGGTTGCAACAGAAATAGCCTTTCAGGAAAGATTGATTTGAACAGATCAAAATTTCTGAAGGATCAGACATGTGTACAACACCCTCACTACGTCCTATGTTCGCATTTCCCGGCTGGGTAATCGAGCAGATTGATATTGATTGGGAAGTCAAACAAGCTTTTGTCTATCTCCGCAGGGATGGCCGAATTCAGCACGAGAAATGCAGTCAATGTGAAACCCCTATGGGACAAATGAAGACAAAAGATCGGTGTGTCCAGGATTTACCACTGGGAGTTCTACAGGTAAATCTTCTCTTCACAGCTTTTCAGGGCCGCTGCTCACACTGCAACAATATTGAAACCGTTACTATTCCTGGTTTAACTCCCAAGGCTCAGGCAACCGATCGCCTTAAACGACACGTCAGCCATTTATGTCGCTATATGCCCTGCGACAAGGTGCCTGAATTCATTGCTATATCCGGTGGTACTGCCCGTCGTTGGGATAAAGAGATGCTGCTGAGAATGCTTCCAGCTCCAAAGCGTGACGGTATTCGCGCTCTGCTCATTGACGAAAAATCCATTGGCAAAGGCCATCAGTATCTTACCGTTGTTCTTAACGCCGACTCAGGAGAAACCCTCTTCCTTGGTGAAGGCAAGCGAAAAGAGACTCTGGATGAGTTCTTGAGCAGCCTGACTGAAGAGCAAAAAGCGAGCATCGAGTGTGTTGGCATAGACCGTGGTGGCAGCTATCAGGCTTCGGTGAAAGAGCACTTGCCCAATGCGGATATTGTATACGACAAGTTTCACATTATTGCCAATTATAATGATGTGATAGATCAGATAAGGCGCAGGGAGTGGCGTCAGGCTGAAGAAGAGAACAAGCCCTTTATCAAGGGTCAGCGGTTCAACCTGTTCATGAACCCTGAGAACCTGACTCCAAAGCGAGAAAGCAGTCTGAAAGAGCTCTTGAGCATGAACGAGGATCTCAATCAGGCTTACATCCTGAAAGACATGCTCAAACAGCTATGGACGTACACGTACAAAGCGTGTGCCGGCAAGTTTCTGGATAGATGGATAGAGTTAGCAAAAGAAACCGGAATTGCAGAACTTAAGAGGTTTGCTAAGGGCTTGGACAGGGCAAGAGAGGGCTTGCTGTCGTACTGCCATCATCGTATAACCAGCGCGAAGATTGAAGCTTTCAATGGAGTCATCAAACGGATTATCTACAAAGCTTGTGGCTACAATGATCTTGATTACCTCTATCTTAAAATCAGGCAGGAGGCTGTAAAATGATCAGCCAACCTGTAAAAGAGCCCCTTGTTCAAAAAAAGGGTTCAACAACAAGATAAAGTTGCCGCTGCGCGCAACCCACTCTAATTCGTTATACTGGTGGGCTAGTGCAGCTAAGCGCTAAAAAGCATGCATGGATATAACGCTTGTCAGCACCAGGCATGCGGCATTCCAATAACGAATCATAGAGTTGAAAGCATGAATGAGTCCGTTACCAGAGGTTCCGGGTATTTTCTGGAAGGTCTGAAGCAATTGCCAGACCCGGCCATTCGCTGGTTTGTTCTGCTTCCGATGATGATTAACCTGCTGGTGTTTGGCGGACTGATTTATCTGACCTTCCGGCAGTTTGGCATCTGGATGGAAGACCTGTTCGGCTGGATACCCTCCTGGCTGTCCTTTCTGGAATACCTGCTCTGGCCTTTGTTGTCCATGGCGGTGCTGGGTGTGGTTTTCTTTACCTTTACGATTCTTGGTAACTTAATTGCAGCCCCTTTCAATGGGCTGCTGGCAGAAAAAGTCCAGCGACTGAATGGAGCCGATGATCTGCCGGATTATGAGCTGAAAGACTGGTTGGTTCTGCTGCCCCGAACCGTTTGTCGTGAGCTTCGTAAACTCGTGTATTACCTGCCCAAGGCGCTGGTGCTGTTGATTCTGTCGATTATTCCGGTGGTTAACCTGGCCAGCCCGGTACTCTGGTTTCTGTTTAACAGCTGGATGATGTCGATCCAGTATTGTGATTACGCTGCAGATAACCGGGGAGTGTCGTTCAATGACATGCTGGTCAGGCTTCGGGAGCAGCGTAGCAGTGTCTGGGGTTTTGGTGCAACGGTCTCTTTATTGTTGCTGGTACCTTTTATAAATCTGGTGATTATGCCTGCTGCCGTTGTAGGCTCTACCCTGCTGTGGGAGCGTCAGATTGAACGCCAGAGAGTTGGCTGCTGAGGAAGGTCTGGAAGACGACGGCTACCGTGTTGTTCTGAACTGCAACAGTCATGGGGGGCAGTCCGTTTATCATATCCACCTGTGTTGTTCTGAACTGCAACAGTCATGGGGGGCAGTCCGTTTATCATATCCACCTGCATCTGATGGGTGGGCGTCAGATGGCATGGCCTTCGGGTTAAGTTCGGGGGATTCGCGATTCTTTCCGATAACTGTCTTGGAAAGAATCATCGGAAAGAGTCAGGGATAAGTTGTCCGGGAACCGACGATCAGGCTTCAACCACTTCGTAACTGTGGCTGACTTTAACGCCACCTTTGCCCAGCATAATGGAACCCGAGCAGTATTTATCGGCAGACAGGTCGACGGCACGTTTTACCTGAGATTCTTTCAGTTCCTTGCCTGTCACCACAAAGTGCAGGTGGTTGCAGCCCCTGAAAAGAGAGTCAATACAAGACTTTCACTCAATCATTATTGAGGTTTTCGAGAATGCCCATTCCAAAGCTTTTTTCATATTGGCCTTTTGTCTTAATCGTATTTTTTCATTCTGGCGGAGTACTTGGTGGATATGGTGTGTTCATTGACAGACCCGGGCTATTTGCAGGTGGATTACCAGAGGCGGTTAAAAAAGAATGGTTATTAAAACAGATGCCTCGTTTTTCGCCGACTATGGATAAGTAGTTATAAATTAGCTATCGAATATTTTTGACCGTCCGGTTACTAAAAATAGTTATTCCAATTCTACCGGCAGCGCTCAGTGTAGTGATTATACTCCAGCTATCACCAACAACACCTGCGTTACTGCTTCAACGAAAATGAAAACCGTTTTACCTATCACAGATGGGGCCATTAGAGAAACCCTGCAGATCGCCAGGAGTCATGGCCCAACACCCTATGTCAGAGAAAGAGCACACGCTGTACTGCTCAGCTCTCGTGGCTTTCCTATGGCTCAAATTGCCGATATCTTTGAGGTTCAGTACCAGACGGTATCACGCTGGCTTGATGACTGGGAGGATTATGGTATTCGAGGGCTATACAAAACACACGACGGAGGGAAGAAACCTATTTACAATTCTGAAGAAGAACTGCGCATTAAAGAACTGGTGGCTAAGGAACCCCGCCGTATATCATATGTCCAATCCAAAATCGAAGAGGAAACAGGCAAATCCGCATCAAAGACGACAATAGGTAGAATAATAAAAAAGCTGGGGATGGTTTACAAAAGACTCCGTAAATCATGCAAGCATAAAAGAGATGAGGAGCAGTTTCAGCGTAGTAAGGCAGCATTGAAAGATGCTCAAGAAGCTGAAGATAAAGGTTTAATTAATTTGTTCTATTTTGACGAGTCAGGGTTTAGTCAGGAGCCTTGCGTACCTTATGGCTGGCAGGAGAAAGGCAAACAGCTCCGTATACCTTCAGTAAAAAGTAAAAGAATCAATGTTCTGGGGTTTATGAACCGTTCCTGTGAACTGTTTTATTACCCTGTAATTGGATCAGTTGATAGCAAGACAGTCATTGATATTTTCGACTATTTTGCCTATCAGATGACAGCTCCAGAGTACGGAGGAGATGATCGTTACACTGTGGTCATTATTGATAATGCCAGCATTCACACCAGTAAAGCGTTCCGAGCAAGAATTGATGACTGGATTCTTGAGAAAAAAATGATTGTTTTATTTCTCCCCACATACTCTCCCGAGCTCAACCTGATTGAGATTCTATGGGATAAGGCTAAATATGAATGGATCGATATATTATCAATTGTGAATTTCAGAGGCTTTGAGAAAGAGGTAAAGCGAGTTTTTGATGGGGTCGGTCAGGAATATATGATTTCGTATGCATGACTACTTAAATGTGTTAATGAAGGTAAAAGCTGGGTTGTTATTAATGACCCTATGAAGCTTGAAATTGACCACTTCAGTATACAGCTCCCAGCTGAACATAAGCAGGATACTGCTCGTCCTTTCTATCTTTTAATGAGTGATACAACCCGGCTTTCGACAATGGGGGAACCTGTGCATATAAAGCAGGTTCCTCCGGGTGAAGAGGCTTTGATGAACCCTCAGCGGGTGGAAGCAGGCGCTTTTTCAACAGCGAAAAATTGTCGCCCTGTGCTATTAAAAAATGGAAGTAAGGATGATTCTTCTATCAGGGACGCGATCAGGATTCCTTATCATGATGATTTTTTATGGCTTTACACAGGAGTCAACGGGTTTCTGTATCTTTATTCAGATGCAAAGCTACCAGCAGCTACTGATGACCGGATCATTATCGCAATAAAAGACTACTGTCCTGTGCTTGTCGAGCTAGATCAGGATAAAACCGTCCTGAGTTTATTGTGTGATGAGTCAACAGAGATTTTAGATATTGCCAGGAAGGAAATGCATGACCAACAGTCCGTGGTTGTTTTCTGGTACAACACCTCAGGTGTTTTGATGGTTTCTGTGCGTTCTCCGGAAGGCAGCACACTAACCATGACAGCAGAAGAATACCGGGACAACCACTCTCTTTTTTATGCTGCGCTTAAAGAGATGCTGGTTGCAGGCAGAGCCGATTTTGTTCGCCAGCCGGCTCCGGGAACCGTGATTGTCAGACCCGGTGGAGAGCCCATACGAATTCCACTCCAAAAACCTGAAAAAGAACCAGATAACCAGGAGCCGGAGGATGGAGGTACCGACAAAAACAATCAGCAGGGAGGTTCTTTTCCATTTCCAGCAGACTCGACGTCAGTTTTTTTCTCAGGTGGCAGTGGCAATGTTGTCGGTTCTCAGGCGTTATCAGGTACATTTTTTGGTGGCGGCTCACAACAGGGAGCTGCTTCTGCCCCTGCTCAAGCGCCTCAGCACCAATTGGGTGGAGGAGCTGTCGCGACCTTAAACAGCAAAATGGTTCCACTTCTTGCTGATAAGGCAGGAAATAATAACAGTGTGTTCTCGCCCATGAGCCTCGCTATTCCTCTGGCGTTACTTGGCACTGGTGCAAACGGCTCAACGAGGAACGAGTTCCAGGAACTGATGAACTCTCAGCCGTCGCCACAATCTATGGAAAATAGACTAGAAAGCCTGGTACAGGCTTCAAAAGTAATGAGTAACAGTGACGTTGTTACAGTAGGGAACCTGGTTGTAACGAGACCTGATATTGCTGTGAAGCAAGAGTACCAGCTTGTCATTACTAGAATGTTTCAATGGTTAACCAGACCCCGCCACTTTGAATTTTCCTGGAAGGCTGAGCCTAACCTGTCAAGTGATCAGTTTCGAAATTGGCTGAATAAGGCAGTCAGTGATCTGACGGCAGGGAAAATACCTAACCTTCTGACCCAAAATCTATCATCTGATACGGTAATGGTGCTTGTTAACACGATTCTTTTTAAAGCTAAATGGAAGAAAAAATTGTCTTTGGAAGCTGGTTTCGTTTTTAAAGGTGTTGACAATCCTTGTCATGGAAAAACAACCCCCGCTGTTCGTTATAAAAATGCCCTTCACGCCTTTGTTCACAGTGATCTCGGACGAGAGTGGCAGGGGGTCTGGTGCCCTTTTTCGGATGAAAATTTCGGGCTGCTGTTAACCATGCCGCGTTCATGGCATTACCAGAACGCACTTAAAGATGATGTTGATGTTTTTGCTAAAAGTATGACTGCAATTCATCAAGGGGGTCATCATTTTGTCACAGCGATCTTTCCAAAAATGAAGGTGGAGTCAGGATGGAATCTTGCAGGAATGCTTCGGCAGCAAGGGATGATTCCCTCTGCCTTTACAAGGCTGGCTGACTTCAGTCGTCTGTTTGAAGTCTCCGGGGTACACATCTCCAGTGTGATCCAAAAAGCCATTTTTGAATTAGACGAGGTGGGTGTTCAGGCCGCAGCTGCAACACTTGTATCCACCGGTTTATTTTCAGGAATGATACCTAACCCGGAAGTCAGGTTTGATCATCCTTTCAGGGCCACTATAGTACACAGGCCTTCAAATTTAATTTTGTTTGAAACAACGATCAATAAAACACCTGATCAGCCCAATATGACCTGGTAATAGGCGCTGGTGCTGTTGATTATGCCCGCTGCCGTGGTAGGTTCTACCCTGCTGTGGGAGCGTCAGATTGAACGCCCCTGATGAGTTGGGACAGAATGGAGAACCGTTAATGAACTGTCTTTTCTGCAAGATGGTGGAAGGTGAAATCCCCACAAACAAGGTGTATGAGGATGATGAGCTACTGGCGTTTCGGGATATTAATCCTCAGGCACCGACGCATATCCTGATTATTCCGAAAAAACACATTGCCACGCTGAACGACACTTCAGCTGATGATCAGTTATTGCTGGGTAAAATTATGTTGAAAGCCAGAGAGCTGGCGGCTGAGGAAGGTCTGGAAGACGACGGCTATCGTGTTGTTCTGAACTGCAACAGTCATGGGGGGCAGTCTGTTTATCATATCCACCTGCATCTGCTGGGTGGGCGTCAGATGGCATGGCCTCCGGGTTAAGTTCGGGGGGCGCCTTGCCCATGCTGCACAGGCAAATCTCTAAGGAAGTGGAGCCATTGAGGAAATATTGTGTAAGCTGGGCGAGGCTTAAAGAATGTTTTGTTAGCAGGTTACTGTTTTGGTGGATATTCTCCGCAGTTTGTAATAATTGCGTCTTTTAATGGTTTGTCACTGCTGTCTGTAGGTAACTGTTCAATTTTATCGACCACATCCATACCTTCACTTACATAACCAAAAACCGTATGTTTTCCGTCAAGCCATGGTGTCTTGGTAAATGTAATAAAGAACTGGGAGCCATTCGTATTACGCCCTGCGTTTGCCATGCTCAGGACTCCCGAGCCTATGTGAGTCAACTTGAAATTTTCGTCAGCAAATGTCCCTCCATAAATAGATTTTCCACCAGTACCGTCTCCAATGGTAAAGTCGCCCCCTTGCATCATAAAATACTGGATAACACGATGAAATTTTGAATTCTTGAATCCGAACCCATTTTTACCGGTTGCCAGCTCATAGAAATTTTTAGACGTTTTGGGCACTGCTTTATTGCATAAGACCATCACAATTTTACCTATTGGCTCGTCTCCGACAGAAATGTCAAAAAAAACTTTTTGGAACTTTTCATCTGCATCTGACTTAGAATTGCCATGACACAACTTATTAAAGTTGCTAACGTCTGCTCCTTTGTATATCTGACTCTTCGGCTGATATAAAGAACCCTCCGAACTCCCTGAATCCACTGTAGAAAAAAGTAATGTACCTAGAAGTGCGTAAAGGGCTGTCATATTCAGACCCTTGATAGAGAAAACCAGAAAAGTATGGTTCAGGAATCCGTAGTGTCAACTTGCAGTCTTCTCCCATATCTAAGTTGTCCGGGAACCGACGATCAGGCTTCAACCACCTCGTAACTGTGGCTGACTTTAACGCCACCTTTGCCCAGCATAATGGAAACCGAGCAGTATTTATCGGCAGACAGGTCGACGGCACGTTTTACCTGAGATTCTTTCAGTTCCTTGCCTTTCACCACAAAGTGCAGGTGAATGCTGGTGTAAACCGCTGGCACTGAGTCGGCACGTTCAGCCTTGATCTCGACCTGACAGTCAGACACATCCTGGCGGGATTTTTTCAGGATACTCACCACATCCACCGATGAACAACCGCCTACACCCATCAGAACCATCTCCATTGGAGAGGGTGCTGACTTCTCTCCCGGCTGTGCATCCATAACAACCGAGTGGTTGCTGTCGGTGAGACCCAGAAAGCGATCATCGCCAACCCATTTTACCTGCGCTTGCATTGAGTTATTCCTTAAATAAGAGTTTTAAACCGGATGTAAAGCTGGTAGCTACCAGTAGTATGTTGTCATACTACGATTTTTTATTAGAACCAGAGGCTGTCTGCGAAGGGTATATGAAAAAATTAACCGGAACCAGTACAGTGTGCGGGTTGGGTTTTACACGCTCGCTTCAACTGGCCAGTAGCCGGACAAGGGGTAATGTCTGTTTCAGCAATACAACTATCTACTAACCTTGGGGGCGTAATTGACTCAGTGCCGTCGCATAACCTGAGCAATAGCTTGAACCGGAGTGTTTACGATGCCTGATACCCGGATTAAATTAAAAGATATTTTTAAAGAAAGCAACATGCTTCTTTTGACCAAAAGCATGTTTTTTCAGAATACAGCCAGAATCGAGAGCTCGAGTTATATGCCCAGTATCCGGAGAGGTAAAAGTCGATTTTTCGGTTATGTCTATAAGTTTGAGTGGAGGGAGCATTACGTTCCTTATGTTTTTGAAAATGGTTTGACTCCAACGGAGTGCGATATTGAGAGCGGAGCCCCCCCCGGCGATAAGCGAATACGTGGCAAAACCTATGGCACCAGGTTAACAGACTTGTCGACCTTATCTATGGGAGAGGGTATAGACACTCATATTTGCTTTTACCTACCTCCCTTCAACCAGCCCCCTTCCAGCTTAGCGTTTTTAATTGATATCAGAGAGTTAGGAGGCATTGTTCTACGCAAGCTACCGGTCAGGTACTATAATGGCGCTGAGCTTTTTAATGTGATCATTAATTACCCTGTTTCTAAATCAAGAATCGTAGGAGTCATTAGAACCTTACTTGAGTCGAGCGGGCAGCTAATTCCACAACAACTTGAACTTTATGTTAACCCGAATTATACCGGGGGAATGGAGGGGGCCAGGGCGGTTGCGGCGTATTTTAATGGAGAAAGTGAATGGTTGGTGGTTGATTACTGACTCAACCCAGAAGGTGGGTGACCTGGCTTTTCTGGACGTCATTGGTCGTATTGTTGGTTGTTCCCGTGAAATGGTGGGGCGGGTTCTGAAAGATCTGCAGGCGCAGGGCGTGATTTCAGTTAAGGGTAAAACCATGGTGGTGTTTGGAACACGCTGAGTTTTTCATTGGTAGACAGTTCATAGCTGGCTATATTTGCTGATGGTAATCACGAAGAGGCTGGCTATGAAAGTCACCAATCTGTATCTGCCCCTGTCTATGCCTTTCAGGGCTTCGTTGCTCACCGCCGCCATTCTGGCAGGGTGTTCTTCTGATAACTCAGTAGAAGTGATCATGAACCGGGTAACGCCCGATGGTATTGGCCCCAAGATTGGCACCATTACTCTGAAAGAAGTGTCGGACGGATTGCAATTTACACCGAATTTGCACGACCTTGTGCCGGGCGAACACGGTTTCCATGTTCACGAACACCCGTCGTGTGAACCGGCTGAAAAGGACGGTAAGATGGTCGCAGCCCTGGCAGCGGGTGGTCATTATGATCCTGATCATACCGGTCGGCATGCTGGCCCTGACGGCGATGGTCACAAAGGAGACCTTCCGGTCCTGATGGTTGATGAAAAAGGGTTTGCCAGGTTGCCGGTGGTGGCAAGGCGTTTAAAACTGTCTGAAGTAAAAGGACGTTCATTGATGATTCATGCAGGAGGAGATAACTACTCCGATAATCCACCAATGGGTGGGGGCGGTGCCAGAATCGCCTGTGGGGTAGTGAAGTGACAGGCAAAATCTCCTGACGTCATTCCCGCCTTCGCGGGAATGACGGGAGATGATAATAGCTAATTAGAGGCGGTGTCCAAACAGGGTTTTCAGCCCATCACCCGGGTTCTCCTGTCGCATAAAGGCTTCTCCGACCAGAAAGCTGGTAACACCCCGGGCAAACATGGCATCAACATCTTCAATGGTATGAATACCACTTTCGGTAATAACCTTGCGATCTGTTGGAATAGAAGACAGGAGTTCAAAGGTATTATCCAGGGTGACTTCAAACGTGTGCAGGTTACGGTTGTTGATGCCAAGCAGAGTACCCTGTAGAGGCAGTGCTCGCCTGAGTTCTTCTGCACCGTGGACTTCCACCAGAACGTCCATACCCAGATCAAGGGCGACGCTGCTCATTTCAACCAGCTGCTCATCGGTCAGGCAGGCGACAATCAGTAGCACACAGTCGGCGCCCAGCATCCGGGACTCGTAGATCTGCCACACGTCAACCATAAAGTCTTTACGCAGAACCGGCAGGGAGCAGGCATTTCGTGCTTCCTGCAGGTATTGCTCAGAGCCCTGAAAAAAGTCACTGTCCGTCAGAACGGACAGGCAGCTGGCTCCCGCCTGCTCATAGCTTCTGGCGATGTCGGCAGGGTGAAAGCTTTCCCGGATCACACCTTTGCTGGGAGAGGCTTTTTTGATTTCTGCAATGATTCCCGCCTGGCCGTCCGATGTACGCTGTTCCAGACTGTCTGCAAAGCCCCGGGCCGGAATGGCTGCACGGGCTCTGGCCATCACTTCATCAAGAGAAAGCGACTTTTGTCGTTCAGCAATCTCTTCAAACTTGCGTTCGACGATGGTCGTGAGAATAGTAGGGGTAGACATAGACATTCCTGTTAATCCGCTAGCCTGTTATTCAGCCAGAGCGCTGGTAAAGGTAGACAGTTCATGCAGTTTTTCCAGAGCCAGACCGCTGGCAATGATATCCTGAGCCATGGCAACCCCCTGCTGCATGGTCCGGGTCACACCGGAGACGTAAATAGCAGCACCGGCATTCAGGGCAATCATATCGGCGGCTTTTCTGGCATTGATGCTGTCACGTTTACCGAGGGCATTGCGGATCAGTTCCAGAGATTGTGCAGAATCTTCAACGTTCAGTCCGATCAGGCTTCGTGACTCGATATCAAAGTCTTCCGGCTTGATCAAGGTTTCTGAGATGTTGCCCTCTTTCAGTTCGACAACAAAGGTTTCGCTGGCAATGCTGATTTCATCCAGACCATCCTGAGAATGAACCACCATCACATGTTTATTGCCCATCTCTTTCAGCACTTCAGCCATTGGGCGACACAGTTCCTGGGTAAACACACCAATCACCAGATTGGGTACACCAGCCGGGTTGGACATTGGGCCAAGAATGTTGAAAAAGGTGCGGATGCCCAGCTCTTTACGGATAGCTGCTACATTTTTGGTAGCAGCATGGTGTGCAGGTGCGAACATAAAGCCAACACCAACCTCCTCAATACAGCGGGCTACCTGTGCCGGAGAAATATTCAGGTTAACCCCGCTGCGCTCCAGCAGGTCGGCGCTGCCGCTGGAGCTGGATACGCCCCGGTTACCGTGTTTGGCCACATGGGCGCCAGCCGCCGCTGCGACCAGTGACGACGCTGTGGAAACATTAAACAGATGCGCGCCATCACCGCCGGTACCGACAATATCGACCAGGTGGTCGGCATTAACATTCACATGGGTTGCCATTTCCCGCAGCACAGTGGTGGCACCGGTAATTTCCTCGATGCTCTCACTTTTCATGCGCATGGCGGTCAGGAAGGCGCCAATCTGACTCTGGGTACACTGGCCGGACATGATGTCACGCATTACGTCAATCATTTGGTCACGACTCAGGTCGAGGTTCTGTACCGCCAGTGAAATTGCTTCTTTTATATTCATGATTGTTGCTCTAATCCTTGTTGCTCTAAAAGTTGCTGCTTTAATCAGATCTTCAGAAAGTTTGCCAGCATGTCATGACCGTGGTGGGTCATAATGGACTCCGGATGAAACTGTACCCCTTCGACAGGCAATGTCTTGTGGCGCACGCCCATGATTTCATCTTCCCGGCCGTCATCAAACTGTGTCCATGCCGTGACTTCCAGGCAGTCTGGTAGTGATTCTTTTTCAATGATCAGGGAGTGGTAGCGGGTGGTAGTGACAGGGTCTGGCAGACCGGCAAAAACACCTTCATTTTTATGGTATATAGGAGAGGTTTTGCCATGCATCACCTGGCGAGCCCTGACCACTTTACCGCCGTATACCTGTCCGATGCTCTGGTGTCCGAGGCAGACGCCCAGTATCGGTAGTTCACCCTGAAAGCGGCGAATGGTCTCCATGGAAACACCGGCTTCATTGGGGGTACAGGGACCGGGCGAAATAACAATCCGTTCCGGATTGAGTTTTTCAATATCAGCGATGGTGATTTCGTCGTTACGATGCACTTCAACTCTGGTACCCAGTTCGCCAAAGTACTGCACCAGATTCCAGGTAAAGGAGTCGTAGTTGTCGATCATTAGCAGCATGCTTATTTCAGTTCCGTACTGTTCAAACCTTAAGCTTCAGGGTACCGGAATATACCACAGCTGGCAGAGGTGTTCTTTATTTGAGGAACAGGCGGCTCGGGAGTCTGAATTCTTAAAATCAGAATAAGTTGACAACAGGTAGCGGCATCATTGAGTAATGCAGCGATTTGGTTGTTCCTCTTCTTCAGAATGGGGCGAACCTTCTTCAGTGTTGGGCGAATCATCTTGAGAGTAGGCTGAGTCACCTTCAGAGTAGCCTGAATCCTCGCCTCTGTCGGTTCGAAGCGGAAGCAGGGGCGGATTATCGTCTCGTATGCCTGAAGGCATGCGACTCCAAAGGGTTATTGCTACGAGTATGTCGCCAGCGTTGCCGCTTATAGCTGGTTGGCTTGGATTTCGATGGTCAAGCTTTGCATAAAATGAGCAGGGAGGATAACTTCCCAGCCTACTGACATCACTGGGGTAAAACCGAGAAGCGATAAAATATAAATTGAAATAAGCCAAACACGATGGCATGGGAGCTTCTGAATGAAGCCTGGCAGGATCGATGTTAAGCGGAACGAAGACGCCTCCTGGGCCTCCCAGGCTTCCTTCATGAAAATCAACATCATACCTCGGTGTTTTGCACTTCTCACAAATCGGCGGCTTGCTCGAAGTGTCTGGTTTTTTTGGTTTATTGTTATTGTTTGTTCCTTTTCTGTCATTGCCCTGATTTCCATCACCTCCGCTTGCAGCCGACATCATGTAGACCTGTATCAGCCTGTCGGGGTGAAAAAAGCTGCCAGCAGTGTCGATATATAACTCACTCATTAACTTTTCCGGGAAACTTTTCAGAGTCTTTTTTTCAACGGTTGTTATATCCGCCAGAAAACAACCTTTGCCCTGCAAGTCAATGATCTGACCGTTTTTGTTGTTATAAGTGATCAGTACCGGTTTGTCAGACTCAATAATCACTGTCGTATTTTGATGTTGAAAATCGTATTCGTACCCGGGCGCTACACCGCTTTCAGGTGAAGCGTCAACAGTTAAAATTCCCTGAAACTGGATTCTGTACTCATTATCCATAGCGTCATTGTCTGGCGCTAACAAAAGGGTGCTGGAATTATTTATATCGTATGGTGATATTGCATCCGGCTGATCCAAAACTAACTTTTTAAATTCGTCGTTTATTGATTTAACAGGAGTGTAAGGAATAAAGTCAGGCCAGTAGGGGGTGTCTGTTTTGGCAGAGAGTGCCTGGAGAATAAGCAAAACTGCGAGTGAGCATCTGATAATCTGATATCGAAATAAACTGCCGGTCATGGAATACCTCAATTTCAATATTTTTTGTGAGGTAGCAGTGTAGCGTTTCGGTTATTTCAAGGGTGTTATTTTTGCTAATAAGCAGAGGGGTATTTATTTTGATCGAAATGCTGGCGCAAACTCGCT
This sequence comes from Endozoicomonas gorgoniicola, assembly GCF_025562715.2. Lineage (NCBI taxonomy): Bacteria > Pseudomonadati > Pseudomonadota > Gammaproteobacteria > Oceanospirillales > Endozoicomonadaceae > Endozoicomonas > Endozoicomonas gorgoniicola. The sequence continues at coordinate 170,039 of NZ_JAPFCC010000001.1, forward strand.
CCTTCTGGAGCGAGTAGCTCACTTATTTATCCCGGGAAAATTTCAGGAAATCAGGAGGGTGTCAGGAAACCCGTTTGAGCCATGGCAACGGCGCGAAACAGAGCCCGGCCTTTATTCATGGTTTCTTTCCATTCCAGTTCAGGCACCGAGTCTGCAACAACGCCAGCACCAGCCTGAACATGCAGTTGACGACCTTTGATAACTGCCGTTCGGATGGCAATGGCTGTATCCATATTACCGTTCCAGCCAAGATAGCCTACAGCACCACCGTAGACACCGCGCTTCACAGGTTCCAGTTCATCAATGATTTCCATGGCGCGTACTTTCGGGGCTCCGCTGAGGGTGCCTGCGGGCAGGGTAGCCTTGAGTACGTCGATCGCATCCAGCCCCGGTTTCAGGCGACCAGTGACGTTGGACACAATGTGCATGACATGGGAGTAACGTTCGACAATCATTTTGTCGGTCAGGGTCACGGAGCCGGTTTGAGCCACACGACCAATGTCGTTTCTACCAAGGTCAATCAACATCAGGTGTTCAGCGAGCTCCTTGGGGTCGTTCAGCAGCTCCTGTTCCAGAGCCCGATCCTTTTCTTCGGTTTCACCCCGTTTGCGGGTGCCGGCAATCGGGCGAACAGTGATCTCTCCGTCTTCCAGGCGCGCAAGGATTTCCGGCGATGAACCCACAACGTGGAAATCCCCCAGATCCATGTAATACATATACGGCGACGGGTTAGTACTGCGGAGGGCGCGGTACAGATTGAGTGGAGAACTGTCGTAAGGGATGGTCATACGCTGGGAAGGCACGACCTGCATGGCATCACCTGCCAGAATGTACTGGCGGATAGTTTCTACAGCAGCCTTGAAAGGCGCTTCGCCAAAACCAGACTGGAAGTCCTCTTCTGTGACAGGGTTCAGTGAGGCCTGAACGGGTGCCTGAACGTTGGTGGTCTGCAGGCGGCGAACCAGATCGTCAAGCCGGTATTCTGCTTTAGCAAGAGCTGCTTCGTCGGAAGCGTCAGCGTGTGTGACCAGAATCAGTTTGCCGCTGAGGTTATCGAACACGACCAGTTCATCGGAAATCATCAGCAGAATGTCGGGGGTTCCCAGTTCATCGTGGGGGACGGAGTGTTTCAGGCGGGGTTCAATATAGCGGACGGTGTCGTAAGCAAAGTAACCGACCAGTCCGCCGGTAAAGCGGGGCAGCTCTGGCAGTTCTGGCACTTTATAACGATCTTTAAAGCGATTAATAAAAGCCAGAGGGTCGTCGTTTTCATGGCGCTCAACGATCTCACCGTCTGTTTCCAGAGTAATGATATGCCCGTGAACCCTGAGAACGCTGCGGCAGGGCAGGCCGATCATTGAGTATCGACCCCATTTCTCTCCGCCTTCAACAGATTCCAGCAGGTAGGAATAGCGACCATTGGCCAGTTTGAGATAAGTGGTTAAAGGTGTGTCCAGGTCCGCCAGAATTTCCCGGGTTACGGGAATGCGATTGTATCCTTCACGGGCCAGATGCACGAAAGCTTCAGGCGTCATAACAGTCTCTTGTCAGTAACGGTTTATTTTGCAGTGGTCATCACTGTTGGTGATGCTTGTCAGCACTGGGCCTATTTATAAAACGGGGTGCGACACTTGGTCAGGAAAATTTCAGGTACATTTTCAGGCGCAAGGCCAGACAGACCATCGCCAGGAAGGGATAGCTTGGGAGGAAGGGCTGTATGGCACCATGTCACAGTGATTCACTGTTGACTCCACGCTATATCAGTTGAATGTGCCAGTCATGCAAGGTGCTGGCACCAGTTTGAATCGTTCGGAGGATCAAAGGGTATACGACTGCCGTATTGATTGCAAATGACGCAGAATCGTAAGTAGCTACCCTGTAAGGCTACCCTGTAAGGCTATCCGCTGAGTGCTTGACTTTTTCAGTACCAGAATCAGGAACTCAGCGGGAAAGGGGTCAGAGCAGTTTATCCAGAGTCGTGACAATCAGGTCGGGATTCGAGGCTGCAATCGGCTCACCGTGATTGTAGCCATAGGGAAGGGCTATCACTTTTACACCGGCAGCCCGGGCGGCCTTGATATCGTTGCTGGAGTCGCCAATCATCAGGGCTGTGTCCAGGCTGGCCTCAGCCTTTTCAATGGCATGCAGCAGTGGCAGAGGGTGAGGCTTTTGTTCATCAAGACTGTCTCCGCCGAGGCTGATTTCGAAAAAGTGATCAATGCCCATCAGTTTCAACAGTTTTTCAGTGAAAATCTCGGACTTGTTGGTCACAACAGCCTGTTTTACACCTTTGTCAGCCATAGCCTGAAGAAAGTCTTTGACACCCGGGTAAAGGTGACTGTGCTGACCCACTTCGATGGCGTAGTGGTGCTTGAAACTGTCGTATGCCTTCACAAACACTTCACGGTTGACAATACCCGGCTGGTCGCCCGCCATATCGTCAACCAGGGCGCGTTTGACCAGCGATGGAATACCGTTGCCCACCCACAGACGCACCTTGTCTTCACCGGCTTTGGGCAGGTTCAAATCGTCCAGCATGGCATCAATGGAGATTGCCAGATCCGGAACGCTGTCGACCAGTGTTCCGTCCAGATCGTACATGATCAGCTGTGGCAGGTCGCCTGCCGTGATTTCAGTCAGTTTCATGTTTTCTTTTACCTGATAGTGTCTGTGGACAGACCTGTGAAATTAAACCGGATCAGCCTTGGACAGTTCTTCACGCATCTGGCCAATCGCGGTTTTGTAGTCGTCTGCATTAAAGATGGCAGAACCTGCAACAAATGCATCAGCACCGGCTTCGGCAATCTGGCGGATATTCCGGGCGCTGACGCCGCCATCAATTTCCAGACGGATATCCAGGCCACTGTCATCAATAATTTTGCGAACCCGGCGCAGCTTCTTCAGAGTAGAAGGAATAAACTTCTGACCGCCGAAGCCGGGGTTTACGGACATCAGCAGAACCATGTCCAGCTTGTCAATCACGTAATCAATAATGTCCGGGCTGGTGGCTGGATTCAGCACCAGGCCAGCTTTGCAGCCACTTTCACGGATCATTTGCAGGGTGCGGTCGATATGATGGGATGCTTCCGGATGGAAGGTGATCATACTGGCGCCAGCTTCAATAAAATCCGGTATCAGGCGGTCTACCGGATTCACCATCAGGTGAACGTCAATCGGGGCCGTCACACCGTGGTTACGCAGCGCCTTGCAAACCATCGGGCCAATGGTCAGGTTCGGGACATAGTGGTTGTCCATCACATCAAAGTGAATCCAGTCGGCTCCAGCTTCAATGACCTGATCCACCTCTTCGCCAAGGCGGGCAAAATCGGCAGAAAGAATGCTGGGAGCAATAATAAAGTCACGCATTGTGCTGTGTTCCGGTCTATAGGTCTGTCAGGATTGGCGGGATTTTAGCGGTTTGCCGGGCTGATGTCAGTTCTTGTTGTCATGACGGGCAGAGGTTTGCGCTCTCTTCAGACCAGCTTCCGGATGATGGCAATTTCTTTGCCTGCCTGACTTTGCCTGCCTGACTTTGCCTACCTGAGTAGTGTATTGGCTTCGGCGGAACTTGTCGGTGAATTTTGAGTCCAAGCAGGAAATGGAATTCAACCAGGGACCAGGATTATGGGAACTATAGAGAATGTTGCGCCAGGAGTGGTTTATGGCGGTCAGCAGGAATGTGCAGTTTGCTATGAAAATTATGACGATCATGAACATAAGAAAGTTGTTCTGCCTTGTCAGGGGCAGCATGTGTTCTGCGGCAGGTGTGTTAATAAAGTCCTGGAGAATGAAAAGCCTAGATGCCCCTATTGCCGCGGAGATATAAAATCATTAAAGCCCACACCATCATTGCGTGAACGAATGATTAAAGGACTATCTAATATTCCTTTTGTTGCTGGTGCTTGTGCTGTTGGTGCTTGTGCTGCTGTTGCTTTTAATAATACTGATAGCGGTTATATTCGCAGTGCTGCTGGAGGTGTGATTGCTTCTGTTGGTGGTGCTGTTGGTTATAATATTACTACTGTTGATAATCCAGTCATACAAATAGGTGCTTATCTTGTTGGTTGGACTGGCTTGATTGCTAGTTGGGCTGGCTTGATTACTAGTTTAGGGGCTTATTCTGATTCTGATGAAGTTCTTTATTTCTACTTTTCAGGTTTAATGGCAAGTATTCATTCTATCGAAATGTTTAAACAGTGCAGACGAAGATTGCATGACTACATGATTTCCAGTGAACGTCCTTCGCCTTAAAGAGTCTTTCAGGTACAGGGTACTCCAATGGTAGAGCCGTTGATCATTTCAATAGCAATAAATGTCATATTTCACCCGGCTCTATCCGTAATTGGCTAATTTGTCCAGATAATTACCTCAGCAGGGGTTTTTTTCCTGTTTTCAGCCGCTATAATACGGCTCCCGTTTCCCAATTGAGCGCCCAATGTTTGAGCAGGCCGATTCGGGAACTATTAGCCTGGTTTCTAATTCTGCAAGGTTCACGCTGCGCAGGAACGGCCAAGTAAGAACAGGTATTGCATCTGTAATACTCTTGAGGCGAATTTAATGAAAACTTTTAGTGCAAAGCCAGAAACTGTAAAACGTGACTGGTATGTAGTAGACGCTGAGGGCAAAACCCTGGGTCGTCTGGCTACCGAGATTGCTTCCCGTCTGCGCGGTAAGCACAAGCCTGAATACACTCCTCACGTTGACACCGGTGACTACATCGTTGTTGTAAACGCTGAGAAGGTACACGTATCTGGCCGTAAAGCTACTGATAAGATGTACCATCGTCATACTGGTTACGTTGGCGGCCTGAAGTCCATGAGCTTCGAAAAGCTGATTGCTCACAAGCCAGAGATGGTTATCGAAACTGCTGTTAAAGGCATGCTGCCACGTGGACCTCTGGGTCGCGCTATGTACAGCAAGCTGAAAGTGTACGCTGGTGCCGAGCACAAGCACACTGCACAGCAGCCAAAGCAACTGGAAATTTAATCGGGGGTAGTCATGTCTGTGACACAATACTACGGTACTGGACGTCGTAAGTCTTCTACCGCTCGCGTATTTCTGAAGTCTGGCTCTGGCAGCATCGTTGTTAACGGTCGCTCTCTGGACGAGTACTTTGGTCGTGAAACTGCTCGCATGGTAGTACGTCAGCCTCTGGAACTGACTGAACTGCTTGAGAAGTTTGACATCAAAATCACCGTATCCGGTGGTGGTGGTTCTGGTCAGGCTGGTGCGATCCGTCACGGTATCACCCGTGCTCTGATGCAGTACGACGAATCTCTGCGTCCTACTCTGCGCAAAGCGGGTTACGTTACCCGTGATGCTCGTGAAGTAGAGCGTAAGAAGGTTGGTCTGCGCAAAGCGCGTAAGCGTCCACAGTTCTCCAAGCGTTAATGGGAATACGTCTCCGGACGTTCTCACTGGCGTTCTAGTTTCGGGAACTGCGCGAAAAAATGCCTGCTTTATGCAGGCATTTTTTTTGCTCTGGAGCATGCTTTACAGCCTTTAGCCAGAGCCTATTGCAAAGCTTGGTAGAGTTGGAAAAGAGACCCCGGGGTTATCCGGCCTGTTGTTGTTCTGTCTGAACCTGTTACCGATAAAAATATCCCGCAGCCAGTCGCCCCAGCTCTGGCGGGGCAACCATCCCCTTTCTCTGCGCCAGCTTCTCATTGTCTCTGCTGATACCCGGGTGATCCTGATCGTTACATGTTGTTGATAATCAGGATGCCTTAAGTGAACCCCTATAGGAGGATTGGGGGTTTCTGAGTAATACAGGTTGTCATTGTGGATTCTGGCGTTGAAGAAGTTTCCGGTGCCAGCAGAAGCGTACAATAGTCTGTGGTCAGACACGGGGATAGCACTCAAAACAGTTTCAACACGATGTTCGCTGTAAGGAGGGGGCTGAACCGATGCCTCGTAGATTTGACTGAGAGCCTCATTGTGGCACAGGACATTAAAAATATTAAAGTATGGGATGCCATAGTTAATAACGGTTGACGACGTTAAAGGAGCCTGGGATGCCATGGTTCTTTGTAGAGTTCTGAAATCAAAGCTCGTTGGGTAATCTACACTTTGTGTTCCGTCAACCCTGTTGACAATTTCCAGCAGAACCCCTCCTAAATTCGACGGTTCAAAATCTATGGCAACGGCGTTTTCCCGACCCACCGGGCTAAACAGTGTTGCAAACGCAGCCCTTGAAGGCCGCCTTTCCCTGAACCATTCCGGATACCGGGTTTTGAAATCGTGATTTCGCAAGGCGCGGGCTGTTGGGCTTACGTCATCAAGGGGTGACAATTGTAAGTTATCTGCAGGGTATGCTTCCAGCTGTAAGCTCATCTGAATGATTTCGGAATTTGGTTCGGCTTTAAAAAACAGATTATTCCCGGCAAACGCGCGATGCGCTGAAGCTGATGAAGACAGTAGTGCTAAATAAGCGATCATCGTCGTATAAAATAGAGAATATCTTATCGATATTATCGTTTGGCTCACTGGGATCTCCTGGTTAGCAATGATGGCTCTGGTTTGTCATTAAAAGAAGCAGGGGTAAGGATAGGTGTCGGGAAAAAAGTTGACCAGTACAGTAAGGTATTTATCGTGATGCCACCACCTTAACAGTGCGAACTCTCCGGGTTTGAAGATTTATGTGCCGGGCAACAGGAAAAAATGGCAGCAAACCTTTTTAGGAGACGCTAAAGCTAGTATCATTACGTACCACCGCACTCGGTGGGTAAGTGGAAATACATGCTAATATCCCACCCATGAACAAAAAGAAGTCAAAGGGCAAAAATGCCCGGATGGGGAGAGTAGGTTAATGAGTGACAACGGCGTAAACACTGGCCGACGCCGCTTTCTCGTGGCTGCAACTTCGGTGGTGGGGGCTGCCGGAGCTGTCGGGGTTGCGACACCTTTTATCAAGTCATGGAATCCAAGCGCCAAGGCAAAAGCCGCTGGTGCTCCCGTGAAGGTAAATCTCAGCAAGCTCGAGCCGGGACAGCAGATTGTAGTAGAGTGGCGGGGCAAACCCGTTTTTGTGGTTCGTCGAACCCCGGATATGTTGCAGGAAATCCGCGAGGTTGACTCAAAAGTCCGGGACCCGGATTCCGATAAATCAGAACAGCCCGATTACGCTAAAAACGAATACCGTTCAATCAAAGATGAATATCTCATTGTGGTTGGTCTGTGTACCCATCTCGGCTGTTCTCCCAAATACCTGCCTGAAGTTAAGCCTATGGAGTTCGACTCCGACTGGAAAGGGGGGTATCACTGCCCCTGTCATGGCTCGAAATTTGACCTGGCTGGCCGTGTTTATAAAAGTGTACCTGCTCCTACAAACCTCGTGGTGCCGCCCTACAACTATGAAAGCGACATGGTCATCATCATTGGCAAGGATAAGGAGAATGCATGATGAATAGCCTGCTGAACTGGGTCAATGACCGGCTTCCTGTGGTGCGAGCCTGGGAAGATCATCTGGCCAAATATTATGCACCGAAAAATTTTAATGTCTGGTATTTCTTCGGCTCTCTGGCGTTGCTGGTGCTGGTTAACCAGTTGCTGACCGGTATCTGGCTGACCATGAGTTATGTGCCAGATGCGGAAAAAGCCTTTGCTTCCGTTGAGTACATCATGCGTGATGTCGAATATGGCTGGTTGATTCGCTACATGCATTCAACGGGTGCTTCATTCTTCTTTATCGTGGTTTATTGTCACATGTTCCGGGGGCTCCTCTATGGTTCTTACAAGACGCCGAGGGAGCTGATCTGGATATTTGGTATGGCGATTTATCTGGCACTGATGGCTGAAGCCTTTATGGGCTATATGTTGCCATGGGGGCAGATGTCTTACTGGGGCGCTCAGGTCATTATCTCACTGTTTGGTGCGATTCCATGGATTGGCGCAGATTTGCAACAATGGATTCGTGGTGACTTTCTGATCTCCGGAATTACCCTGAACCGCTTTTTTGCCCTGCACGTCGTTGCACTTCCTATCGTGATTCTGGGTTTGGTTGTGCTGCATATCCTGGCTCTGCATGAGGTGGGTTCCAATAACCCCGATGGCATCGACATTAAGAAAAACAAAGGGTCTGACGGTATTCCTCTGGATGGTATTCCTTTCCACCCCTATTACACCGTGAAAGATCTGGTGGGTGTGGCGGTTTTCCTGTTTGTCTTCTGTGGTGTGATTTTCTTTATGCCGGAGATGGGCGGCTTTTTCCTGGAACACGCTAATTTTGAAATGGCGGATTCACTGAAAACGCCAGAGCATATTGCACCTGTCTGGTACTTCGGGGCGTTCTATTCCATTCTGCGGGCCATTACTTTTGATGTCGGGCCAATTGATTCGAAGCTGGGTGGTTTTATAGCAATGGGAGCAGCTATTGCCATTCTGTTTGTGTTGCCCTGGCTGGACCGTAGCCGGGTCAGGTCTATTCGCTATAAGGGAATGATTAGCAAGGTAGCTATTATATCTTTTGCGTTGGTGTTTATTCTTCTGACCTGGCTTGGGACTCAGCCTGCGACAGAAACTTACACATTGATCGCCCAGATCTGTACCGTGCTGTATTTTGCGTTCTTCCTGTTAATGCCGTTCTACACAAGGATGGAGAAAACAAAACCTGTACCTGAAAGGGTGACCGGCTAATGAAAAAAACAATACTTACACTGTTGCTGTCTTTTTATTCGGTATTGGCTTTTTCTGCAGGCGGTGGCGGTTATCCCCTGGATAAAATCGAAACCGATCCATCCGATAAACCATCCTTGCAGCGTGGTGCAGCGCTTTACCAGAACTATTGCAGCGGTTGTCATTCCACGGAGTTTCAGCGCTATGAACGGGTGGCTGATGACCTGGGAATTCCCCACGACCTGATGATGGAAAATCTGGTGTTTAATAAAGATGCCAAGATTGGTGACCTGATGACCAATGCTATGGCAAGGGAAGATGCCAAGGCATGGTTTGGTGCGGCGCCACCGGATTTGACCATGGTCACTCGTGTACGGGGGGAAGACTGGGTCTATACCTATCTGAGAACGTTCTATGAAGATCCCAAGCGCCCCTGGGGTGTGAATAACAAGGTGTTCCCGGATGTCGGTATGCCCCATGCGCTGTTGGAGTTGCAGGGCGTGCAGTTGGATAGTTGTAATGGTGAAGACCCTACGAAGCGTGATCCACTGACTGGTCAGACAGTTTGTGGGTTGACGATTGATCCTGAGCGTAAAGGCTCCATGACTCCGTCAGAATACGATCAGGCGATTTATGATCTGGTTAATTTCCTGGCTTATTCAGCAGAGCCAATGAAGGCACAGCGTCAGCAGTTGGGTATTTATGTCATGCTGTTCCTGGTGCTGCTCTTTATCTTTACTTTCCTCCTCAAGCGGGAGTACTGGAAAGACGTACATTAGAGCGGTGTGTCATCAATGATGACAAAACGGCACCTTTTGTGTGCCGTTTTTTTGCGCAAAGGAAACGATGAACTCTGGCTGATTGGTAATGGCATTGCTACCATTGCAGCTTTATTTTTTATGAATGGTGCAGCAGGCTGGGTAACAGTCCTGCATGGCAGAGTGTAGAGAAGTTCATGAGTAAGTCCCTTCGAGATCAGTTGATGAAAGCTGGCCTGGCGACCAAGCAGCAGGCCCTGAAAGCGAAAACGACCACCAAAAAAAAGAAGAAGCAGGCTGTTAAATCCGGTGAAATGACGGAGCAGGATAAGCGCCGTATTGAACTGGAAAAAGAACGTGCAGCTCAGGCAGAACGAGACCGGGAGCTGAATCGCAAGCTTGAAGATGAGCGTCAGCAGAAAGCCATTGAAGCTCAGGTCAGACAGTTGATTGAAACGAATGCTATGTCTCGTGACAGGGGAGAAGTCGGCTACAACTTTGTGGTCGATAAAAAGGTCAAAAAGATTTATGTCACTGACGAAATGCAGGAGCGTTTGAGTCGCGGTTTATTTGCGATTGGTATTCTGCAGGAAGCGGACGGCACTGAAGTGTTTCATGTTATTCCTGCACCTGTGGCGGCAAAGATTAATGAACGCATTCCAGAGGCAGTGGTTATTCATGATAATACGACGGAAGAGCTGACCAGCGAGGAAGAAGACTGGTACAAAGACTTTGAGATTCCAGATGACCTGATGTGGTAATGGAGTCAAGGGGGCTTTCAGCCCCCTTTGTCAATGACGTTACCGCAGACGTTTATTCGGCGGTAGCAATCACTTCGATTTCGACTTTAACATCTTTTGGCAGACGAGCCACTTCCACCAGGCTGCGAGCCGGGAATGGGAAGGTGAAGTACTGCTTGTAGACTTCATTAATATCAGTGAAGTCGTTCATGTCTTTTACAAATACGGTCGCTTTGCGCACTTTGTCCATGCCACTGCCAGCCGCTTCAAGAACCGCTTTTACATTTTTCAGGCACTGGTGCGCCTGAGCCTTGGTGTTTTCTTCCATCTCACCGGTTTCCGGGTCGATTGGCAGCTGGCCGGAAGTGATGATCAGGTTACCAAACTGGATACCCTGAGAGTATGGACCGATGGCTGGAGGCGCATCTGGGGTTTCGATCACTTTATCCATGGTGATGTCATTACCTGAGAGTTTATATGGGGGATGATTGTGAAGGGCGAGATTCTAGTGTGCTTCAGCGCTTTTGTCATCGTGCCTGTACAGGCCACTTTGTGGATTTGAGTATAAATACTTAGTCGCAGCTATGCATTTTTATCCAGTTTTCTTACAGTTTCAGATTGAGACCGCACTTGCGTAAATAGTCCATAACCTCTTTGTAGCGTGTATTCACCGTAGCGTTATCCAGTCCGCCAAACCAGTATCGCCATAGTGTATTGCCTGTGCCATCAATCGCCTGTACACCGTTGTTGCCAAAGTACAGCCTGTGCCCTTGTCGTGTAGTGATCACGTAAGAAGCGCCAACAATGTCACCTGGCATTTCATCACAAGCCATTTCGGAGTCGTGCAGGCTGGTGTTTTCAGGGTTGCTCACTTCGCTGCGATAGATAGCCTGCTCTTCCAGTGAGCGCTTGTTTAAACCGTTATGGATGTAAGCGACGTAAAGGTCTATCTCAGGTTGTTTTGCCATTCTTCGCAGAGTAATGGTTCGGTCTTCAATGGTTTTGCGTCTTGCTGTATCGCTCATCATTGAAGGGGGTAATGTTTTTGCCAGAACCTTACCGGGCGAGTTGCACAGTGGTGTTGTGGGCTGGCGAGTGTGAATGATCGCCGTTACCTGAGTGATCTTTGATTCATTAATCATGTTGACCAGACTTTGTTCAAAGGCTTTCTGGAAGCTGACGGCGACAGGGCGTGAGACTGTGTCGGCTCCGGATATCTGAATTTCCGACGTTTTTCTCAGTGGTGATATAGCCTGTCTGTCGATGCTGGTTTTGACATTGGCGTTAAGTTCGCTATCGCTGGAGATGATGGAGGCGATGTCGTTAAGCATGGCCATTTTGAGTTCATTGACGTCCTGTGTCAGTGCTTTCGGTTGTAATTCTTTTTTGCCGTGAGGCACTGGTGAACTACAGCCTGTAATGATGGCTGTTATCAGAAATATCGTGATTAGCAGCCATGGTTTGTGGCTGCTGCCGGGTATAAGGGGATAGCCTGTTACAGGGGTTGGTGAACTCAAGGGGTGGTCACTTCTTGCTGTTTGTGTGAGTTCAGGAAAGATAGTCAAAAAACACGCTTTCTGCCAAGGGTGAGTGCTGTCCTGACTGAGGGGTAGGGGGAGCTATAGCCAGATGTATTGAACTTATGAGCAGTTCTTTAGTCATAAAGGTTAACGAATGGATTGTGTATAAACAGGAATTACCATGGAAAGTGCTAAATCGGCTAATGCCCCAGTTTTTTCAGATCAGGCGAAATTTATAGAGCCTGCCGGGAAGCAGGAGGTTTCGTATCAAGGGCGTTCTATGAAGCCCGCTAATGTTTCTAACAATGCTTCCCTTGCTGAAGGCTCCACTTCAGTATCCAGAACACCCCTGCATGAATACTATGTTTCTCAGCTAAAAGACGTTGGAGCGGTGACATGTGAATTGCCGGATAAATGTCCAGATTGGTTTGAGCCCTATAGGAAGAGTGTTTTTGAGCCTTTGACTTTGGTGAGTAATCAGCTTTGTCATATAGACAAAGGGAATGACCAGGACGTAGGTAAAGTTGCCCTGTTCAATACGATGAATGCCTCCAGTTGTGCCTATAACAAAGTAATTGTTGCGTTGATGAAGCTTGAAAAAGCCAGTCAGGCAGGCGCTTTTAATGATGAGCAGAAAAGCGTTATTGCCGGTTGGCTGGATGATGTGCTTGGGTCTTTTCCTGAGAAGTGGAGAGATTTGCCGCTGGTGCTGAATCCTGATGTCGGAAATTGGAAACTGAGCAAAAAAGATGCAGAGCTTGGTGCGACTTTCAAAGCTAACCTTGCCGAGTACCTTAAAAGGGCCAACAGAGAGGAATTTCTTCCCCTCTGGATGAACAAAGATGTAATCGGGGAGGATCTGGGTACTGTTTACTTGTCCTATTACAACGCCCGGAATGAAAATGTTGGTTCTGGTAAAAAGGATAAATCATTAACCGCAGAAGATTTGTACGAAAAATATGAATGGCTTTTCAAATGGCTGGTTGAGTTTCAGGATAAAGCAAAGGTTCTTCAGGAGTCTGATATTACTGAGCTTATGTACAAATGTATGATGTACAGGCTCGATAGTGTTGATAAAAAAATAGCGAGTATCGAAAGGTTGCGACCAGAGCATAAGTTCAAGTGGACTGATCTGAAGGGCTCTGTTGCCCCGGCAATGGCTGAGAGTTTGCCTGATGGAAGTGAAGACCGCCGTGTTAGTCGATCAGACAGCTCAGACAGCTCAGACAGCTCAGACAGTTGTCGTTCGGAGGTTTCTGTTGCTTTATCGCCGATCCATCTTAGTGATGATGACCCTCAATCCGATGATGAAAAACCTGTAGCTGTCGGAAAAAGGTCGCGATCTTCAAGCGTTGATCGAGAGGGGAGTGAACAATCTTTTGAGCCGGCCTGTAAACTGCAGAAAGCTGAGAGTCCAGGGAGGGAGTCGAGAGAGTCGGTTGTTTTATCTGGGACTGGCGACATCCCTTCAGGTTCGGGGCGGGTTGTTGGTGGTGATCTGCCTCCTCTGCCTGGCCCGAGTCCTTTAAACGTTACTCGGGCTGAATTGCCACAACTATCAAGGATGCGGATGATCATTCCTGATACTCCAGGCGGGGGCTTCTCGATTGACCATAAACTTGCAGTAGAAATTCTGGTAAAAGAACTTCCGAAAATGCTTAAAAAATATTCCGATCCGGCAGGCGTTTGGGGTAAAGAGGCAGCGGAGAGTGAGTTACGCTTTATGATTAGCCTGATTGATTATCTTGATGGTTTAAACTGTCGGCTGCATCTGGATGGGCAGCGGTATTTGATTGGTGATAGTTGGTTTAAAGCTGAAGCAGGTAATAGAACCGCCTATCAAGAACAGGTGCTTGCCGATGAGCACCTGGTCTGGAGACAGGCATTTGCTTTGTTGTCATTAAAGGAGCCTTTGGAGTCTTTTATCGAAAAACTCAAAACATCTGAAGGCAAGACTTTTGCTGCTCAAATTAAAAGTGTGACTGATGTTTTAAAAAGTCAGCTGGTGGGTAGCCTCGGTTAGCGCAATAGCTGGCAGGCTGAATAAAGGCAGCTAAATACATTTCTGCCTGTTTATTTATTGGGTTTGCCGGTCCTCTCTCGCTATAATGCATCGTTTTTAATTCCTCTGACTGGGATTCCGATGACAGTTCGTACCCGTGTTGCGCCCTCTCCTACCGGCGACCCTCATGTAGGCACCGCTTATATTGCTCTCTTTAACCTGGCGTTTGCCAAGAGTCAGGGTGGTCAATTCCTGCTTCGTATTGAAGACACTGATCAGGCTCGCAGCACGCCTGAGTCTGAACAGCAGATTATGGACTCATTGCGCTGGCTGGGTCTGGACTGGGATGAGGGTCCGGATGTTGGTGGTGATAAAGGCCCGTATCGCCAGAGTGAGCGTCGTGAGATTTACGCGGAACATGCTCAGATTCTGTTGGATAAAGGCCATGCATTCCGTTGTTTCTGTTCTTCTGAACGTCTTGATGCCCTGCGTGCAGAACAAACCGCTAACAAACAGGCGCCGGGTTATGATGGCCACTGTCTGCACCTGAGCGAAGAAGAGGTTCAGGTCAAACTGGCAGCGGGTGAAGAGCATGTTGTACGCATGAAGATTCCTGCAGAAGGTACCTGTAAGGTTGAAGATATGCTGCGTGGCACTATCGAAATCGACTGGTCTCAGGTGGATATGCAGGTGTTGGTAAAAGCGGATGGTATGCCGACTTATCATCTGGCAAACGTCGTAGACGATCACCTGATGGAAATTACCCATGTTATCCGTGGTGAAGAGTGGATTAACTCTGCACCTAAACATCAACTGTTGTACAAATACTTTGGCTGGGAAATGCCGGTACTGTGCCACATGCCGCTGCTGCGTAACCCGGACAAAAGCAAGCTGTCCAAGCGCAAGAATCCTACCAGTATTACGTATTATCGTGATGCAGGTTATCTGCCGGAAGCCCTGCTGAACTATCTGGGTCGTATGGGTTGGTCCATGCCTGATGAGCGGGAAAAGTTCAGTTTGAAGGAAATGCTGGAAAGCTTCGATATCAGTCGTGTATCTCTGGGTGGCCCTATTTTCGATCAGGAAAAACTGTCCTGGCTGAATGCCAGCTGGATTCGTGAAGACCTGAGTACCGAAGAGTTTGCGGATCGTCTGCACAACTGGCTGCTGAATAAAGACTTCATTATGAAGTTCCTGCCATTTGCACAGGGGCGTGTTGAGCGACTGAGTGACTTCGCGCCAATGGCAGCATTTATGTTCTCTGGCATGCTGGATCTGACTGCTGAAGACTTTGCCCATAAAAAGCTGGAAGAAGCGGAGGTGAAGAAGGTTCTGCAGTTTACACTGTGGCGTCTGGAACAACTGCGCCAGTGGAACAAGGGGAATATCTTTAACGAGATAAAAACGCTGTCTAAAGAGATGGGGCTGAAGCTGGGTGATTTTAACCATCCTATCTTTGTGGCGATTGCCGGTACTCCTAATTCCTGGTCTGTTATGGATTCTATGGAGATTCTGGGTGCAGATATGACCCGTGCCAGGCTGCGTCATGCGGTCGCAGTATTGGGCGGTGTTTCCAAGAAAGAAGGCAAACGTCTGGAGAAAGAGTTTAAGGTTCTGG
Source organism: Endozoicomonas gorgoniicola (assembly GCF_025562715.2). Classification (NCBI taxonomy): domain Bacteria; kingdom Pseudomonadati; phylum Pseudomonadota; class Gammaproteobacteria; order Oceanospirillales; family Endozoicomonadaceae; genus Endozoicomonas; species Endozoicomonas gorgoniicola. The sequence goes on from NZ_JAPFCC010000001.1 coordinate 185,290, forward strand.
GTGTAGAAGAATCCTGATGTCGTTTATTACGTCCAGGAGCCTGTCGGACTTAAGCGTCCGTAGCGAGGATTGCAAGAAATTGAGGATAAAAATTTCTGATTTTGAGGCGAATAGCGAGCTATTCAACGAGAAAGCAGGAATTTTTAGACCAGTTTATTGCAACCGCAGTAGGACAGTCTTAAGTCCGACAGGCTCCTATATAGATATAGTGGAAAAGAGGCTGGCGATGTTTCAGCCTCTTTTTGTATTTAGCCAGAGGTCGAATAAAAAATATTCTTCGCTGTAGCCCCTGTACATCAAGGCTTCACTTATAACTATTTGAAACGACGATGGGTTTTTTCATAAGTGATGCTTGACAGGATAGGGGGGCATCCATATCATTCGCCCTGCGTTTCGGGGGCAGCTACTCACAACGAGTCAGATTGCTTCCTGGAGACAACAGATTTTGGGGCCTTAGCTCAGCTGGGAGAGCGCAACACTGGCAGTGTTGAGGTCAGCGGTTCGATCCCGCTAGGCTCCACCACTTCTTCTTAGAGAAGAATATCTTTATACGATGAGTATGAAGATGATTTTGCGTCCCGTTCGTCTAGTGGCCTAGGACACTGCCCTTTCACGGCAGTAACAGGGGTTCGAGTCCCCTACGGGATGCCATTTCTTTTAACGCAGTCAGTTAATGGTAATTACTGATTACGTTTTGACCTGAAGATGTCGTTAAATTGCTTCCACTTTGCGGGAATAGCTCAGTTGGTAGAGCACAACCTTGCCAAGGTTGGGGTCGCCTCCGGGGTAGAGAGTGAGTCTCGTTTCCCAGACTTCGAAGAAGTCTCAAAATATCTTCAGCGCGGGAATAGCTCAGTTGGTAGAGCACAACCTTGCCAAGGTTGAGGTCGCCTCCGGGGTAGAGAGTGAGTCTCGTTTCCCAGACTTCGAAGAAGTCTCAAAATATCTTCAGTGCGGGAATAGCTCAGTTGGTAGAGCACAACCTTGCCAAGGTTGGGGTCGCCTCCGGGGTAGAGAGTGAGTCTCGTTTCCCAGACTTCGAAGAAGTCTCAAAATATCTTCAGTGCGGGAATAGCTCAGTTGGTAGAGCACAACCTTGCCAAGGTTGGGGTCGCGAGTTCGAGTCTCGTTTCCCGCTCCAGTTTAGATTTGGGTGTGAAATGCAACCTTGCCAAGGTTGGGGTCGTCTCTTTATAGCAAGGGCGAGTCTCGTTTCCCGCTCCAAAATTCAGGCTTTATGTTACTCAAAACATAAAGACGCAAAAGATTGCGTCCCGTTCGTCTAGTGGCCTAGGACACTGCCCTTTCACGGCAGTAACAGGGGTTCGAGTCCCCTACGGGATGCCACTTTCTTTAAGACATGAATAAGTCTTTAACATATTCAGCGCGGGAATAGCTCAGTTGGTAGAGCACAACCTTGCCAAGGTTGGGGTCGCGAGTTCGAGTCTCGTTTCCCGCTCCAGTTTAGATTTGGGTGTGAAGTGCAACCTTGCCAAGGTTGGGGTCGTCTCTTTATAGCAAGAGCGAGTCTCGTTTCCCGCTCCAATTTAGATTTGGGTGTGAAATGCAACCTTGCCAAGGTTGGGGTCGTCTCTTTATAGCAAGGGCGAGTCTCGTTTCCCGCTCCAAATAGGCTTTATGCATAAGCATAAAGACGCAGAATTGCGTCCCGTTCGTCTAGTGGCCTAGGACACTGCCCTTTCACGGCAGTAACAGGGGTTCGAGTCCCCTACGGGATGCCATTTTCTTTAAGACACGAATAAGTCTCTAACATATTCAGCGCGGGAATAGCTCAGTTGGTAGAGCACAACCTTGCCAAGGTTGGGGTCGCCTCCGGGGTGGAGAGTGAGTCTCGTTTCCCAGACTTCGAAGAAGTCTCAAAATATCTTCAGCGCGGGAATAGCTCAGTTGGTAGAGCACAACCTTGCCAAGGTTGGGGTCGCGAGTTCGAGTCTCGTTTCCCGCTCCAGTTTAGATTTGGGTGTGAAATGCAACCTTGCCAAGGTTGAGGTCGTCTCTTTATAGCAAGGGCGAGTCTCGTTTCCCGCTCCAAACAAATAGGCTTTATGCATAAGCATAAAGACGCAGAATTGCGTCCCGTTCGTCTAGTGGCCTAGGACACTGCCCTTTCACGGCAGTAACAGGGGTTCGAGTCCCCTACGGGATGCCATTTCTTTTAACGCAGTCAGTTAATGGTAATTACTGATTACGTTTTGACCTGAAGATGTCGTTAAATTGCTTCCATTGTTGCGGGAATAGCTCAGTTGGTAGAGCACAACCTTGCCAAGGTTGGGGTCGCGAGTTCGAGTCTCGTTTCCCGCTCCAGTTTAGATTTGGGTGTGAAATGCAACCTTGCCAAGGTTGGGGTCGTCTCTTTATAGCAAGGGCGAGTCTCGTTTCCCGCTCCAAATAAACAGGCTTTATGCATAAGCATAAAGACGCAGAATTGCGTCCCGTTCGTCTAGTGGCCTAGGACACTGCCCTTTCACGGCAGTAACAGGGGTTCGAGTCCCCTACGGGATGCCATTTTCCCTATAGAAAATTAAGCCTGACGCTTAAATGCGTCGGGCTTTTTGCGTTTCAGAAATGTTGATTTTTCTTTGTCTCAGCCAATCCCTTTAATTGCTGCTACTTTTCTTTATCAAAAATTACAAATGAGAATCAAAGAATGGCGATGCGTTTTTGGCTGCTTGGGTTGCTGCTGCTGGGAAGTTTGCTGCAGGCTAATGATGCGGCAAAGGTTGTAATTGTAACCGGGGCTTCTTCTGGTATTGGTAAAAGCCTGGTGGAAGAGCTGGCAGCTGATAAAGGCTACAGGGTTTATGGCACTACGCGGCAGGCTGGTCTGGTTGGTGACTATAAAGGTTATTCGCTGATTAAAATGGATCCGGCTGATACCAGTTCTGTGGATGCTGCAATAAAAATGGTTGGAGACTGGGAGTCGGGAATTGATGTTCTGGTTAATAATGCAGCCTATATGGTTATTGGTTCTGTAGAGAGTGTTGAGCCGGACCAGTTGTTGGATATGTTAAATGTGAATGTGGTCGGCTATGCAAGGGCGACTCGTGCTGTCCTGCCATATATGCGCAAGCATCAATCCGGGCTGATTGTGAATATCAGCAGTTCGCAGGCTTTTGAGCCAAGAGGGTTGATGGAGTCTTATTCGGCGACCCGGTCTGCTATTGAGACCATGTCACTTGGGCAGTCTTCTTATCTTGAGGATTATGGGGTCAAGGTGGTGGTTTTTGAGCCTGGGGCTACCAATACCAACATTGGAAAAAGTACTGTTATCGGTCCAGTGAAAGTACAGGGGGATAGCGCTGGAGCGCAGACGGGTAATCTGAAACGTATGATGGTGGATCGCCTGGCGCAGGGTGCCAGTCCGGGAGATGTAGCAAAAAGGATTATCAGCGTTATTGGTGATGAAATGCCTGACTTTCGTACACCTGTGGATTCGAAGGTTCTTGAGCGCGCCAGATTTGTTTATCGAAACCCTGACGGGAACGGGTTAAGAGATAAGCTGCGAGGAAACTATCTGAATTTTCTGAAAGCCTGGGGGGCAAAACCAGATAACTTAAAAATCAACTAGTGGTTGACAGTGATAACGCAAATCCCTATTATTTTGCCTCGTTTGCTGCTGACAGCATTGCCGAAAGAGATCAACAAGTACTTGATTTCAAATGAAAAAACGGCATAATTCAGCAACAAGGTTTGGGGCCTTAGCTCAGCTGGGAGAGCGCAACACTGGCAGTGTTGAGGTCAGCGGTTCGATCCCGCTAGGCTCCACCAAGTTTCAATAATCAGAATTTGATTCTGGTTGTAGAATGTGTCCCGTTCGTCTAGTGGCCTAGGACACTGCCCTTTCACGGCAGTAACAGGGGTTCGAGTCCCCTACGGGATGCCACTTTCTTATCTAAAGAATACGACTGAAGGGTCGTTAAATACTTCTGCGGGAATAGCTCAGTTGGTAGAGCACAACCTTGCCAAGGTTGGGGTCGCGAGTTCGAGTCTCGTTTCCCGCTCCAATATAAAAAACCAGTCCAGTGTGACTGGTTTTTTTATGCCTGAAATTTATGCGGCTGTCTCTGGCAAGGTTGGGGTCGTCTCTTTATAGCAAGGGCGAGTCTCGTTTCCCGCTCCAATACAAGAAACCAGTCCAGTGTGACTGGTTTTTTTATGCCTGAAATTTATGCGGCAGTCTCTACACGCATGGTTTTTAGCGCTTAGCTGCAATAGGACAAATTCTGATAAGCCTGGCTATTTCATCAGTAATATCGTATGTCGTGGTAGCTTCTTACCAGAGGAACTGTTAATTCAGGCCCTCTGACTGCGGGCTGAGAAGAGACCCCGGGGGGGGCTTTTAAAGGGTTGTTGTAATCTCTGTATCGACTACCGGGAGCCAGCAGGTAAAGCGCTCCATTCTGGGCAAGCTTATAAAGATAAGAGGTGATCGATTTGCCTTCCGGCATCCCGTTTATTGCTTCATAGCCGTTGTAAACAATGAGTGTGTACAGGGCTAAATCTTCCAGGCTGTCTCTGGAAGTGGTCGGCATGCTTTTTAAGGCTTCTAAAAAGTCATCATTTTCTTCATACAGTTCAAAGGCAGCACTGCCTACCTGGATAGTGGTTTCTCCTTCTGAAAACTGGTGAGTGTGTTGTATGTTGAGGAAATGTGTCATGTGTTTTTGGATTTCATACAGGTTCCATGCCTGTAACGCAAAAAATTTTGAGCTATCAATAATTTTAATCCATAGCTGTTGGGCAGGGTTTTTCCGATGGCGGACGCCAAGGCTGTTTATTGTTTTTACTTGACTGGCAACGATCTTAAGGCTTTTAGAATAGCGCCTCCAGATTTTATGGATTTTTTTAAAGTGGTAGTAAAGCTCAAAGCCATTCCCAAAAAAGTAGTAAGCGTAGTCTATGGCCAGTCTTTTGCTGGCAAGCAGAATATATGGAAGGTTCGGGTAGGGAATCTCTATGTATTCTGGCAAACGTCTTTCGAGCATAAAATGCCCTGGTGCATGATACTGGCGTTTTGCTGGAGTGGCATTGGGTATGTTGGCTTGCACTATGCCATTGCAATGGCTGAGCAGGGTGCCATTGCTGTGATCTGCGGAGGTTAATGAACAGTCGTATTCGATGCCATGGCTGTTGAAGGTTGATTGTTCAACAATAGTATCTGTTGGTGTTTCTGTCGTGGTAATGCATCGCAGGCCCGGGGGTAGATAAGCCTGGTTTGTCTGGGCGATTGACTGCATTGATGTATGGCAATCAGCGTGTTTTTTGCTGACTTTTTGGAAAGTGGTGGCTGAAATATGACCATCATGAGCAAGGGCGAAGCCGGAGGTGGCTGCATTTAACACGATAATTAATGTTGTAATTTGCCGCAGACACTTCGGAAAGAGCGCCATAATGCTTTATCCCTTTGATATCTTATGTGTAATCAGAGGTAAGCGTAGTTAGTATTTGTTGCTTGTAAAAAAGAATTATTTTTGTTTCGTTTATTTTGCGCAAACAGGTAGCAGGTATTCCTGCTACCGCATGGTTATAACAATTAATGATTTAACATAGCGGCTCCGCGAGCGCCGCCAGCGTCACCAAACCGGGCTTTTCGTACTTCGGGTAGCTTGCCAAGCTTAAGCGTGTATTTTTTCATCAGTGGCGGGACAAGGTCGTAAAGTTCATCAAAATTAGACAGCCCTCCGCCTACAACAAAGACACCCGGGTCAAGGGTGTTGGTCAGGCTTCCAAGCCCGCAGGCAAGAAGCTCTGTGTAAAGGCTGACGGTCTTTTCGGCGTCGCCATCCTGGTGGCGATAGAGTTGCACTATCTCTTTGCCTTTGGCGTGCCTGCCTGCAAAGTGCTTGTAAATGATTTCCAGTCCCCGGCCTGACAGGTAATTATCCAGGCAGCCCCGCAGGCCGCAGCCACAATCGATAACCGGGAAGTCAGAGCCTCCCAGTTCCAGCGCTTGAAAGGGTAGTGGGGTATGGCCCCATTCGCCAGCCAGATTGTTACGGCCGGTATAAATCCTGTTTTGTACATAGAGTCCGCCGCCGCAGCCTGTGCCAAGAATAACTCCGAATACGGTGTCAAAGCCTTCACCGGCACCACCAATAGCTTCCGAGATAGTAAAGCAGTTGGCGTCGTTGTCTATTTTAACGGGTCGGTTCAGCATGTACTCCAGGTCGGACAGAAGGTTTTTACCATTGGCGCATGGAATGTTGGCAATCACTGCCTTTGCAGAATCCGGTTCAATAAAGCCCGGAATGCCAATGCCGACACAGCCTCGTACGTTGAGTTGCTCATCGGTTTCCCGGATCAGAGTCTTTATGCTTTGCCTGAAGGTGTCGTAGTTGTCAGTAGGTGTTGGGATGCGTTTGCTGAACGCTCTTTCGTAGCGGTCGTTATAGGCAGTCAGCTCCATCTTGGTGCCGCCGATATCCAGTCCATACAGCATATCTGACATTCTCCGGTTTATTTTGAAATTTATAAAGGTCGGGATGATGACAGACGTTATAACACTCATGCAGACGCTGCTGATATGACCCAGCGCATGGAACCGGTTGCACAGGCTGTGCAACCGGTTATCCGGGTTACTGGATTCTGGGGTCAAGGTTACCCTTGTTGTAGAGGTCGAACATGGCTTCGAGGCTTAATGCTCTGATTTTTGAAGCATTGCCTGCCGTTTCAAAAGCCTGATAGCGCTGAAGGCAGATATCTTTCATTGCCCGGGTGGCAACAGTAAGGTATTTGCGTGGGTCAAACTCTGATTTGTTTTCCTGCATAAACCGGCGGATAGCCCCTGTTGATGCCAGACGCAGGTCGGTGTCGATATTGACCTTGCGTACCCCGTGGCGAATGCCTTCCTGGATCTGCTCGACAGGAACGCCGTAGGTTTCCGGTATTTCTCCACCGTTGTCGTTAATAACCTTAAGCCAGTCCTGTGGAACGGATGATGAGCCGTGCATAACCAGATGGGTGTTGGGTATGCGTTTGTGTATCTCGCGGATTCTGTCAATGGCAAGGATGTCACCAGTCGGAGGGCGGGTGAATTTGTAGGCACCATGGCTGGTACCGCAGGCGATGGCGAGGGCATCGACATGAGTAGCCTGAACAAATTCAGCAGCTTCGTCGGGATCAGTCAATAGCTGGTCTTGAGACAGTTTGCCCGCAGCGCCAACGCCGTCTTCCTCTCCGGCTTCGCCGGTTTCCAGAGAGCCCAGGCAGCCCAGTTCCCCTTCTACAGAAACTCCGCAAGCATGAGCCATTTCAACGGTTCGGCGAGTCACCTCAACATTGTATTCGTAGCTGGAAGGGGTTTTGCCGTCTTCTTTTAGTGATCCGTCCATCATGACAGAAGAAAAGCCCAGCTGTATTGAACGCTGACAGATGGCGGGGCTGGTGCCGTGATCCTGATGCATCACAACGGGAATGTGTGGAAACTCTTCAATGGCTGCCAGAATCAGGTGTCTCAGGAAGGGGGCGCCAGCGTATTTTCGGGCTCCTGCAGAGGCCTGAACAATGACTGGCGAGTCCGTTTCGTCGGCTGCTTCCATGATGGCGCGCATCTGTTCCAGGTTGTTGACGTTAAAGGCTGGGACGCCGTAACGGTTCTCGGCAGCGTGGTCGAGAAGTTGTCTGAGGCTGATCAGCGCCATGGCTTGCTCCTTTTTTATTGAAGGTTATAGAGGGGCGTTTGAGCTATGGAGGTCTGCTTATATTATCGCCACCTTGTTCGTGGATGCAAAGCTTCGTGAATGGAAAGCTTCGTGGATGCAAAGTTTTGTGGATGGAAAGGTCGTTTTTGTTTGCTGCGAAAAAGCAAAAGAAGTGGACTCTTTAAGAATAAGGTTTGACCGATGTGAAAATGAAAGGCGCTTTATGGGGGTGCAGAGCTATATTGTCGAGGGTTCGCCAGACGCCTGACCGTTATGGGAAGAGGCTGACAAGAATATACCATCGTCATTCCCGCGCAGGTTCGAATGATGTTCTTCCGGTAAGTTCTGTTCTGTCGCTTCCCTGAGGTGGTCAGTATGGCCAAGTGGGTATCTACAGACAGGTGGAGGTGTTTGTCAAATGCGTTGTCATAAAAAACTCACTCAGGCGGTAGTATTTTTATTCTTTCTGTTGTTTGTCGGTTTATCAAATGCTCGCAAAGTGCATGATAACTGGTGCTGGTGTCTTAAAGATAACAAGGTGAATGGTAGTAAAAGGTTTGTAGGGCATTATAGGCCAAATAACTCTGGAGACGACATACTGATTACTTTTCGGTTTGTGGAGGCGACACGTTGCACTTATGAAGGGTCAGGTGTGAGTGTCAATATTTCAGCAAAACCGAAAGTGTTTGCCAGTATTGATTTCAGAGCTGTTGATGACAGGCCTGAGAAGCCTGTTCAGGTGGGTTACACCGCTGATGATGGTCGCAAGGTGTTTGTCTATTACGAACACATGGATCCATCATTTTTTAATGCACTTACCGCCGGGGTGAAGGAGCGTTTGATGAGTGAAGATCCGTGTCTGAGTCATTCTGATGATTTATTCGACGAGACGGTTCGAGGGGTATGGCGCCGGATGCTTAACTTCTGGAACTCCCCTGAGATGGGGGAGGCTTTATTGACGTTACCTTATGTTCACTTTGCGCTTGCTGATCATCTACTTGGTTTTTCTCCTCCTTTAAGTGTCTACGGGTATGGCAGAAGGTATTCGGGCGGTCATGAGCAGTGTCGGCGTGGTGAAGATGGATTTATTCTTGGTAAGCCGTTAGACAAGGCAATGTTGCGGTCTCAGGTGAAAGCGTTACAGGTTGGGCAGGTCTGGTTTATGGAGGAGTCTGTTCAATATAGTACTATGGGGAGTCATAAAATATATCACATGAGTGTCGTCTATTTAGGGGGAGGGCTTTTCCTTTTGCTGATCAATAACAGGGGGCAGTTTTTCATGAATATTAATGATTTTGTCAGACTGTTTATCAGCACTGCACGGTATGCCGGAAAGTATCGTTTGAGAGCTGCATTGGTTCGGTCTTCAGATGGATTAAAGCCCTTTAGTTTGAAGATGGACGGACCGTATCCCAGAAGTGTGACTGATTTTTTTGATCAGTGGGGGTGTCAGTGACAGGTTAGTCTGGCAGGAAAGCCGCCAGCAGCCTTCTGGCTGCTGGCGGGAGGTCAGGGCTTACGCCTTGCCTTCGGAACCGAACTCGCGGATCTTGCCCATTACGGTTTCAACGATCGCTTCTTTACCAGGACCGATAACCTTGCGTGGGTCGTAAACTTTAGCGTCGGAAGCCAGAACTTCACGTACCATCTTGGTCCATGCGATCTGGTTTTCAGTGTTTACGTTGATTTTTGCAGTACCACGGCTGATAGCATTCTGGATGTCAGCAGTCGGGATACCAGTACCACCGTGCAGTACCAGAGGTACGCCGGTCAGTTCGTTGATTTCCTGCATTTCAGCGAAGCCCAGGTTTGGCTCACCAGCGTATTCGCCGTGTACAGAACCCAGAGCCGGAGCCAGGCAGTCCAGACCGGTGCGCTCAACCAGTTCTTTACATTCCTGAGCGTCAGCGTAGATAACGCCGTCAGCGATAACGTCGTCTTCCTGACCGCCAACTACACCCAGCTCAGCTTCAACAGAAACGCCACGAGCGTGAGCGTATTCTACAACGGTCTTGGTCATCTCAACGTTGCCTTCGAATGGACCGTGAGAACCGTCGATCATTACGGAAGTGAAGCCTGCGTCGATCGCTTCTTTACACTTCTCGATGCTGGAGCCGTGGTCCAGGTGGATAGCAACAGGAACAGTGATTTCCATGCTTTCGATCAGTGCGCCAACCATAGCGGTGATCACCTTGAAACCGCCCATGTAGCGAGCAGCGCCTTCAGACACACCCAGGATAACTGGAGCGTTAGACTTCTGGGCAGCAGTCAGGATAGCCTGAGTCCATTCCAGGTTGTTGATGTTGAACTGGCCTACAGCGTATTTGCCTTCGCGTGCCTTGTTCAGCATTTCAGTCATAGATACCAGAGCCATAAACGTTTCCTCGGTCAGTGGTAACAGTTGTGATGCATCCCTGAAGGGTTTGCTTCATCGAGTTTTTTCAACCGGACAGACGTCCGGTTGAATGGAACTGGGAGTGAATGTTTTTATTTGACCGTGGTTGAGTAATCACAGTCATTATTAACATTCTGATTGCCATTTTAATTGCTTTTTTTAATCAAAAGACCAGAAGCGATGTAAAGAAGCCTTTTTCAATCTGTTAATTATTGAAAAATTGTTTCATAATTCGAACTGCTCTTACCTGTTACGATGGTAACAGTGTATAAATACAGATGTATTTATTACCGAGGCCACCATTCAAAGGAAGATGATTACGAAAGCATGGCAATGCCATCCCGCTATTGTGCGACATTTGGCAATTATATACAAATGCCACGTTGCTCTTATAGTGTTGTGTGCGGGTATCGTTACGTGTGCCTGCCACCCGGTGGTAAGCAATACAGAGGCTTTTCAGCAATCATGACGCCTTCCGGGCTGGTGGCAGGGAAATACTGATTCAGGTCAGGGAAATTCACATAATGGTGTTGTAATTTTCCCTGGCTAGATAAATTCGAGTGGGTTTTTTTGGATTTCACGTTTTAAATAAAAAAACATTATATGAAGCAACAATTCATATATCCCAATGTTTGAATTTGAGTGGATTTGTTTTTTTGTTTAGCTGTTTGTTTGATAAGTGTTTTGCAGAGCGTTTTATCAAATGTTGCACTATCTTGGAATTGATTGATTGCTTCTGACAGTTTCGATGCTTTATTCCATTTGAAAATGTTAAATGTGATCTGATGTCAAAGTCTGTGCATGGCTAAGTGATTGCTCAGGAACACTGTTCGAAACTAAATGATTAAATACTACTGATGATTTGTGTTAAGTGTTTTTGTTATATGCAAACATCAGTTTTAGATTGATATGAATGTGGGTGGTTTATGTTCTCAGGCATCATTGCTTCCTCCGGCGTTGCCATTGGTAAAGCATTTGTCCTTAAAGAAGCTGAATTTCAAATCAGCGATGGCGTACTGGACAGCTCTGAAGTAGACGCAAACATTGCGCGCTTCAAAGATGCTATCGCTAAAACGGTTGAACAGCTGGAGGCAATCCGTGATAAAGCGGCTGCCAAGCTGGGCGAAGAAGAAGCTGAAGTCTTCGAAGGTCATATCCTGGTAGCGACTGACGAAGAGCTGGAAGAAGAAGTTGTTGAAGCGATCAAGGGCCTGAAGCCTGCTGATGCGGCACTGAGTGAGACCATTGCTACAAACGTTGCGATGCTGGCCGAGCTGGACGACCCTTACCTGCGTGAGCGTGTTGCTGACATCAAGGACGTTGGTCGTCGTATGGTCAAGAACCTGCTGGGCATCGACATGGCGTCTCTGGAAGATGTGGCTCACGGCACTATCATCATTGCCGATGACCTGACTCCGTCTGAAACGTCCCAGATCGATCTGGAGCGCGTATGGGGCTTTATCACTAACATTGGTGGCCGTACTTCTCACTCTGCGATCATGGCCCGCTCTCTGGAACTGCCAGCGATCGTTGGTGCCAAGGTAGCGACTGACTGCATCCAGAACGGTGATACTGTTGTTCTGGACGCCATCAACAATAAGGTACTGGTGAATCCTGACCAGTCTGCCATCGATTCTTACAAGACCCTGCAGGCGCAGCTGGACGAAGAGCGTAAAGAGCTGTCCAAGCTGAAAGACCTGCCATGCACCACCGTTGACGGCAAGCAGTTCGAAATCTGCTCCAACATCGGTACCGTGAAAGACACCGAAGGTGCAAACCGTCACGGTGCTGAGGGTGTAGGCCTGTATCGTACTGAGTTCCTGTTCATGGATCGTACTCAGATGCCTACCGAAGAGGAGCAGTTCGACGCATACAAGGCAGTGGCTGAAGCTATGTCTGACCGTCCAGTGGTTATCCGTACCCTGGATATCGGTGGTGACAAGGATCTGCCTTACCTGGACCTGCCACAGGAACTGAACCCGTTCCTGGGCTGGCGTGCGATCCGTATGTGCTTCGACAAGCCTGAGATCCTGAATACCCAGCTGCGCGCTATCCTGCGTGCATCCGCTTTCGGTAAGCTGAAGATCATGTTCCCAATGGTGATCTCCGTTGAGGAAGCTCGTCGCCTGAAGCAGATCGTTGCTGACGTTAAGGCTGAGCTGACCAGCGAAGGCATTGCTTTCGACGACACCGTTGAAGTGGGTATCATGGTTGAGACGCCAGCGGCTGTTATGGTAGCTGACCTGCTGATTCAGGAAATGGACTTCTTCTCCATCGGTACCAACGACCTGACCCAGTACATTCTGGCGGTTGACCGTGGTAATGAGATGATCGCTGATATGTACGACCCAATGGCTCCGGCTGTTCTGCGTGCTATCAAGCGTGTTATCGACTGCTCCCACGAAGCGGGCAAGTGGACTGGCATGTGTGGTGAGATGGCGGGCGATGAACATGCCTCCCTGATCCTGGCGGGTCTGGGTCTGGACGAGTTTTCCATGAGTGCGACCTCCATCCCGCGTGTTAAGAAAGTTCTGCGTAGCCACAAGTACGAAGAGCTGAAGGTGATGGCTGAAGCGGCTGTAAATCAGCCTACTACTGAAGACGTAAAAGCTTTGCTGAACGACTTTATCGCCAGGCACTGATACAAGTCCGACAGGTGTCGGCAAGCTGTAATAGCTGTAACAACAAAATATAAAGAGGAGCAGGCAATGACCTGCTCCACAAAAAGCGGTAACACGTCAAAATAGCAGTGAATAACATTGCACGGCGTGCCTATCTGCTAAAGCCTGAATGAACGAACCAGGCTTGGAAGGATTTCGATGACAAGTAAGAGGTAATGCAAATGGCCACTGACAAGCAGTCAGCCAAAGCAGTAAAACAGGAAACAGGTAAAACAGAGGTTGAGATGCAACTCGACGCTCTGCTGGATCGGGCGAAAGTCGCTCGTGAAAAATACCTGAAGCTGGACCAGGAAGCGATTGACCGTATTAATAAGGCGATGGCTCTTGCGGGGCAGTCTGCGCACATGGAGCTGGCGCGCATGGCGGTTGAAGAAACCGGCCGTGGTATTCTGGAAGACAAGGTGACCAAGAACATCTTCTCTACTGAATACGTTCATCACTCCATCAAATACGACAAAACAGTCGGTGTTATTGAAGATAACGAAGAAGAAGATTACATGCTGGTTGCAGAGCCAGTGGGTATTGTCTGCGGTATTACACCGGTGACTAACCCGACTTCGACCACTATGTTCAAGTCCATTATTTCTGCCAAGACCCGTAATCCGATTGTTTTTGCTTTCCACCCATCTGCCCAGAAATGCTCCAGCGAAGCGGCTCGTATCCTGCGTGATGCTGCTGTCGAAGTGGGTGCGCCGGAAGACTGTATTCTGTGGGTAGAAAAACCTTCTCTGGAAGCAACCCAGAAGCTGATGGTTCACCCGGATATTTCTGTCATTCTGGCCACCGGTGGTTCCGGCATGGTTCGCGCTGCTTACTCTTCCGGTAAGCCAGCCCTGGGGGTTGGTCCGGGTAACGTGCCTTGTGTCATTGATCGTACTGCCGACCTGAAGCAGGCTACCAATGACCTGGTGATGTCCAAGAGCTTTGACAACGGTATGATCTGTGCCTCCGAGCAGGCAGCGATTGTACACGAAGCAGTTTACCCGCAGTTCATCAAAGAGATGAAAGCGCTGAACGTTTACTTCACGACTCCTGAAGAAACCAGAAAGCTGGCGGAAGTTGTGATTGTTGATGGTCACGTTAACAGTAAAATTGTTGGTATGAAGCCAGTTACCATCGCAGAGATGGCTGGCGTTAAAATTCCTGCAGAAACCCGTGTGATTGCGGCTGAAATCGAAGGTGTGGGTCCGGAATTCCCCCTGTCCCGTGAGAAACTGTCTCCAGTACTGGGTGTTCTGAAAGCCCGCGATACCAGGCATGGTATTGAGCTGGCTGACAAGATGCTGAACTTTGGTGGCCTGGGTCACTCAGCGGTTCTGCACGCTCAGGATGATGACGTCATCGACCAGTTTTCCCTGGCGATGAAAGCCGGCCGTATTATCATCAACTCGCCGTCTACCCACGGTGCGATTGGTGACCTGTACAACACTAATATGCCTTCCCTGACTCTGGGTTGTGGTTCTTACGGTGGTAACAGCACCACGTCCAACGTTTCGGCTGTTAACCTGATTAACGTTAAGCGTGTGGCGAAGCGTCGTGTGAGTATGCAGTGGTTTAAACTTCCCCGTAAAATCTACTTTGAAGCAAACTCTTTGCAGTACCTTGAGAAGATGCCTGACATTTCTCGTGTATTCATCGTCACCGACGAAACCATTCAGAGCCTGGGTTACGTTGACAAGATTCAGTACCACCTGAACCGTCGTCAGATACCAGTACAGGTTCGTGTATTTAACCAGGTCGAGCCTGATCCGTCACTGGCGACTATTCGTGCCGGTGCTGACGATATGGATCGTTTCCATCCAGACGTGATTATCGCACTGGGTGGTGGTTCTCCCATCGATGCAGCAAAAGGCATGTGGTTGTTCCACGAGCAGCCAGAAGCTGATTTTGAAAGCATGTCACAGAAGTTTCTGGATATTCGCAAGCGTGTTTACAAGTTCCCTAAACTGGGCAAAAAAGCACGTCTGGTGGCTATTCCTACCACTTCCGGTACCGGCTCTGAAGTGACCTCCTTTGCGGTGATCACTGACAAGGAAAGAGGTATTAAGTACCCACTGGCAGACTATGAGCTGACGCCAGATGTAGCGATTCTGGACCCGAACCTGGTACAGACCGTGCCTAAGAAGGTAACGGCAGACACCGGCCTGGACGTGTTGACTCATGCTCTGGAAGCTTTTGTATCGGTTATGGCGTCTGACTACACTGACGCCCTGGCAATGAAGGCTATTCAGCTGACCTTCGATTACCTGCCAGCGTCTTACGAGTCTGCCGACAAGCGCGCTCGTGAGAAAATGCACAATGCTTCCTGTATTGCGGGTATGGCGTTTGCCAACGCATTCCTGGGAATCAACCACTCCATGGCGCATAAGCTGGGTCACGAGATGAAGATTCCTCACGGTCTGGCTAATGCCCTGCTGCTGCCGCATGTGATTGAGTACAACGGTAACAGCAAGCCTTCCAAGGTAGCGACTTTCCCGAAATACGACCACTACATTGCCCACGAGAAGTACACTGAAGTCGCCAAAATTCTGGGACTGCCTCACAGCACGACTGATGAGGGGGTTAAGTCTCTGGCCAATGCAGTTCGTGACTTGATGAAGAAAGTTGAGGTACCGCTTTCCCTGAAAGAAATGGGCTTCAATGAGAAAGAGTTCCTGGCTAAAGTGCCGGAGCTGGCTGCCTTTGCATTTGAAGATCAGTGTACGACAGCCAACCCGCGTATGCCGCTGGTGACTGAGCTGGAAGAGTTGCTGAAGAAAGCTTACTACGGTGAGTAAGCTGATGCTGTGAGACAGTTCACTGGCTTTTAAAGCTTAAAAAAACGGGCGGATGAATGAATCATCTGCCCGTTTTTTTATTACGTATTGACACTGTTCATTTGAACCAGTTTTGCAGTAGCTTGTAATGCACTGGATTGCTATCACAGGCATATAGGCCGCACTCCAGAAAGGCTGAAACCATGTTGATGCAGATGACTGCAAAACAGACGACGATAGTACATTTTACCCATGCAGCCTGTGCGGAAAACTGAATAAATGCAGATGATACAGTGAAGTGGCCCGGAACCAGTAATGCAAGTGAGACTGTGGCAAGAATGGCGGTAAAGCAAATGAATGCCCAGGTGTAAAAATGCCAGCCAAAAAACGGGTTGCCGTAACCCGGTGTACCGGGGATGACGTGCAGGCTGACCTGTCGCAGGGCGATGCCGGCGCCCAGCATGGCTGATAGCAACAATAAGCCGTAATGCCAGGGTCTTGGGCCATAAAAAATATTAAGTGTGATGCCGAACATGCAGGCGGTAAAGGCAATTCGCTGGAGCAGACACAAAGGACAGGGCAGTTCATGATAGACAAACTGGTCGTACAGAGCAAAAGCCAGAATGCCGGACAGAATTAACAGCCCCAGCGCATTGAGTTGACGCCATTGGCAGGATACAGCTAGTGGATCAGGCTGACTCATTGTATTTTCCTACAGCAAGATGGGCAGTGTGCCAGTCGCATGGTGTTGAAACCAGAATAAAGCGACAGCGTAAGACAGGATGAACATTCCAATAGCTGGGGCTAGCCGGTTGTTAAGTATCAGAATCAGGGCAATCAGTAGCAACAGAAATGTTGTGCCAACCATGAAGAACACCATTTTCACGAATCGTGTCTGAAATGTAGTCCATCACTGGAGGTGTGTGAGGATCGGTCTGGTAACGTTCTTTAAGTGAACACACAGCGGTTTCTACATTTTATCTGTGCATTCATGCGGGATCGATGGGAGAACTGTGTATGACAGTGTGAACTCCATTTATTTAAAATTGAGCTGAATCATTATGTTACAGTCTCTTCCCGAGACATAATGTTGCAGACTATTGGGATTTGGTTGCTTATGGTTGATTCTAGGAGCCTGTCGGACTTAGAGCAAAAATCTGGCATAATTGCCAATAATCACTTTTCAAGCAAGCAACCTCTGACAAATGAAGAGATGGACTTTCAGACCCGTTGACCGCAGTATTCCAGACATGTTTCCCGCCAGTGTCGATGATTATTTGCCGGAACGTCATCTCGCCCGTTTTGTTGTAGAGGTCGTCGAGCAGCTCGATCTTGATCCGTTCATCAAGTCCTACAGCGGTAGAGGTTCCAAAGCCTGGCATCCATCGCTCATGCTCTCGCTGTTATTTTATGGCTATGCGACAGGTGTCTTTTCCAGCCGAAAGCTGGAGAAGGCTACTCACGACTCTATTGCTTTCCGCTATATCTGTGCCAATGAACACCCAGATCATGACAGTATTAATGCTTTCCGGAAGCGGTTTCGCAAGGAAATCAGCAACCTGTTTACCCAGATTCTAATGATCGCTAAAGAAGCCCAGTGGTTAAAAATGGGAACCATCAGTCTGGATGGCACCAAAATGAAAGCGAATGCCAGCAAACACAAAGCCCTCAGCTACGAGTATGCCTGCAAGCTGGAAAAACAGCTCAAGTCTGAGGTGGATGAGCTCCTGAAAATGGCAGAGAAAGCCGATGCAGAAGAGCAGCCTGAAGAGCTTTCTATTCCAGAGGAGCTCAAGCGTAGGGAAGATCGCCTTGCTGTTATTGCCGAAGCAAAAGCAGAAATAGAGCGTCGCGCTGAGGAGCGATACCAATACGAGCTGGAAGAATATGAGGAAAAAGTGGCTCGCAGGGAAGCGATCAGGGAGTCTGGAAAAAAGCCGAGGGGTAGAGAACCCAAAGCCCCAGAGGCAGACCCAAGAGACAAAGACCAGGTCAATCTGACAGATCGTGATTCCCGCATCATGCCAACATCAGGCGGCAGTTATGAACAAGCTTATAATGCGCAGGCTGCAGTTGATGTTGAAAGCGGACTGATCGTAGAAAAACACATTACTCAGGCAACAAACGACAAACAGCAGGTAGAGCCAGCCCTTGAAGAACTGGCAACTCGTGAAGACGAACTTGGCAAGCCCGAAGCGATCCTGGCAGACACAGGCTACTTCAGTGAGAGTAATGTGTCAGCTGTGGATAACTATGGCGCAACTGCGTATATCGCAGAGAAGCGTGATGCCCACAATAAACCTTTGATGGAGCGCTTTAAACCTGATGATCCTATGCCGGAAGGCGACGATGTAACAGCATTAGACCTGATGCGTTGGCGGCTGCAGACAAAAGAAGGTCGGGCTGTTTATGCCTTGCGGAAAAGTACGATTGAACCAACCTTTGGAATACAGAAAGAAGTGATGGGGTATCGCCAATTTCTGGTTCGAGGCTTTGCAGAGGTGTCTGCTGAATGGGATCTGCTCTGCACAGGCTTCAATCTGAAGAAAATGTTTGCCATGGCGATGGCGGACATTGAAAATTGGTTATTTATGATTCAACTTCTGGCTGCATACAGAGCTTTTTGGGCGATGTTTTACTATTTACGGGTAAGAGTGGCGGTTGTGAGAACAGCTTGCACAGTAGCTTAAACAGGCAGCAGGGTTATGATGCCGCCTTCTTTTCTGGACTTGTTACAAGTCCGACAGGCTCCTAGCACGGTATTTGTTGTAGACGACGATGACTCGATTCGTGATCTGCTTGCAAGCTATCTGAAAAAGAACGGTTATAACGTCATTGCCGCCAATAGCGGTGAAACCTTTTTGCAGGCGTTTCAGGAGTGGCGTTCCGCCGGAGAAGATGAGTCTCGCGTGATTATTGTGTTGGATATCATGATGCCGGGTATGGATGGCTTTGATGTCTGTCGTGAACTGCGTACCTTCTCAAAAGCGCCGGTAATAATGCTGACAGCGGTTTCTGATGAGATGGATAGAATCATTGGTCTGGAAATGGGGGCTGACGATTATCTGGGTAAGCCGTTTAATCCTCGTGAACTGCTGGCGCGCATCAAGGCAATTTTCCGCCGCAGTGAGCAGGTGGCAGAACCTAAAACAACGGGCCGCTATGCCGTGTTTAACGGTTTCTGTCTGGATAAGGTGACCCGTGAGCTGGTCTCTCCTGAAGGCGAGCCTGTGCCATTGACGGGGGCTGACTATAACCTGCTGATGTTGTTTGTTCGCAATCAGGGCAAGGTGCTGAGTCGTGAGAGTATCGCTGATGTAACGCGCAAACGAAACCCGGCACCCATGGATCGTTTTATTGATGTGAATGTCAGTCGTTTACGACAGTGCCTGGGTGAAAATGCCCGTGCGCCGGAACTGATCAAAACCGTCAGGGGGCAGGGTTACATCTTAACGACCGAAGTTGAATGGGTTGATAAAGCGCCCGCTTGAGGAAATAACTATTTGTCTGACTTTGTTGATGTTGGTACCGACGCAACGGTTCGCAGTAAAACGGCCAGAAAGTACTGGGGCAGGCTGTCTTCCCTGAGTCGAACTCTACTGCCTGACTCTCTGCCCGGGCGGTTTTTCATGTTTATGCTATTGCTGGTGTTTGCTTCGCAACTGGTCATCAGTACTGTCTGGAACTTCCAAAGCTGGGCGACTCAGGAAAAGGCCCTGGAAAACGTTGTCTCCAATATGGCTGTGCGAGTGTTATCAACGATTGAGTACTTTGATTCCCTGCCTGAACGCTATCGCCACATTATTCTGGATCAGTTGCGGGATATGGGGGGGACACGTTATTTCGTGACGCTCAACCGTGACTTTATCGAGATCGACGAACTGCCCGGAACCCGTAGTCAGGATATTGTGATTAACGGTTTTAAGGACACTTTGGGAGCCTTTAAGGCCAATGGTACTTTTTCCAATCGCGATATCAGTATTGCGTTTTCGGCACCGGAAACGCTGCGGGTGTTCAATAACAACACTTACCTGATGGATTTAACTGAAAGCTGGGGTCAGCACACACTGATTGTTGAGCCACTGTCGTTGCCGGTTCTGGTGATACAGGTGCCGGTTTCAGATAATGAGTGGTTGTATCTTGCTACCCTGATGCCAGACTCCGGCATTATGTCGTCTTCTCTGCCTATGGATTTGCAAGTGATTTATCTGTTCGGGCTGACCGTCTTGCTGATGTTCGGCAGTTGGATGATTTACGTGCTGACTCAGCCGGTGGAGCAATTATCCAGGGCGGCTGAAAATTTTGGCAGAAGTTTTGAACCTGTGTATTTGCCGGAAGAAGGGGCGCGGGAATTTAAAACGACTGCCAGTGCGTTTAACCGTATGCAGAGGAATATTCAGCACTTTCTGAATGATCGTAAGCAGCTGTTTTCCGGAATTTCCCATGATTTGAAAACCCCGTTGACGCGGTTGCGCTTGCGAGCAGAAATGCTGGATGACGACGATGAACGACAGGGGTTTGTTGAAGATATTGAGCATCTGGACATGATGGTGCGCAGTGCCTTGCAAATGGTTCGGGATACAGATATCCATGAAAACCCGGAAAGTGTCGATCTGGAACAGATGCTGGAAAATATTGCCCGGGCTGGCCGGTCTGTTGGGCAGAAGATCAGCGTTAAGTGCCATGAGCACGAAGTCGTCACTGGCAAGCCCCTGGCACTGCGGCGTTGCCTTGAGAACCTGATTGATAATGCTGTGGTTTATGGTGGCAGTGCGGGTATCTCTCTTTCTGTAGAAGAGGGTTATAACCGCATTGTTATCAGAGATCAGGGACCCGGATTGCCAGAAGGTATGGAAGAAGAAGTCTTTCAGCCCTATCGTCGTTTCGAGCATGGTGAAGCCTGTAATCCCGGAGGTAATGGCTTAGGCCTGATTACTGCACGACACCTGGTGGGGACTCACGGGGGGCAGTTAAGCCTTCGCAACCATCCGCAGGGTGGGCTGGAAGTAACGCTTACCATTCCTTGTGACATCTGACTTTTTTCCGGTTTATTGTTCCGCCAGTCAAAAAACGGGGGCTACTTCCAGAAGAAGCCCCCGCTCTGAACTAAAACAAGTCGTCGGATTTACTCGGACTTGTTCATAAAGTTGCGATACATCATATAAAAGTGCGCCGCACTCCAACCGAAATTGGTAGCGCCCTGAACGGCACCGGTTTCAGGGTTATAGTTCTCCCTGATGGCACCGTCTTCCAGCAGGCCTTCAGCGTTTTCCAGAATCTTGTTCATCTGTGTTTGAACATCATCATGGAAGCCGTAGTTTGCCAGACCCTGCAAGCCAAAATACACCTGGTCAACCCAGACACGTCCACGCCAGTAAATGTGGCTCTTTTACAGGTTGGCTGATCATTTTACAGCCTCCTGCCTGATTTTAAGATAGAGGTAATCAAGATCATTGTAGCCACAAGCTTTGTAGATAATCCGTTTGATGACTCCATTGAAAGCTTCAATCTTCGCGCTGGTTATACGATGATGGCAGTACGACAGCAAGCCCTCTCTTGCCCTGTCCAAGCCCTTAGCAAACCTCTTAAGTTCTGCAATTCCGGTTTCTTTTGCTAACTCTATCCATCTATCCAGAAACTTGCCGGCACACGCTTTGTACGTGTACGTCCATAGCTGTTTGAGCATGTCTTTCAGGATGTAAGCCTGATTGAGATCCTCGTTCATGCTCAAGAGCTCTTTCAGACTGCTTTCTCGCTTTGGAGTCAGGTTCTCAGGGTTCATGAACAGGTTGAACCGCTGACCCTTGATAAAGGGCTTGTTCTCTTCTTCAGCCTGACGCCACTCCCTGCGCCTTATCTGATCTATCACATCATTATAATTGGCAATAATGTGAAACTTGTCGTATACAATATCCGCATTGGGCAAGTGCTCTTTCACCGAAGCCTGATAGCTGCCACCACGGTCTATGCCAACACACTCGATGCTCGCTTTTTGCTCTTCAGTCAGGCTGCTCAAGAACTCATCCAGAGTCTCTTTTCGCTTGCCTTCACCAAGGAAGAGGGTTTCTCCTGAGTCGGCGTTAAGAACAACGGTAAGATACTGATGGCCTTTGCCAATGGATTTTTCGTCAATGAGCAGAGCGCGAATACCGTCACGCTTTGGAGCTGAAAGCATTCTCAGCAGCATCTCTTTATCCCAACGACGGGCAGTACCACCGGATATAGCAATGAATTCAGGCACCTTGTCGCAGGGCATATAGCGACATAAATGGCTGACGTGTCGTTTAAGGCGATCGGTTGCCTGAGCCTTGGGAGTTAAACCAGGAATAGTAACGGTTTCAATATTGTTGCAGTGTGAGCAGCGGCCCTGAAAAGCTGTGAAGAGAAGATTTACCTGTAGAACTCCCAGTGGTAAATCCTGGACACACCGATCTTTTGTCTTCATTTGTCCCATAGGGGTTTCACATTGACTGCATTTCTCGTGCTGAATTCGGCCATCCCTGCGGAGATAGACAAAAGCTTGTTTGACTTCCCAATCAATATCAATCTGCTCGATTACCCAGCCGGGAAATGCGAACATAGGACGTAGTGAGGGTGTTGTACACATGTCTGATCCTTCAGAAATTTTGATCTGTTCAAATCAATCTTTCCTGAAAGGCTATTTCTGTTGCAACCCCTCATTTTCCATCAGCCAACCTGTAAAAGCCCCGTAAATGTTCGCGTCGTAAGCCGGATTGCTCATTGCAGCGGTGGGGAATGGTACCTTTGGAGCGTTAAACTCTTTCGGGTCCATGATCACATCACGAACCTTCTGAGCGTTTTCCTGTGTTGCAACCTTGTTAAACAGCGGCGACCAGCCTTCAGGGCCACGACCACGTTTGGTCAGTAGCTCACCTTTTGGATCGTGTCCGTAAAGTTGTAACTTATCGCCGGAAATTTTGAGGTCGTAGTAAAAGCCGGACTTTTCATCAAACATGTGGGTGTTGATGTAGGTTGCTATCTTCTCTGCGTCTTCACGGTAGGTTTTGGCGTCGTCCGGCTTACTCAGGAGGTCTGCCATTTGCGCCAGGAAGTTCTTTTCACCCGCCAGGTAAGAGTTGATGTCAACGGATTCCTGGTTGATGGTGTAGCCTACTGGTTCACCATTCACCTTGTGCTGGAAGAAGCGGGGTGTCCAGTCGGCACGGGCAAGAACCATGTTGCCGTCGTATTCTTTCTCCGCATACGCTTGCAGCTGTTCATCAGAAATAAAGCCAAAGTTAGCAGCGTTATCCCTGCCGGATTCCCAGCCTGCACCATCCTGTGCCGGAGCAGAAATATCAACTTTGCCCCAGTCTGCCATATCATCGTACATTTCAGTGCTGTAGCAGACTTTCTTGCTTTCTCCTTCGCAGAACTGCCCCATCATGCCTTTCAGTTCATCAGGCATTTTCAGGTCATCGGAATAAGTGAATTTGAATTTTAATTCGCCATTTTCATCATTGTGAGCCGGATCCATAGTGGCACCATACTCAACAATACCGTTTCCATTGACGTCACGGTTTCTGTACCACCAGTTATGGTACTCAACCAGCTGTGGGTACATTTCTGCGATCCACTTGACGGCATCGTCTTCACGACCCAGCTCTTTCAGACCCAGATAGGTTTCCCATACGGACCAGGACGCCAGGGATGGCTTAGTATTGCGTTCGTTCCAGTTGTCGCCGTCCAGGTGATCAGCGTTTTGCAGGTGTCGAATTACATCATTATTAAATGGTTTTTCTACACGGAGGGACTGGGCATTCGGGAACACCACGTCAATCAACATACCGGCATCCTGTGGACGCAGTGTGTCGTCTTTAGTCACCTGATAGTCGAACATGGCACGCACGTTGTCCATCGCCAGATCAGGGTTGATGTGGGCCAGTGCGTAAACGTGCTTCCAGCTGTCCCACGGCCAGATGCCACCGGCAAACCATGGTGCGGTATAAGAGGGTGTTACACCGGAGGTCTGCAGGAAGCCATAGGGCGAACGCCAGTTGGTGTGCAGGTTCTGGATGGTTTTTACCGCCAGACGGGACTGCTGTTTGGTGGCTTTATCGTTGGTCAGACCGTTTTTCAGGTAACCTTCCCAGCGATCTGCAGACTTCTTGAAATGGCTTTCAGGGTTGTTCAGGATGCTTGCAGTCCGCTTTTCAATGTCGGCTACTTCATTCGCATCGTGACCGTAGGCTTGGGTGGACCAGACAGAAGAAGAGCTACCGGCGGCAATGGTAACCGGCGAGGATTTGGACTCATAGCTGAGTGGATCATTCAGATTGAATTTTGTTTCAAGCGTGCGACGAATCATAAAAGTCGCATCATCCTGAGTCATCATCACATAGGTATCACGCTGTTCATTCAGGCGGACATTGATACCATAAATGTCAGGCGTGAAGGTGCGGAAGTCTTCACCGTATTTTCCTGTCACTGTTTCTTTATTTGTGACACCCGGTTTACGATACAACTCTTCTGTCAGCTCACCTGCCCAGTTAAAGGTCAGCTCTTTTGCAGAGCTGGATTTGTTCAGGACAGTGGTCTTAACCAGGGAGACGCGTTTATCGACAAAACGCATTTCCATAGCGACTTCAATATCTCCCAGATCATAACGCTGGTACAGGGCGCCGGGGTAAGAAATCAGTTCAGGATTTTTAACCGAGGTCAGGTCGTAAACACGGCCGTTGCTGTCAGTCAGGGACAGTTGGTCCATGTATTTGCCCAGCAGGACATTGTACTCTTCAGCGATAATGGAGGGGCCGGTGAAGCTGCCGTAAGTATCAGCACTGCCCGGCAGCAGGAAGCCGTGCCAGCTACCATTGTCGTACAGTGGGTTGAATTTAATATTACTGTATTTGTCCCGCTCACGCAGAGCCATTGGGTTGCCGCTACGGTTCAGCACGTTGTCATACTGCAGGGCAATTTTACCCAGAGGGTTCAGGGAAGAACGATCAATGTTAACTTCATCGTCATCATTTTTGTCGGTACAGCCTGTCAGTAGCATTGATGCAATGATTGATGCTGCCAGTAAACTTTTCTTAAAGCGCATAGCTGATAGAAGCCTAACTAAGGGGTTGAATAAACTTTTTTCAGGCAAAAGCTGACCGGCCTTTTGAAGGGGCGACAGATAGCTGATACCAGTGAAATTGAGTATGTGGACGGAACTCAGCAAACAAAAAACAAAGAGGAAAGCGTAAGATTACCTACGGCAGGTAAAACCGTATACTGAAACATTTCCTCACAAGAATTGGTGAAATACTATGTAAGGTATCGATAAAAATATATGATCTTTATCAAATTTTAGTAATATTAAGCTATGAATTCGTGCTTTTCTTAGTCGTTGTGAACGGTAAATTTTTCGACAAAAATGTTAGACCCACTCTTGGCTATGGTCGTAAAACGACAGAAGTATTACATTTTTCACATCTTGCACATCACTTGTTCTATATTTTATTTGAACTTTTTTACTTTAAGTGTTTTGTCGGAATTCTTCTTATTTTGCTGTTATTTGCTCAAAAATAAAGAGGTTTACTTTACGTTAAGGTTTTTTTAGAAAAATTTCCTGATTGTGGTATAAAGGCAGCTTTTTTCTCGGGGGTTTAAATGGCTACGCTCAAAGAAATTGCACTTGAAGCAGGGGTTTCGCTGTCAACGGTATCGAGGGTGTTAAACGATGATCCGACCATCAGTGTCAAAAATGAAACCCGTCATAAAATTCTGGAGGTTGCTGAACAGCTGGAGTACAAAAGCACTCGTAAAAGAAAGAGGCAGCAGGAAGCGGCACTGAATATATTGGCTGTTTACAACTACAATCAGGAAAACGAAGTCCATGATCCCTACTACCTTTCCATCCGCTACGGAGTAGAGCTTCAGTGCAAGAAGCTTAATTTCAACCTGAAAGAAAGCTACGGGTTTAACCCGGAGAGCGATGTTGGCAGTTGTAGCGGTGTACTCCTGGTTGGCTGTGGGTCAGACACCCTGCTTCAACAATTGAAAAAACGCTTTCAGCATGTGGTGTGTATAGATAGTAATCGCTTTGAGGGTGAGGTTGATTGTGTCTATACGGATTTGGGCAGGATCAGTCGACAGGTGGTTGATCTGTTTGTCAATGAAGGCTACTCAAAGCTGGGTTTTATTGGTGGCCGGGATATAGGAGCCGCGACTGATGAGCGTGAAGAAGCTTTTCTGAGTTATGGTCAGAAAAAAGGGGTAGTTTCATCGCAGGATGTTTATGTCGGTGAATTTTCAAGCTCCTCAGGCTATAAGCTGGCACAGGCAATGATTAAGAAATCTCTGCCAGAAGCTATCTTTGTCGCATCGGATTCCATGGCTATCGGTGTGCTGCGTGCGTTGCACGAGTGTCAGATAAAAGTGCCGAGTGATGTAGCACTGATGAGTGTTAATGATATTCCGACGGCAAAGTTTACCTTTCCTCCTTTGTCGACATTCAGGATTCACTCAGAACTCATGGGGGTTCAGGGTGTGAATCTGCTGTCAGAGCAGGTTCGGGAGGAGCGAGATATTCCACTGACCCTGACCATCCCGGCCCGGTTGAAGAGCCGGGGAACTACTCGCTAACAGTTCTGTACAGGTATCAGGGACGAATACCATCACAGACTTCTACTGCTGGTGCGCTGCTGCCCTGGCTGTTATTCATGCATGCTGACAACAAGTAAAAGACAGCCGTCTTGTTCTTTCTGACTCCGATTTCAGGTTTTTTGTCATTTATTCGATGTGATCATTAGAGAAATAATGTGTTCAGTTTTTTCTGAACTGTTGATGAGTTTTGATTTGAATCAGTTATTTCTGGTTAACATCCGGTTAAGGTGATGAGTAAAATTTTACTAAAATCTATTTTGTCTGGAATTGCCTGGGATTATTGAGACTCCGGTCAGTCATCTTGTCCGGGGCACTTAAACCCAATAAATGTTACTGGAGTAAATATGACGGCTGTTGTTTATGGAGACCTGCAGGTCGCCGATTTGTACGAAGAGATCAATCATGTCCCTGCGGTGATGGAAAATCACCAGATTAATGGCATTAATAAAGAAGCGCCAAGGGTTAACGCGTTTCCTTACACGGTTGAAGCGCTGGCACTGAACAATAAGCCAGAGCTGGCGGGTAACTACCTGTCTCTGAACGGTTTGTGGAAGTTCAACTGTGCCGTTAATCCTCAATCCCGTCCAAAAGGATTCCAGCAGGAAAGTTTTGATGTTTCCCAGTGGGACGATATTCAGGTTCCCGGCAACTGGGAAGCACAGGGTTTTGATCAAGCCATCTACCTTGATGAGCGCTTTCCGTTTCAGACGGAGTGGCCCGAAGTGCCAAGGGAATATAACCCGGTAGGTTCCTATCGTCGTACATTTGAAATGGACAAAAGCTGGGAAGGCCGGGAAATTTTCCTGCAGCTGGCTGGTGCCAGAACGGCTACCTTCATATGGATTAATGGCCTGCGTGTTGGCTATACCCAGAACGCCAAGAACCCGGCTGAATTCAATATCACCCCTTATGTTCGCGAAGGTGAAAACAGCATCGCCCTGGAAATTTTCCGTTGGTCTAATGCCAGCTATCTGGAAAAGCAGGATATGCTGGATATGTCGGGTCTGGAGCGTGAAGTCTTCATCTATTCAACCGATAAAACCCGTATCTTTGACTTTGACTGCCGCGCGACTCTGGATAACACCCTCACCCAGGGTGAAATCAGCCTCAACGTAGACCTGAAACATTTTGCCGAGTCTGCTCCAGAGGACCTGACTCTGAAGGCACAGTTGCTGGACGATAAAAACGGTTTTGCGCCTGTTGTCAGCCAACAGCAAAATGTAGCGTTTGACAGCAATGAACAACGACTGACGTTTGCTTCTGAAGTGGCAGAGCCTCGCCTGTGGAGCGCTGAAGCCCCTAACCTTTACACCCTGATGCTGACCCTTAGCGACAGCACTGGCAAGGTTCTGGAGACCACCTCCCATAAAGTTGGTTTCCGTCGTATTGAAACCACGGGTGGTCAACTGACGGTTAATGGCAAGGCGATTAAAATCAAAGGTGTGAACCGTCACGAGCTGCACCCAACCCTGGGTCATGTCGCGACTGAAGAGACCATGCTCACTGATATCCGCCTGATGAAAGAGCATAACATCAATGCGGTGCGCACCAGTCACTTCCCATGCCATTCCCGTTGGTATCAGTTGTGCGATGAGTATGGTCTGTATGTGGTTGACGAAGCTAATATCGAGTCTCACCCACTGGCTCTGAGCCCTGAAACCCAGATTGGTGATACCGAGTCCTGGATTCCGGCCCACCTGGATCGTATGCAGGCGATGGTGGAAAGAGATAAGAACCATGCTTGTGTCATTATCTGGTCTATGGGTAATGAAGCCGGTGAGGGCTGTGTCTTTGAAACCCTGTACAACTGGGTAAAAGAGCGCGACGGTAGTCGTCCGGTTCAGTACGAGCCAGCCGGTGAAGCGCCTTATACCGATATCGTTTGCCCAATGTATCCAACCCTGGAGCGTCTGCAGGCGTTTTCCCAGCAAAACGACGGTCGCCCAATGATCATGATCGAGTATGCTCACGCCATGGGTAACTCGGTCGGTATCCTGAATGATTACTGGAAGATCATCGACAACAGTCAGTGCCTGCAGGGTGGTTTTATCTGGGAATGGATGGACCATGCGCTGGAACTGACCAATGACAAGGGCCAGAAGTACTGGGGCTATGGCAAGGACTACCATCCTGACCTGCCTACCGACGGTAACTTTATGAACGATGGTCTGGTAGCGCCTGACCGCACTCCGCATCCACACATGGCAGAAGTGAAAAAGGTTTACCAGCCGGTTCGTTTCCATGCGGTTGATGCGGCTGCCGGTCGTTTTGAAATCGAAAACCATTACGACTTCATTGGTCTGGACAAGTTTGAAATTCAATACCAGGTCAGCGCCGATGGCATTCAGGTGGCTAAAGGTTCCCTGGGTGTTAATGCTGTGGAGCCCGGTCAGCGTGAAGCGCTGACAGTTGACCTTTCCGGCCTGGAAATCAGCGAAGGCAGTGAATACCTGATTACCCTGAGTGCTGTAACCCGTAACAATGAGCCAATGTTGGGCTCAGGCTATGAAGCGGCGTGGGATCAGTTCTCCGTGACCGCTCGCCCTGCCTATCAGAAGCCAGCGATTAAGGAAGAGCATTCCATTAAACTGGCGGAATCAGAAACTTCTGTTTCACTGAAAGGGCATAACTTCGATATTCGTTTTGATGCGAAGACGGGGCAGATGGCTGAGTTTCGGGTAGATGGTAAGAACCTGATTCGCACTGGTCTGGAGCCAAACTTCTGGCGTGGTCTGACCGATAACGATCTGGGGGCAAAAGCGTTTGAGTGGGCGACTATCTGGCAGGACGCCGGTGCTAAACGTCAACTGACAGCTATTGAAGTCGAGCAGATCAGTACGCAGGAAGTGCAGGTGATTACCCGTTTTGACCTGCCAACGATTGAGTGTCAGTACGTTCTTACTTACCAGGTCTTTGCTGATGGCGAATGTCGTGTAGCGGCTGAATTTACTCCGGGTGAGAAAGAGCTGCCGGTGATGATGCGCTTTGGTCTGCAAATGACCCTGCCTTCTGACTACCAGTTCATTCAGTGGTTTGGTCGTGGCCCGGTAGAGACTTATGAAGATCGTAAAGGTGCGAAGGCGGCTGTGTATGGTGGCACCATTCAGGAACAGATTCATGCTTACCCGCGTCCGCAGGAAACGGCTAACAAGACCGATGTTCGCTGGGTAGCGCTGACGCAGCAGGATGGTGTTGGTCTGGAAGTGATTGCTGAAGACACGCTGCTCAATACCAGTGCCTGGCCGTTTGCTGCTGAAGAGCTGGATTTTGTGGCAGACGACGGTTCCATGGGAGCGTCCGGCCTGACCCCAATGTCCTGCAAGCACGGCGCTGACCTGCTACCCGGCAACCTGGTGACCTGGAATATTGACCTGACCCAGATGGGTACCGGTGGTCAGAACTCCTGGGGCTCCATGCCACCAATGCAGTATCAGCCACAGGTGAAGCCTTATCAGTACGCATTCCGACTGCGTCCTGTTAATGGTTAACTGCCTTTTCCCTGAGGTAAGAACGGAGCTCTGATCGAGCTCCGTTCTTGTTTCTGTCAGACAAGTATTGTGCCTGACAATTATACCTTTGCCAGTTGAGTGTGAATCATTATGAATGGAACTCTGAGTCACAGAGAAAAAAGTTTTATCGAATCCACGTAAAACCCCGTACTTTTAGTGCGGGGATGTAAGTGGGGCTTGCGTAGAGCAAGCCTATGCACTATTTTCTTCTTGTCTCTTGCAGACCTACCTCTGGGCTAGAGGAATGTTAAGCCTGCGGAGTTCGTGTGAGACTTGGGGAACATGGGTTGGCTCGTCACCGTAAAAGTTCCCACTGTGGAACTTTTATGCGATAACCAAGCTGTTCCCTGAGCAACGAACTGTGAAACAGGAACCTGTTAGGTGACTAACAGGAATCCCCGTCCTTCAGGGCGGGGAGGATGTCAACAGTGGAATGCTCTATAACCCTAACACGGAAGGTCTGCCATCAAATCAGCACCTGCTTCGATGATAAGGAAAAGAGCCTGCTAATTGGTCAATTGTTTGGAAAGTCAGACGAAACTACGATGTTGAACGGTCAGTTCTCCTGTGATTACGGTTACAACATTGAAGTCGGAAAAAATTTCTACATGAACTTCAATGGCGTCATTCTTGACTGCGGTAAGGTCGTGATTGGTGATAATGTGATGATCGGTCCAAACGTTACCCTTTGTACGGCAGGGCATCCGCTGGATATTAAAACCCGTAACACGGGTGAGGAGTTTGCAAAGCCTGTCACTATTGGGAATAACGTCTGGATTGGGGCTAACGTATTGGTTCTTCCGGGGGTGACCCTTCACGATGGCGCAGTTGTTGGAGGAGGAAGCGTGGTGACTAAGGATGTTCCTGCAGACTGTGTTGTGGTTGGAAGCCCTGCCAGAGTGGTCAGAAAAGAGATTAATCTTCAATCATCAATGTAGTGCAGCGAAGCGTTTATATCTATACCTCTCTATGGCTTTAAAGCGCGCATCGCTTTTGGACAATACCTGTCCATCGCCCAGCCTGCTGGAGCCTTTGTCGCCAGTTCGGGTATAAATCCGGGTTAAGCGATAACCCTGTTTTTTTTCAGTCATTAACTTTTCAGTCATTAACGCCAGTGATCTCTTCCGAGAGTCACTGGCGTTCCATGATACGGACAATAGTAAAATTATTCAGCCATTGTCGTCATATCCTTACGCACCCTGGGCAATCTCATTAAACAATGAGTTGTCGTTAGGGTTCTTTTCACGCCAGCGGTTAAAGATGGCGATGCAGTAGGCGGTTACTGCGATGATGCTCACCGGTCCGAGAATAACCTGAATCAGGGAGCCGGAGAAGTTGGCAGCCCAGTCCTCAGGTCCCGGAATCAGCGCAGTAATGGTAGCGGCCATAAAGATAGTGACCATTGGCACCACGGCCAGCAGCGCCCAGAAACGGTCTTTACCCAGGAAGTAGAAGTCCCGTGCAAAATCAGGATTATTGGAATCCCAACGCAGCTTGATGTAACCCGCCACCATGAACAGAACCGGCAGGGTTGCCGCGCCACCGTTCAGGTTTTTAACCGCCACCAGCAGGGTATTCATCTCCGCACTGAACTGACCAATCATAAACAGAATGATGATGACAGAAACCAGGATTCCCTGCATTTTCAGAGCATTGACCGGAGTACCTTCGTGGTTTACCTCAGACAGTTTCTTACCAAAAATTCCCTTCGGCGCATCAACAAACAGCATCTTGGCAGGTGCCGCAGTCCACAGCATCAGAGAGCCACAGAAAGTAGTGATCAGCAGGAACAGAGCAATAACATTGGTCCACCATACCGGGAAGTTCAACTGCTGGAACACCGCGTAAATAGCGGACAACAGACCCAGTTCCTGAGCGTATTCCGCAGGCAGTACCATGGACACCAGAACAGCGGAAAGAATCATCACCGAGGAGAAGATAAACACGTTCAGCAACACGCCAATTCGGAAGCTGCGTTCACCACCCTGAATGTTGCGCTTGTAAGCCGCCAGGGCTTCCAGACCACCCATGGATTGCAGTGCCCAGGACATGGAAGCGATTCGCGCCCAGGACAGATCGATTTCCTCAACAAAACGAGGCACTACCGGCTCGCCTTCGAAGGTCACAGTACCTGTGGATAGGGAGTAAACCGCCGCAACAATAAACACTACGGTCAGACCAAAGCCCGCGTAACCAGCGGAAGACAGCAGTCGGGACAACCACTTCGGCCCTTTCATGGATACCCAGGTGGCCACCCAGAACAGGGCGATGGAGGTAGCACTGACAATAGGTTTGAACCACTCAGCCGTGGTCAGCTCCGCCACATAGGAACCTTCCCCGAACACGGTGTACAGGAAGTAGGTGATAACGTTAGGCAGCAGGTCAACAAAATAGAAGATGTTAACGTAGAAGTAGAAGAAACCGGCAATAAAGCCCCACTTTCTTCCCAGCACCAGGTTCAGCCAGGACTGATAACCGCCCTCAGAGTTACTGAGTTTCTTAATAGAAGAAAACTCAATAATCATAAAGGTATAAGGAATGGCATAGATGACGGTAGCTACTGCATACAGCAGCCAGGAATTGTAGCCCCAGTCGGTGTATTGGTTAACAAGACTCCTGAGGACAAACCCTCCCCCCGCAATGGAAAAGAACAAAAATGTCATCAATGACATTTTATAACGTTGATCAGTCTCGGCAGACATAATTAAGTTCCTGAGTTGGTTGTTACAGCCAAAAACGTTGCAATTTACCGACAGAAGCCTTTCAGGAGGAATAAGGGTTAGCGGCGTTGTCGAAGTGCCACTCTTCCTGACCTGAAGTAACCGCTTTACTTTTTTTGCTCTTATTTTTACGAAAAGTTTTACCGAGCGATATTAGAGAAATGCTGTTCACTTTTGTTTGATTTGCGTCAACTTCTGACAGACAGGTAGGAAAAATGATGCTTCATGAAAAGTTCATATAACTACAACCAGGAAGGCTCAATGTCTCTTTTGATGGTAAAACGTATCTGTATCGCAATCTGGATCTCGACATTCCTGCCGGGCAAAAACTGCCGATCATCGGTGCCAGTGGTACAGGCAATTCCTTTCTCTTGAGTCTTTCTTTTAAACCAAAAACGGAGTCGTAAAGGCTCCGTTTTTGGTTCTGTATCTTTTTCATGGTCTGCTAAGCTGATTGCTCAAACAAAAACCATCTACTCAGGAAGCGCCCAATGAGTGCGACAGCAGAATCGAATGAGCCGGATCACACACTTAATACTCTGGCTGACATGATCAGTATTCTGGGTGAAGCCCGGTCTGACGTTAAGGTTCTTGATCGTAAGGTTGATACTCTTGATCGTAAGGTTAACGCTCTTGATCATAAGGTTGATACCCTTGATCATAAGGTTGACGCGCTTGATCATAAGGTTGACTGTATCCAGCAGGAAAACCGTGAACGCTTCGACCGGATTGAGCTAGAGCAGGCAGAGACCCGCAAGGACATTGCCAGGCTTGAGCAGGGGCAGGCAGAAACCCGGCAAGACATTGCCAGGCTTGAACTACTCATCCGTCAACGACTGCCGGAAAACTGATTCGCAACTGGCATTAAGTATCAGGCGGATTATTGCAGGCAGTGAAGTATTTTTAAGGGCAAAAAAACGGGGTCTTCTCTTAGTGAGAAGCCCCCGTTTCTTAAGCTAACTTAATCGATGTAATAACTGATTAAGCAGTAACTGCAGTCACGCCGCCAGCTTTGTTTACTTCGTGCATGGCAGTCTTGATGTTCTCAGACTGCGTACCGAAGATAGCCTGCATGTTGTTACCAACGACCATAACACCGCGAGCGCCCAGTGCCTTGATGGCAGTCTGGTCAACCTTGTTCACGTCAACCACTGCAACACGCAGACGGGTGATACAAGCGTCGATGGACTTGATGTTAGCGTTGCCACCGAAAGCGATGATCAGCTTGCCAGCCAGCTCAGGGCCTACTTCTACCTGAGAACCGCTTTCTTCGTCTTCACGACCCGGAGTTTTCAGGTTGAAAGCAGTGATGATGGTACGGAATACACCGTAGTAAACGGCTGCGTAAACGGCACCCAGAGGAATCAGCCAGAAGGACTTGGTGCCGATGCCGGAGAACAGGGCAAAGTCGATGAGGCCGTGGGAGAAGGATGCGCCCATCTTGATTTCCAGGAAGTTGGTAATCACGAAAGCGAAACCAGCCAGCAGGGCGTGTACAACGTACAGAGCCGGAGCCAGGAACAGGAAGGAGAATTCGATAGGCTCGGTGATACCGGTCAGCATGGAGGTCAGGGCTGCAGAGATCATGATGCCGCCCACACGCTTCTGGTGCTTGGTCTTGGCAGTGTGCCACATGGCGATGGCCGCAGCAGGCAGACCGAACATCTTGAACAGGAAACCACCTGCCAGGAAGCCTGCAGTCGGGTCACCCGCAAAGAAGCGAGGAATGTCACCAGTGAATACCTGGCCGGCTTCGTTGACAAACTGACCCATTTCCATCTGGAAAGGCACGTTCCATACGTGGTGGATACCGAAAGGAATCAGCATACGCTCAACGAAACCGTAGACAAAGCCCATGGTGACAGGGTTGCCTTCAACAGCGTAGTTACCGAAAGACTTGATGGCTGCACCGATTGGAGGCCATACGAAGGCCATAACGGTACCCAGGGCGATGGCAGCGAAAGCGGTTACGATAGGAACAAAGCGCTTGCCTGCGAAGAAGCCCAGGTATTCTGGCAGCTGAATTTTGTAGAAACGGTTGAACATAACCGCCGCCAGAGCACCAGACAGGATGCCGCCGAATACGCCGGTATCGATGGAGGTGATGCCCATGATGGACTTGGTTTCAACACCCATCAGGCCTGCAACCAGACCCATGGTGGCCAGCATAACCACGTAGCCAACGATAGCGGCCAGAGTGGAAACACCGTCGTTATCGGTCAGGCCCAGAACGGTACCGATGGCGAACAGCAGTGGCAGGTTGCCGAATACGGCACCGCCGGCCTGTGCCATCACCTGGCTGAGCAGCTCAGGCAGGAAACTGAAGTTAGCTGCGCCGATACCCAGAAGGATGCCTGCAACCGGTAGAATCGCTACAGGCAGCATCAGCGCACGGCCGATTTTCTGCAGCACCCCAAAGGCGTTTTGCAACATGGTGTGAAACCTCGTGATGATTGAGTCTTGGTAACGTCACACAGGCTGTTGTCCGCTGTGAACCTGTGTTTGTTTGTTATCGTGGGCGAGGTTAACAAAACGATCGTACCTATTGGGTAAGAGAGATAAACGAAATGTAACGAAATCTTTCAAGAAAGGGTGCGATCGGAAATGCATTGTCTTATGTCAGTTCTGCGTTAATAAATGGTAACTATTTTGATAGCGAGTTTGATAGCGAGTAGTTCACGGTGAGAGCAGTGCGGCAGATAGCGATTTTACCGCCTGTTCCGGTGTAACGGTCGGGTCGGACATGTAGCTACTGACAAAGTTAATGGCGGGTATCTGCAGAGACTCCTTGGCGGCCATTCCATGAATGATGCTTGGTACCAGAGTGTTGGCTTCGATGCTGGCCTTAAGGTCTTCCAGGCTTTTCTGCTGGCAGCCCTGAAGGTTTTCTGCTGCGTCCATTCGCGCAGGAATTGAGCCTTTTTTTTCGTTGAATGCGATTTGTGTCTCCATATTCATCAACTGCTGGGTTAGCCAGTGCTGTGCCTGACGGTCGCTAGAGCTTCTGAGATTAAACAGAACAAAGCTGTCGATGTTGTAGATGAACTTTTTGTCGGTTCCGAAGGCGGGCTGGCAGTAGAAATCCTCTCCTTCAACCTGACCGTTCATTTTGAACTCCCCAAGCGCCCAGTCCCCCATTAGCATCATGGCCGCCTTGTTGTTAATAATTTCCCGGGTGGCCTGGTCCCATGACATTTTGCTTCGATTGTCCGGAGTCAGGGAGGCTATTTGTTTCAGCTTTCGAAATACCCTGATCATAGTCGGGCTGGTCAGGGCTTTCCGGTCATGATGAACCAGTGCCTGTCGGTAAAAATCCGCGCCTCCTTCCGAGAGTACAACGGATTCGAAAATAGCCGCCTGCTGCCAGGCTTCTCCGCCGTGAGTTAGTGGAATAAAGCCAGCCTGGCGCAGGCGGGGGGCAATGGCGATCAGCTCATCCCAGCTGGTGGGGATTGCCAGCCCGGTATCCTCAAAAGCACCTGGATTAACCCATAACCAGTTGCTTCGGTGAATGCCAACGGGAACACCATAGAAACGCCCCTGAAACTGAATGGCATCAGAGACAAATTCAGGCAGTACAGAGGTCCATTGATTGTGATTGACGGTGTCATCAATGTCTGCCAGCAGACCCAGGCTGGCCCAGCTCTTAATACCCTGCCCACTGATCTGGGCTGCATGCGGGGGGTTGCCTGAAATAACTTGAGACTTCAGTACTGTCATGGCTCTGCCGCCGCCACCGCCGGCAACCGCTTGATCAGTCAAGGCAAAGCCGGACTTTGTATAGTGATCTTTCAAAATGTCCATGGCGGCAGCTTCACTGGGGGAGGTCCACCAGTGGAGGACATTAACTGTCCCTGCGGGGCGATTTGATGGTGCATCACTGGCCGTCACAGAAGTGGCCAGACAGGTTAGTAGTGTTGTTATAAGCAGGCGCTGGATCATAGATGAAGGCTTAACCGTTAATTAGTTAAAAAATGTGCAGTATTAAATGTGAATTGTTAATTCATAACTGAAAGGACTATTTTTCTATAGATCAACTTACTGGTTAATGATTCGACTTAAATACGTAAAATTACTTGAGATGAAATGGTGTAACCCGTTACATTTCTGAGTTAAAACTGAGCCGGTCATTTTTTGTACGAGTTTGAGCAATAGAAATAACGAAGTGCAGAGGTGAAGTCGTGGATGTGCTAGGGTATTTGCAGCGTTTAGGAAAGGCACTGATGTTGCCAATTGCAACCTTGCCTGTTGCTGCTATATTGCTGCGTGTCGGACAGCCGGATTTGTTGGATATCGCGTTTATGGCCGAAGCGGGGAATGCCGTTTTCAGCCACCTGCCTCTGTTGTTTGCCATGGGTATTGCAGCGGGTCTTTCGGAAGATGATGCCGGGGCGGCTGTTATGGCGGGGGCAATCGGTTACTTTGTTCTTACTGCTGCTGCAAAAACGATTAATGCCGATATCGATATGTCGTTTTTCGGGGGCATTATTGCCGGCATCATTGCTGGTCACAGTTATAATAAATTCCATCGTGTCCAGTTACCTCAGTATCTTGCCTTTTTTGGTGGCAAACGACTGGTTCCGATTATGACCGGGCTGATCGCCCTGGCTGCCTCTGTTATTGCTGGGTTTGTCTGGCCTGCTATCCAGTCGGGAATCAATGCGTTTGCAAGCAGTGTTGCTGATTCCGGTTACATTGGACTGTTCGTTTATGGAGTACTGAACAGGGGCTTGATCCCTGTTGGCCTGCATCATGTGGTTAACTCTATTTTCTGGTTTGGTCTTGGCGAATATACCAATGCTGCAGGTGAAATCGTTAATGGTGACCTGCCACGGTTCTTTGCTGGCGACCCTACCGCCGGTGCCTTCATGGCTGGTTTTTATCCAGTAATGATGTTTGGCTTGCCAGCGGCTGCCCTGGCGATGTATCTTGCTGCCCCCCGGGAAGAGTCGCGCAAAAGTGGGTGGATTGTTGTTTTCGGTTGGACTGACAGCTTTCCTTACCGGCGTCACTGAACCACTGGAATTCCTGTTTGTCTTTCAGGCACCAGCGCTGTATGCCGTTCATGCATTGCTGACCGGGTTGTCTCTGGTCGTGACCAATCTGTTTGGAGTGTTGGATGGCTTTGGTTTTTCAGCGGGTGCCTTTGATATGGTGCTTAACTGGGGACTGGCCACCCACCCCGTGACCCTGGTCATTATTGGTCTGGCCTTTGCTGTGGTTTACTTCTGCACCTTCTATTTTGCGATCAGGGTGTTCAATCTGAAAACCCCGGGTCGTGAGGACGATGAGGTTGAGCAGAGGCCGGTCAGTGTGGTTTCGGACTCGGAACGTGCGAAGCACTATATTGCATTGCTGGGTGGTAAAGATAACCTTGTGTCTGTTTCTGCCTGTATTACCCGCTTGCGACTGACTCTGGCAGATCGTGACAGGGTTGATGAGTCAGGCCTTAAAGCCATGGGGGCGAAGGGAGTCGTAAAGCTGGGTTCCAACAATCTTCAGGTAATCCTTGGTCCACAGGCTGAAATTATTGCCGGTGAAATCAAGCTGGAGATGGTTTAGCGATTGTTGCGGAAAATGGTGATAGCGATAAACTGCTATATCAATTCGTTTCGCTTTTTATTTCAATAGAATTGTAAGGGGTTGCCGTTGTGCAGCCCCGTTGGTTTCAATCTGAGCCTCCGAAGAGGTTGGCTTATCCTTCTGGAATTCAGCTTCTTCACTGCTCGCAAGATCTCCACGTTATTGAGAGAAATGCAATGTTTAAAAAAGACGTAGTTATTACTGCTGAAAATGGTCTGCACACTCGTCCAGCTGCTCAGTTCGTAAAAGAAGCAAAAGGCTTCGAATGCGACATCAAACTGGAAGCGGGTGGTAAGCAGGCCAGCGGCAAGAGCCTGTTCAAGCTGCAGACTCTGGGCCTGACTCAGGGTTCTACTGTGACCATTATCGCTGAAGGTGAAGGCGCTGAAGGTGCTGTATCTCACCTGGCTGAATTCATCACTACTCTGAAGTAATGATTTCTGCGATCCGGGATTCTTCGGATCAGGCAGCAGACGCTTGATGATCTTTTCAAAGACTGATTTGTCGTCGAAATTCATCGAAAGTTAGGTATAGCTGCTATTGGTGGCTATATTTTAGTCTGCTGGCGAAGCAATAAGAAATGATCAGGAGCTTGTTGAGGCGCTGTTAGCCCGACAGACTTCTGGAAATAAGCTGAGCAAACTGGGAAGTATCAGGTAACGACATGATGTTGTCTTATTGCTGATGCTTTGCAGGGAAGCTCGGCTTTTGTCGTTTGGGAGCACTGCTCTTTCGGCGACAGCTGTAGATTAATTTACTGGTTAATAGTGTTTTTTAGATGTGTGTACGGGGAGCTAATGCTTAGAATATGACGCTCTTCACTGGTGGTTGTGTGAGCAGCTAATAGCCAGAAGCTAAAAGCCCGGTGTATTTCTTATGTGAACACTGAAAAGACGCCTACCCTGTTATGACAGTTTTTCAGACTCGTTGAGTCAGGGGGAAATTAAGGTATGAAGGGTGGCGGCTTCTTTCCTGGATCGGTTTGGCTTCAGATAATCATTTTTTTGTATTGTCTGTTTACACAGGGCAGCGCTTACGCACAAGTCGACTGCCGTCTAATAATGTCTGAGTATTCTGGTTTTAAATCACCCTGGCTTCTTTCTGATGATGGAAAAGTGTGTTCTCTGGCGCAGAAAAAACCAGTAAAACCCTTGACTGAAAGGGTTGCTGAACCTGTCAGACTGCTACTGTTTGGGATGCTTGCATCACTTTCCACTTTCCTTACAAAAAGTTCTGAAAGCGCAGTTACCCCTTTTCTTCGTTCCCCGGTATGGGAGCCTGAAAAGATTCAGCCAGATT
This sequence comes from Endozoicomonas gorgoniicola, assembly GCF_025562715.2. Taxonomy (NCBI): domain Bacteria; kingdom Pseudomonadati; phylum Pseudomonadota; class Gammaproteobacteria; order Oceanospirillales; family Endozoicomonadaceae; genus Endozoicomonas; species Endozoicomonas gorgoniicola. The sequence continues at coordinate 224,508 of NZ_JAPFCC010000001.1, forward strand.
TCCTGCATCGTGAAGAAGGCATTCTACAACCGGAGACTGATGTTGACAGATGGTTTCCTGTTGATCAGATCATTTCTCAGAGCTCTCAAAAGCTATTACAGAAGTGGAACCAGTTAATGGACCACTATAAAAATCTTACGACCGCCGGAGATCCCGGCAGAGTTGACCAAAATACAAAAACTGAAACAACCCGTATTTTTTTATTCCTGGACCAGCAGAAATTTAAGGTAGTTATTGTACCCTCACAACCCTTGTCCCGTGACGCCAGAGACCGGTTAAATCATCAGATATTAAATACATTAATCCATACTTACCGTGTTGCGCTGGACAAGAGCGAAGCGCTGACTCCAGTGTCCGGAGCGACAACTGTGGCAGCGGGTGGCAGTGACAGGGGAGGTGATGATGACCGGGAACCCTATGACAGAAATCCGGTGACTTTTTATCAGAAAGATATCGGTTTTCAGAACGATGCCAGTGAGTTCAATACCTTTGCTTCCCTGTTTGCCAGGGAGAGGGGGCGTTTATTGAACATACTTTATCGGCGCATTCAGAACGCTATTTATTCCGGTGATGACACGCTTGCCAGCATATTGCGCGATCGAATTACAGTTTTTGAAGTAGATACGGTTGAGCTGCTTCAGCAACTGTCTGGCACCCAGAGACAAAGAAGTACCTTCGAGCCTTTTCTGGAAACGCTGCTTACAAACTCCCGGGAAACACAGTGGTACGAAGCATATTCTGAAGAGGGGGGGAGACAGCAACGTTTACCCGTATGGCCCGGATCAAAATCGGGAGAATACTCTGGCAGGCAGTGTCCGAATTCAGAATGCGGTAGTCGTGGATCTGGCTCAGGTTCGGATTCAGATTCCGGTGGGGCTTCTGGCTCCAATGGGAATATCAAAAAAACAGGAAAAGATGGAAAACGTTATGCAGGCAAGAGCGGTGAAGGCGGAGATGAAGGCGGAGATGAAGGCGGAGATGGAAATAAAAAACAAAAGATACTTGATGTGGTAAGTTGGGTTCAATCGCAATGCCCAATATGTAAAGCGAAGTTGCCTGGTGGAACTTTCTTGCGAGAAAACGAGGCATTCACTGAGTTCACAAATCTTTGTCCAGACTGTCAGGAGTCCAGAAGAGAGGCTCCAGCATTTCCATTTGAAAAAGTACCTGAATTACCCAGAGAGCTGATCATGAAATGTCTTCCTCTGAAAGATAAAATAGCTCTGGCTTCAACAAACAAAAACAATCATGAATTTAATAACCAATATTGGTTAAAGCGGCTTTCAGTTATGAAGGAATTTCATTTTGGAGGCAAGGATGACAGCCTGCGGCAGGAGACGGAATATTATTTTAGCGATCCTGAAGTGATAGACAAAATACGCAAAGGCATTGAAATCTCAAGAGAGTTTGTTGATTCGATTTGTAAAACCCCACTCGACTATGCTGCATTTGTTCTGTTTTTAGCCAGCAACAATAAACTACATCCCCGGTATTTAAAGGACTTGAAAGATTCTGGCCGCTATGCAGGCAGCATAAATGCCATGGAAGTATTATCCGATGGCTCGATAGCATCCGTTGAAAGAGGTGTTAAGCTGTTTATCCGAAACCCTGACGGTAAAATAATTGAGCCGACTGAACAGCTTTATGAAGTCGAAAACGCAGACGAAGACGACGAAGACTACGACGAAGACGAGTCTGATGAACGCATCACAAAAATAATAAAGTTCCCCCCGGGTTTCTTACTGGTTGGTAACAATGGGCTTTCAATAGGTCCGAATATCAACGAACTGCATGTTTCCGAAGAAGGTGTGCCTGACAAACCGAGACATGCCAGTGAACATGTGTGTGCAATAGATGACAGCCGCTTTGCGATGGCTTCCGGGAATGACATTTTTATATGGAAGGTTGATAGTTGCAGGAAAAACAGATCCTGCCAAAGCAGCCTTAAAGGTCACGAGAATTCAGTGAGTGCTTTGATAAAACTGCCCCGTGGCCAACTGGCTTCGGGAGGAAGTGACGGCCAAATCATGATTTGGGATGTGAGTCAGACACGTCCTGTACATACGTTGACCGGGCATGGTTGTCGGGTGACATGTTTAGCCGCTGTGTCTGACAGGCTGCTTGCATCCGGAGACTCTGAGGGTAACTTAATATTATGGGATGTTGACCAGGGGAGGTCACACCACATCCTTAGGGCCCATGAACATGGAATTAATCTCTTGTTCAGATTGCCTGATGGACGACTTATGTCTTGTACCTATCATCGTGACTTTTATTATTCGGACAGTGAAGTAACGATCTGGACTATTAATCACGTCGGTAAAGAGCTCTCCCAGGCAGCCGTTTTATCTCTAAGTAGTATTCGCTATATGGCTGTTCTTGCGCCAGACAAGCTGGTTGTAAAAATGGATAACGGTGATTCAGCTATAGAACTTTGGGGGTTATACCAGCCAGAACGAGAGGCTTCTGATGGAGCCAATATGAGGAAAAAAGAGCGTGAGAAGAAAGCTACTAAAGAACAGCACGACGAGATTTATGAAATGATGAACAGTCCGTGTTACTCGGAAGCGGTGAGCCGCATGGCGGCACAAAAAAGAGAGGAACATCCAGAAAAGTTCAGCGATTATAAGCCGGAAAATTAATGCTTTTAAAACAAACCCCAATTGAAACCAGTGGTTTTATAACCTTAAGTCTGTTTCAGCCTGCATTACCCGCTTGCGACTGACTCTGGCAGATCGTGATAAAATTGATGAGCCGGGTCTTAAAGCCATAGGCGCAAAAGGTGTGGTTAAGCTCGGAACCATTGACATCCTCCCCGCCCTGAAGGACGGGGATTCCTGTTAGTCACCTAACAGGTTCCTGTTTCACAGTTCGTTGCTCAGGGAACAGCTTGGTTATCGCATAAAAGTTCCACAGTGGGAACTTTTACGGTGACGAGCCAACCCATGTTCCCCAAGTCTCACACGAACTCCGCAGGCTTAACATTCCTCTAGCCCAGAGGTAGGTCTGCAAGAGACAAGAAGAAAATAGTGCATAGGCTTGCTCTACGCAAGCCCCACTTACATCCCCGCACTAAAAGTACGGGGTTTTACGTGGATTCGATAACCTTCAGGTAATCCTCGGTCCACAGGCTGAAATTATTGCCGGTGAAATCAGGCTGGAGATAGCTTAGCGACTTTTTGCTAGAAGTTGTCCCGGGAAATTGTGCGGACTGGAGCGATAGCGATAAACCGCTATATCAATCCCTTTCGCTTTCTATTCCAATAGAATTGTAAGGGGTTGCCGTTGTGCAGCTCCGCAGGTTTTAATTTGAGCATCCGGAGAGACTGACTTATTCTTTTGCAATTCAGCCTCTTTATTGCTCGCCAAATCTCCACGCTATTGAGAGAAAGGCAATGTTTAAAAAAGACGTAGTTATTACTGCTGAAAATGGTCTGCACACTCGTCCAGCTGCTCAGTTCGTAAAAGAAGCAAAAGGCTTCGAATGCGACATCAAACTGGAAGCGGGCGGTAAGCAGGCCAGCGGCAAGAGCCTGTTCAAGCTGCAGACTCTGGGCCTGACTCAGGGTTCTACTGTGACCATTATCGGTGAAGGTGAAGGCGCTGAAGGTGCTGTATCTCACCTGGCTGAATTCATCACTACTCTGAAGTAATGATTTCTGCGATCCGGGATTCTTCGGATCAGGCAGCAGACGCTTGACGATCTTTTCAAAGACTGATTTGTCGTCGAAATTCATCGAAAGTTAGGTATAGCTGCTATTGGTGGCTATATTTTAGTCTGCTGGCGAAGCAATAAGAAATGATCAGGAGCTTGTTGAGGCGCTGTTAGCCCGACAGACTTCTGGAAATAAGCTGAGCAAACTGGGAAGTATCAGGTAACGACATGATGTTGTCTTATTGCTGATGCTTTGCAGGGAAGCTCGGCTTTTGTCGTTTGGGAGTACTGCTCTTTCGGCAGACAGCTGTTGATGACGAAATGCCTGGCAAAAGTGTACCGGACGGTGATGTCTTTTGAGTATGTTTGCGATATAGGCCTGAGAGTTTATCAATAGTTGATTTTATTGATCAGGATCAGTTTTTTGAGCTGGGTGGTATAGCGTGTTCACATCTGTATCTTGTAGTGCATTTCGCTGTAATGATCGGAGTGGGTTTGGGTGTTTATTGTCTATCCTGTAAGCAATCTGCCGGGCGCTGTCCTGATGTGTGAATGTTTGTTTTATGTGGCTGACAATATCTGTAAACCCTTGTGTTTTAAGGTGTTTGTAGAGTTTTGTAGGTATTTTCACTAGGCTGTATTCGCACGGAAAATCCTATTTACTAACGACCATAGCGGCTTATCCGCTGTGACTAAGGGTATTGGAGACATCATGATCAAAATCGCTATCAACGGCTACGGCCGTATCGGCCGTAATGTTCTGCGCGCACTGTATGAAGCAGGTCGCCGTGATGAATACCAGATCGTTGCTATCAACGACCTGGGCGATGCTAAAATTAACACGCACCTGACCAAGTACGACACTGTACACGGTCGTTTCAATGCTCAGGTTGAAGAAGGTGAAAACGCGCTGTTCGTAAACGGCGACGAAATCAAAACTTTCTCTGAGCGTGATCCTTCGAACCTGCCCTGGGCTGACCTGGGTGTGGACGTAGTATTCGAATGTACTGGTGTATTCCGCTCCAAGGACGCTTGCCAGCCTCACCTGGACGCCGGTGCTAAAAAAGTCATCATCTCTGCTCCTGGTTCTAACGTAGACGCAACTATCGTTTACGGTGTTAACCACGAGACTCTGACTTCCGACATGACCGTTATCTCTAACGCGTCTTGCACCACCAACTGCCTGGCTCCAATCGCCAAGCCTCTGAACGACGCCCTGGGTATTGAAAAAGGTCTGATGACCACTATCCACGCGTACACCAATGACCAGCGTCTGAGCGACGTATACCACAGCGACCTGTATCGTGCCCGTGCTGCTGCACAGAACATGATCCCAACCGCTACCGGTGCTGCTGCTGCTGTAGGTCTGGTGGTTCCGGAACTGAAAGGCAAGTTCGACGGCATGGCGGTTCGCGTTCCTACTGTTAACGTATCTCTGGTTGACCTGAACTTCGTTGCTGGTCGTGAAACCACTGTTGAAGAAGTTAACGAAATCATTGCTACTGCTGCCAAGTCTTCCGAAGCTATGAGCAAGGTTCTGCACGTGAACTATGAGCCTCTGGTTTCCATGGACTTCAACCACAGCCCGTTCTCTTCCAGCTTCGATGCGACCCAGACTCGCGTACAAGGCAACCTGGTTAAGGTAATGTCCTGGTACGACAACGAGTGGGGCTTCTCCAACCGTATGCTGGACACCGCTAAGGCTTTCATGAACGCCTGAGTGATGTTTGATTAAAAACACAGGCTCTTCGTGGGCCTGTGTTTTTGTCGTAAAAGCAGTAGTAAAAAGAAGACGGTACTCGTTAGGTCAATGACTATACTGTCCAGGGTGACTGCCTTCTTTTTTCTGTTGTTTGACATATCGTGTATACATCATGTACTGATCATGAATTAATCATGAACCAGAAGTGAGTTGTCCCAGTATAAGCTGCCACACAGGTGACCCACACACAGGTCAAACTTGAGAGGATAACATGCTCAGACGCACGAAGCTCAGGCGCACAAAGCTCAGGCGCACAAAGATTGTTGCCACGCTCGGTCCTGCTACTCAGACCGATGAACAGTTAACAAAGCTGATTGAGGCTGGTGTTAATGTTGTCCGCCTGAATTTTTCACACGGTGATGCTGAAGACCACCGAACCCGTGCGGAGCAGGTTCGCACCATTTCTACCCGTCTTGGGCGCAGTATCGCCATACTGGGTGATCTTCAGGGACCCAAAATACGCATAGGGCGCTTCCAGAACGGTAAAATCAATTTGCCCGACGGCGCTGAATTTGTTCTGGATGCAGAACTGCCTATTGATGCAGGCGATGAGACCCAGGTAGGGCTTGCCTACAAAGACCTGCCAAATGACTGCAAGGTGGGCGATGTCCTATTGCTTGACGATGGTCGTTTAAGCCTGCAGGTCGTAAACATTGATGGCTCTCGTATCGTAACCACCACTGTAGATGGTGGTGAACTGTCGAACAATAAAGGTATCAACCTGGCCGGTGGTGGCTTGTCGGCAGATGCACTGACCGATAAGGACAAGGATGATATCAGGCTGGCAGCCGATATTGGCGTCGATTACCTGGCAGTATCCTTTGTCCGCAGCCCTGAAGATATTGAGCTGGCGCGCACACTGATGAATCAGGCTGGTGGCAGTGCTTCCATTCTGTCCAAGATCGAACGGGCCGAAGTGGTTTCTGATCCACAATTGCTTGAAGCAGTTATACGTGCATCCGATGCAGTGATGGTGGCACGGGGTGACCTGGGCGTTGAGATCGGTGATGCAGAGTTGATTGGTGTTCAGAAGAATATGATCAATGAAGCGCGCCGTCTGAACCGGCCCGTGATTACAGCGACCCAGATGATGGAGTCCATGATTCACAACACTCAGCCGACCCGTGCTGAAGTGTTTGATGTGGCCAATGCGGTGCTGGATGGCACTGATGCCGTGATGCTATCCGGTGAAACGGCGATGGGGAAGCGCCCTCATGAAGTGGTCAAGGCAATGGCTCGTATCTGTGCCGGTGCTGAGAAAAATCCTGAACTGATTGCCAGGGTTGACCGTGCTGAAGTGGGCAGTTTTGAAGAAACTGACGAAGCCATAGCGCTTGCAGCCACCTATGCAGCGAATAATCTGGGGGTTAAGGCTATTGTCTGCCTGACCAAGTCCGGCGCAACACCGTTGTGGGTGTCTCGCATTAACACCGAGTTGCCTATTATTGCCCTGACCCGGTACAAAACCACCGAGCGTCGTGTCGCTTTATACCGGGGCGTTGAGGCTGTCGCTTTCGACAGTGGCAGCAGGTACGGTCCTGAAGTTAATGACCGTGCGATTAAAGAACTGAAGAAGCGTGGTTTGCTGGAGCCAGACGATCGTATCATTCTCACCAAAGGTGAGTGTGAAGAGGTTGAAGGAGGCACCAATACCATGCAGATCATTACCGTTAAATAAGTCTGTCGCACTGAAAGCGCTGCGAGTCATCTTCACGCCTATTCCGGAAGAGACTTTTTTGAGCGAGTTCTGGCGCGAGTTTTAATGCAAGTTTCAGACAAGTTTCAAGACTAGGGAGACGAACAGAACCATGGCAGAGATGAAAAAAATTGGCGTTCTAACTTCGGGTGGTGACGCTCCGGGTATGAATGCTGCCATTCGTTCCGTTGTACGCAGCTGCATTTACTTCGGCGTTCAGCCGGTAGCGATTCATGAAGGCTATAAGGGGCTGATTGAAAATAACCTGGAAGAGGTTAATGCCCGCTCCGTTGCCAACATTATTAATCAGGGTGGGACCTTCCTGAAATCTGCCCGTTGTGCAGAGTTCCGTACTCCTGAAGGTCGTGCCAAAGCGTTTGAACATGCCAAAGCCGCTGGTCTTGACGGACTGGTTGTTATTGGTGGTGATGGCTCCTTCACCGGTGCCATGCTGATTGAAAAAGAACATGGCCTGCCTTGTGTTGGTGTGCCGGGTACTATCGACAACGATATCTTTGGTACTGACTTTACCATTGGTTACGACACAGCCCTGAATACAGCGGTTGAAGCCATCGATAAAATTCGTGACACGGCAACGTCTCACAACCGTCTGTTCCTGATCGAAGTGATGGGGCGTGATGCTGGTTTTATCGCCCTGAACAGTGGTATTGCAGCCGGTGCTGAAGAGATTCTGATTCCGGAAGAAGATCACTCTGTAGAAAAACTGATGGATTGTCTGGAAAACAGTAGTCGTGCCGGCAAGACTTCCAGCATTGTGGTTGTCTCTGAAGGTGAAAAGATTGGCGGTGTGGTAGAGCTGGGGCGTGCAGTGGAAGAAAGCTTCCCGGAGTACGAAGTGAAGGTCACTGTACTGGGGCACATTCAGCGTGGTGGTAAGCCAACCTGTGCAGACCGGGTACTGGCCAGTCGTCTGGGTGTTGCAGCTGTTGAGAAACTGCTTGAAGGAGTCAGTGGCGTAATGGTCGGTATCCGCGACCAGAAAGTCGTGACGACGCCTTTGGAAGAAGCCATCAGCAAGCATAACGCCATTGATGATGTACTGCTCAGAGTTGCAGATATTGTCACTGTCTGATAAATAGAGAACTATTAAAAAAATGCCTCGCTCTAGCGGGGCGTTTTTTTGTTAATGGTGCACGGTGGTGTATAGAAGTGCATAGCCATTAATTGACAGAAGCGGTCATTAACCGTCTAGAATCTAATCATCTTGTATACGTGGGATAAGTAGTATGGGTCTGTTTGATTCAATCAAGAAAAGCATGGGTCTCGGTGGCGATGAAGGCACTGTGATCAAGGCACCTCTGACGGGTGAGATCGTTGCCATCGAAGAAGTACCAGACGCGGTATTTTCTGAGAAAGTGGTTGGCGACGGCATCGCTATCAACCCGACTGGCAACAAAATGGTTGCTCCTTGCGACGGTGAAATTGGCAAAATCTTCGAAACCAACCATGCGTTCAGCATGGCGACGCCATCCGGTGTTGAGCTGTTCGTACACTTCGGTATCGACACTGTTGAACTGAAAGGTGAAGGTTTTAAGCGTATTGCTTCTGAAGGTCAGACCGTTAAAGCGGGTGACACGATCATCGAAGTGGACCTGGAGTTTATGAAAGCGAATGCCAAGAGTGTAATCACTCCAGTGGTTATCTCCAACATGGACGACGTAGAGTCTCTGGAAAAGTCTTCCGGTTCAGTGACTGAAGGTGCTGACGACCTGCTGGTTGTTAAAATGAAGTAATTTTTACTTTATGCCTTTGCAGCTCTTGACAATACTTCGGGAGCTGCCCTTTCTGATTTACCCTGCAGGTTAGTATTCCTAACCGTCCTGTCAGTGATGAACAGCTGTTTCTGAACTATTCTTTCTCCCGGTTTATTTGCTCCCTTTACTTTTTTCCATAAAACAAGGCTCAATGGACTGGAACCCGTATGAAAGGATTATCTCCGTTACTTCTCACACTTCTGTACCTGTTAATCACTCCTGTCTGGGCAGCTATACCCGTTGAGCGTGAAAGAGGTGCTGGATCAGTACCTGTTCAGGAAACCTCTCAGAGTGAAGTAAGCCCAGAAGAGGCGCGGCAGGCTGAAATTGATGGTCTCATCCGGAAGCTGGCTGCAATGGGGGTTAATCTGAATCGCCCGGTGGATAAAGACCCTTCTCCTCCTTCCGGCTCACAGACGAACAACCCTCTCTATACAAAAAAATCGGTTAGAACAATGAGTCTTGGTGACTTACTGGATTATCAGGATCAGCTCCATGCACACTTGGCAAAACTGGAAGATAAAGAACGTAAAGCCAAAGAAAAGGACAGGCTTCAGGCAAAACTCCGGGAAGAAAGAGCCGGGAAAGATGAGGCAGATAAACAACATGCCACTCGTCAACTGAGGGAAGTCGAGGCCGAACTGGGGGATATTCTGATACGCCGGGCTATGAAGGGGGTGGGTAAAATGGTGCCTGTTCCTAAATTCTCAGAGTATGAGAAAGAACAGGCTGAGCATTCTTCTGGTCATACGGATTCAGAAGGTAAGGGTCAAGGCTATTCCAATGAAGGCTACTCAAATGAAGAGTATCCGGATCATGAGTATATTGATTACGAAATTGATGCCCCGGTTGCTATAACCGGCAAACCGGCTAAAAAAATTCGTATAAAGGCAAGAAGGGGTGTTATGGAGTTGCACCAGCAGATTCAGGATTTAAATCAGGTATTGATTGATGATGCAAAGCGTCTGATTGGCAAACCTTTTTGAGGCCGCTTTTCGCTTTCCGCTGTTGGTTGATGGTGTGTATGTAAAAGTTCGGGATAATTGATGCTATCACCCTTACCGTGGAGTTCATGTCATGTTGCGAGAAGTAGAGATAGAAGTTTGTATTAACAGTGCTAACGTGGACTATGTCAGCAGAGCAGCTGTGGCAGCAGAGCAAGGCGGTGCCAGTCGTATTGAGCTGTGTGCGGCGATGGATCAGGACGGTCTGACTCCCGGCATTGACCCAATAAAAGCTGCCAGACAGGCATTCAGACCTGAAGGGTTGATGGTTATGGTTCGCCCCCGTGCAGGGAATTTTTATTACAGCCTGGAAGAGAGCGATATTATGGTCAGTCAGATTGAAATGGCTGCCCGGGCTGGCGCTGACGGTGTTGTCTTTGGGGGATTGAGAGCCAGGGATAATGCCATTGATGAAGGGCTGTTGCAGCGGTTGCTGGATACGGCCAGAGGTCTGCAACTGACGACCACATTTCATCGTGCTTTCGATGCAACCCATGACCCGGAGAAGTCGTTGGCTGTATTGATGCAGTTCGGTGTTGACCGGGTATTGACCAGTGGTACACGTTGGGGTTCCGGTGAAACCGCCGGGCAGGGCGTGTCACTGCTGAACCGTCTTATTGCTCAGGCAGGCAAGCGTATTGAAATTGTGATTGGAGGTGGTTTGTCGCCGGACAATAGTCGTTCATTAATGGGGCAATTGTTGCCGTCCAGTGGGAAGGTTAGCCTGCATGCTTATAGTGGTGTTCTTCATAATGGCGAAGTGTCGTCTGAACGAGTTCGGGCGATGGTGTGAGAGCAAGGTTGCTGACCAGTACTCTGTAGAGTGTTTGAGTGCTGGTCAGCAGCCGTCATAACAAGCTACATCGATTTCATGGTTTCCTGCATTTCAGTTCGTATGTTGTCTGACTGAGGGCCGAAAATGGCCTGCATATTTTTACCTACGACCACGACGGCAGTTGCCCCCAGCGCTTTAATGCGATCCTGATCCACATCATCCGCTTTGTTAACCGTGACCCTTAATCGTGTAATACAGGCATCAAGGTTTTTAATATTGCCTTTGCCGCCAAACGCTTCGACCAGGTTTCTGGCCAGCTCGGGGGTTACTTCGACCTTACCCTGACGGGTTTCTTCCTCCCGTCCGGGCGTTTTCAAATCCAATGCGAGAATGGCAAGTCGAAATACGCTGTAGTAGACCGCTGCATAAATTAGTCCCAGTCCAATAATCCAGGCGGGTTTGGTGGCAATGGTGTAGTAAAGGATATAGTCAATCATTCCGTTGGAGAATGACATGGCCATTTTGATATCCAGATAATTGGTGATGGCAAAAGCGAGACCAGCCAAAAGAGCATGAATACCATATAAAACTGGAGCAACAAACAGGAAGGAGAACTCAATGGGTTCTGTAATGCCGGTCAGTAACGAAGTCAGTGCGGCAGAAATCATGATGCCGCCCACGGCATTGCGGTTCTTTGGTTTTGCACAGTGCCACATGGCAATGGCTGCGGCAGGCAAACCAAACATCTTGAACAGGTAGCCACCGGCAAGGAAGCCGGCAGTAGGGTCGCCAGCGAAGAAGCGGGCAATGTCACCGGTGTAGACATTGCCAGCAGCGTCGACGAATTGCCCCATTTCTATCTGGAAAGGGACGTTCCATATATGGTGCAGACCAAAGGGAACCAGCGCACGCTCAATAAAGCCATAGATAAAACCGGCCAAAACCGGATTTTCGGTGATGGACCAGTTTGAGAACGCGTCAATGCTTTCCTGAATCGGAGGCCAGACGAAGCTCAGTAGAACCCCAAGAGCAACTGCGCACAGCGCCGTGATGATGGGGACAAATCGTTTACCGGCAAAGAAACCCAGATATTCAGGCAGCTGGATTTTGTAATAGCGGTTGAACATGACCGAGGCCAGTAAACCTACCAGTATCCCGCCAAAGACCCCGGTATCAATGGAGTCTACCCCCATGATGGTACTGGGTTCTACGTCCAGTTGCTGCGCCATGACGCCCATAGTTCCGAGCATGACGACATAGCCGACAACGGCGGCAACAGAAGCAACACCGTCATTTTCTGACAGTCCTATGGCGGTACCAATTGCAAATATGATGGGCAAATTACCAAAAATCATTCCACCGGCCTGAGCCATAACACTGGACATCAGATCTGGAATGAATGAAAAACCGGCACTGCCTACGCCCAGCAGTATGCCTGCTACAGGCAGTACGGCTACGGGCAGCATCAGTGCTCGACCAATTTTCTGCAGTGTGCCGAACACAGTTTTAACCATGGGGAAAACTCCAGAAGAATTCTGCTGGGCAGCAACGTCAGAGTTGTCAAACAGGGGAGAAAACAACGTTGCAAGTTAAGAGATAAAACCCTGAAAGCATAGACCAAATGTGAGACTCGGCAATCTCATTCTTAGTAAATGAACGTATATTTTTGTTTGTTTATTTTGTTGAGGTCGTTTTCAGTCATAGGTTGGGACGAAGGTGACGCAGCGATCAGGTCACAGTGCATATTTCGCGTAGTGGTGAATACAAATAACCTAAGTAAAGTGCGCAAACTATTGATTTGTGTCAATTTGCATCTAGGTAGCAATACGTATAATTAAAACCGTGAACGATTCACCAGCCAGATAAGCTAAAAATAACTCCTGTCTGGATCTGGTAGCGTCAGACAAGCCTTACAACTCCTGAGATGGATATAATAACAGAAGCGGGAACCGCCAAAACAGCCAGCCAGTACAAACCCGGGTTTGAGGGGACCCGGGTATTTTTTTATTGTGAATAATCTGAAAATGTCCGGGCATGCCTGCCTGTTCTTCATCGCTATAAATAAGCTTGCCCTGTTGTCGATAGCTTTAAGATATTTCTCCGGGATTCTTGTCTTCACGTATCTGTATGAGAATGACAGAAAAGCTGGTAAAAAGTTAAGCGCAAGTACATAGTCAGGAACATAGATCTGGTAACAGGTAGGGTAATAACAGTTAGCAGGTAGCAGGCAGCAGGTAAATAACATCATGCAAATTTTGATGACAGGTGGCACAGGTTTTATCGGCAGACGGGTCGTTCGCGCCCTTATCAGGGATGGTCATCGTGTTTCTGTACTTAGTCGGCAGTCACCCAGCGACGTTCGCCGGTTGCTGACCAGCAGTGTACGTCCTGTGCAATCACTGAATGCCATTAATCCTTCTGTAGCATTCGATGCCATCATCAATCTGGCTGGCGAGCCTATTATGGCGAAACGCTGGTCCCACCAGCGCAAAAGGTTATTGCTCGATAGCCGGGTAGGATTGACTGGCGAGCTGGTAGACCTGATTGAACGACTGGAAAATCGTCCTAAAACCCTGATCAGTTGTTCCGCTGTCGGATATTATGGTCACCATGACGCTTCAGAGCCTCAGAACGAATCATCGACTGCTGGTTCAGACTTTGCTGCTTCATTGTGTGAACGCTGGGAGCAGGCGGCCAGACGGGCTGAAAGCCTCGGTGTCAGGGTTTGTGTTGTCCGAACCGGTCTGGTGTTGCACCAGAACAAAGGCGCCTTGCATGAGATGTTGCCACCTTTTCGTCTGGGGCTGGGAGGGCCGATTGGTTCCGGCAACCAGATGATGTCCTGGATTCATTCGGACGACATGACCAGGGTCATTACCTTTTTGCTGAACAACGAATCCCTGAAGGGAGCCTTTAATGCGACATCGCCTAATCCGGTATCAAACAGAGAGTTTGCCAGGGCTCTGGGCAGGGCGCTGCGCCGCCCTGCTGTTATACCGGTTCCGGCCATCGTACTGAAGTTACTGCTGGGAGAATCTTCAGCAATGGTGACCCATGGTCAGGCAGCTATCCCTGAGCGTTTGCAGGAAGCGGGCTTTACCTGGGAGCAGCCGGAAATTAACAGCGCACTAAGGCAGCTGCTGATAAAACCTTCTTATTTTTAGCGTTCCCCGACAGATCGCACCGGGCAGGAAGTGTTTCTGCCTGATGTGCTGGTTTCTCTTGGTTGTCTTTACCGCTTAAGGCTACATATAATAACATTGCCGTTTATAAAGACAGCAGTCGCTGTCATTACAATAACAATCTGGCAGACAATGAATCAGGCTTTAACAATAAAATCCCTGCGCAAGACCTACGGAAATGGTTTTGAAGCCTTAAAGGGAATTGACCTTAGTGTGAATGAAGGCGACTTCTTCGCCCTGCTTGGCCCAAATGGTGCGGGCAAGTCAACGGCTATTGGTGTTGTTTCCACTCTGGTACAGAAAACCTCCGGTTATGTTGATGTATTTGGTCATAATCTCGATAAGAATATGACACAGGCTAAACGCCTGCTGGGCGTGGTTCCCCAGGAGTTCAACTTCAATCAGTTTGAAAAAGTAAAAGATGTCGTGATGACTCAGGCCGGGTACTACGGTATTCCTGCCCGTGTCGCCCGCCAGCGTTCGGAAAAATACCTCAGGCAACTGGGGTTATGGGATAAACGCAACACTATGTCCCGCATGCTCTCCGGTGGCATGAAGCGCCGCCTGATGATTGCCAGGGCGCTGATACACAACCCTAAACTGTTAATTCTGGATGAACCGACAGCCGGTGTGGATATTGAACTCCGGCGTTCGTTATGGGAGTTCGTTCAGGAGATCAATGAACAGGGAACCACCATTATTCTGACCACCCATTATCTTGAAGAAGCCGAACAGCTTTGTCGGAGTGTTGGCATTATTGACCAGGGTGAAATCGTAGAAAGCACCAGTATTAAAGAGCTTCTGAGTCAGCTGCAACAGGAAAGCTTTGTGCTTGACCTGAAAGAGCCGGTGGATGAGCTGCCCCGGTTTGTCGGTTACGACGTTAAGAAGGTGGAAGATAACAGTATTGAGGTAGAGGTCGGTAAGCATCAGGGTGTGAATGACCTGTTTCGCCAGCTCAGTGATTATCGGATAGAAGTGGCCAGCATGCGCAATAAGGCTAACCGGCTGGAAGAGTTGTTTATGAAGATGACGTCTGCGCACTCTCAGCCAGCCTCTTCTCAATCGGCTTCTGACACTTCTTCAGAGTCTGTTTCCAATCATAAGACCAGTCGGGGGTAGAAGATGGCTTCAGAATGGAAGTACCAGGCCATCGCGTTCAAAACTATTTTTGTTCGGGAAGTGCGCCGCTTTATGCGTATCTGGCCTCAGACTTTATTACCGCCCGTGATTACTATGGCGTTGTACTTTATTATTTTTGGCTCTGTGATTGGTTCCCGCATAGGAGAAATGGCTGGTTTTGGCTACATGACGTTTGTGGTGCCGGGGCTGGCAATGATGTCAGTGATCACCAACAGCTTTACCAATGTGGTATCCAGTTTTTTCAGCAGTAAGTTTCAGCGCAGCGTGGAAGAGCTGCTGGTGTCGCCGGTATCCAACAGCATTATCCTGATGGGGTATGTACTGGGCGGAACCGTCAGAGGTGTTCTGGTTGGCATTCTGGTGATGCTGATGGGGGCTTTTTTTGTAGACCTGCAGATCTACAGTGTGTCGATTACCCTGCTGGCGGTATTGATGACAGCCGTACTGTTTGCCCTTGGCGGGTTTATTAACGCCATCTTTGCCAGAAAGTTTGATGATATTTCTATTATCCCAACCTTTGTGCTGATGCCCATGACCTATCTGGGGGGCGTATTTTATTCCATAGAACTGCTGCCGGAACCCTGGCGCTCTCTTTCCATGCTCAATCCGATTCTGTATCAGGTGAATGCTTTCCGGTACGGGATTCTGGGGGAGGATGGGGGTGTGAATGTTGCTATGGCTTTTGTGGTGATGGCTGTGGCTATTGCCCTGTTTGCTGCTTTTGCCCTCTGGCTGCTCAGAACTGGTAAAGGGCTTCGAACATAGGCGTTTGAATAATAAAACCGCTTCAATGATAATCCACGTCCTTGAACGACTGTTTTTCAGTCACAACATGATACAAGGAGCCTGTCGGACTTAAGACTGTCCTACTGCGGTTGCAATAAATTGGTCTAAAAATTCCTGCTTTTTCGTTGAATAGCTCGCTATTCGCCTCAAAATCAGAAATTTTTATCCTCAATTTCTTGCAATCCTCGCTACGGACGCTTAAGCCCGACAGGCTCCAAGGGCGTAGATTACCATGTCTAATACGGTCGAAATGTCCCAGCTGGGCAAGACCAGTCTTTACGAAACTGAATATAACCCTTCCATCCTGTTCCCTATTTCCCGCAGGGAAAAGCAGGAAGAGCTGGGTCTTGACCCTGACAATCTGCCTTATGTGGGTTGTGACGTCTGGTACGCCTATGAAATCTCCTGGCTGAATGCCCTCGGTAAACCACTGGCGATGGTGGCTCGGTTTGAGCTGCCCTGCGACTCTCCCTGCCTGATTGAGTCCAAGTCGTTCAAACTGTATCTGAACTCATTTAATCAGAGTCGTTTCGACAGCGTTGCTGCTGCCCGTGAAACCATGATCAAAGACCTGTCTGCTGCTGCGGGTGCTCCGGTCAAGGTTGAACTGATGACGGTGGCAGAGATGGAAGCCTTTGGTTTCAGCAAGGCTCCGGGGCAGTGTGTTGATGAGCTGGATATTGCCATTGATACCTACATGTATCAGCCGGACTTTCTGCTTAAAGGTGAAGGGCATGTTGAAGAAGCCATTCATTCCAACCTGCTGAAATCCAACTGTCCGGTGACCGGACAGCCCGATTGGGGAACCATTGTCGTGGAATACAGGGGAGAAGCCATCGACCACGAATCGTTCCTGCGATATATCTGCTCATTCCGGGAACATCAGGAGTTTCATGAGCAGTGTGCTGAGCGGGTCTTTACTGACATCCAGCAGCGTTTCCGGATGGAAGAATTGACGGTTTATGCGCAATACGTTCGTCGTGGCGGTCTGGACATTAACCCGTGGCGCAGTACCCACCACAAAGAAACCAATCGCCTGCGTCTGGTAAGACAATAAGGTGCACTAATAACTGACCAGAGTAGTATAAGCGACGGCAATGTAGCGATTGAAATAGCGCATCTGCCAGAAAAGAATTGAAGGGGGGAGTGATCATGGAATTATTACAAGGATTGCAACAACGAGTGTCAACACCAAGGCTCATTGAACCTGCACCGGATGCCAGACAGCTGGAGCAGATTTTTCAGGCGGCGTTGCGCGCACCTGACCATGCCCGTCTCCGCCCCTGGCGTTTTCTGACCATTAGCGGGGAAGCCCGGCATGCGCTGGGTGAAGTGTTTGCCAGAGCCGCTTTGGAAGATCAGCCAGACCTGGCGCCGGAAGCGATAGCACGATTTAAAGGGTTGCCTCTGAGGGCGCCTTTGCTGGTGGCTCTGGTGTGCAAGGTTAAGGAGCATCCGAAAGTACCGGATATTGAACAACAGATGTCTGTAGCGACCGCTGCACAGAATATTCTTAATGCGGCTTATGCCCTGGGGCTGGGTGCCATGTGGCGAACTGGCGCGGTCAATTATCACCCTGCAACAGCCAGAGGTTTGGGGCTGGCAGAGAATGAACAACTGCTGGGCTTTATCTATATGGGAACACCCGGTGGTTCCGCTAAAAAGCTGGAACCACTGGAAGTAAAGGATTATGTAATGGCGTGGGAAGGTTAGCCAACGGGTAACATGGGAATAATGTAGTCTTCCCACTCATCTTCTGGCACCTGCTGCTCGGGAACCGCAAACCTCTGCACCGAGATTCCGGCTTCATGCACACTGTCTGTGGAGCCGGATACCAGCGGGTGCCATGCCGGAAGCGGCTGGCCTTCTGCTAACAGCCTGTAGGCACAGGTGCCTGGCAACCAGTGAAACTGAGGAACATCTTCCAGTCCCAGCTTCAGGCAGCCCGGCACCTTTGCCTTGCGATTTGGATAATCGGAACACTGGCATGAGTGGGTATCCAGCAACTGGCAGGCAATAGCGGTATAGTAAACCTCATCAGTGTCTTCGTCTTCCAGCTTTTGCAGACAGCAACGGCCGCAGCCGTCGCACAGGCTTTCCCATTCTTCCGGGGTCATTTCAGACAGGGTTTTGCATTCCCAGAAATGTTCTTGAGTCATAGTCAGTGTTGTACGTCCTGGCTATCGAGGTCGGAGGGTGGCATTTGCAGAAAAAACCCCCGGGTTTCAATATCATTGATCACCTGGTCAGCCTCGGCCCTGGCCAGCTGACGTTCAGGGGTCAGCAGCAGATCCATAACGTGCTGCTCTTTGCCAAACACTTCCAGCAGCGGAGCGGGTACTTTTTGCAGACGCTCCTGTTTCTGTACATACAGATACATTTCATCCCTGCGGCTGCTTTTATAGATAGAGACCAGTAATTTCTTCATAGTGCGCTTGCTTCGTTATTGTTCAGGCTGATTCAGCTGCTCAACCAGGGGTTCAGCAAAAACGGTGCGACGCCAGCCCTGCAATTGTTCCGGCAGTTTGAACAACCCGTGCTCCAGTCGGCTGCGGAGCATGGGGGTCAGAATTTTGCCCAGCATCAGCAACTCGACAGGGAGGTTAAGTTCTTCTGCTTTCTGGCTGGTGTATCGTTTGACCCGTTTGCCATGCTCTTTTGCGGCTTTGGGTAAAGGGGCTGGCAGTGGTTCCGGGTGCTGCTCTCCCGGTAGTTCACTGGCCATTTTGATCAGGCTGAGAATTTCTTCCCCATAGTGGCGGACAACAGAGTGACGCATGTCCTGAATAGCCGACAGTGAACGTATATTATCAGGCATATAGCGTGCCAGCGGCCACAATGATCCTTTGGGTATCACCCGGTTTCTGGTGACATTGCTGCGACGGGCTTCACGCTCACGGTATTCAGCCAGAGCCTTGAGTATGCACAACTGTTTTGGTCGTAACTGCCAGGCGCGTTTAACCTCTTTCCACTGCTCTTCAGGCTTCGGGTAGAGATCGCCGGTAGACAGGCTGGCGCAGTCTTCCAGCAGCCAGTTCCAGTGAGGCACTGGCTGCAAGCGTTGTTTCAGCAGGTGATACACCTCAAGCAGATGAACCACATCAAGGACTGCATAGCTGACCTGACTGTCGGTTAAAGGGCGTTGCAGCCAGTCGGAGCGTGTCGCGTCTTTTGGCAGGTCAATGTCCAGAAGCGTTTTCAACAGGTTCTGGTAGCCCAGTGAATGACCCAGTCCGGCATAGGACGCTGCCAGCTGGGTGTCGAAAATGGCAGCGGGTTTGTCGCCGGTCAGGATGCAGAAAACTTCAATATCTTCACTGCAGGCATGCAGAACCTTGACCACCTGTCCACTGCCAAGCAGCCGGGCAAATGGCTGCCAGTTATCAATTTTCAACGGGTCCAGCAGAAACACGTCCTGACCTGTACCCAGCTGAATCAGGCCGGGTCTGGGGTAGAAGGTATCGGTGCGGATAAATTCGGTGTCCAGCGCTATCGCATCCAGTTTCAACCATTGGGTGCAGTACGTGGCAAGAGTGTCGTTGTCTGTAACCCAGATGGGATCAGGATGTGATACTGGCATAATTGACCACTGTCAGAGTAAATGCCCATTATAAAACAGCCATGAGTGCAAGAAACAGCCATGAGCGCAAGAAAAAGCCATGAGCGCAAGAAACAGCCATGAGCACAAAAAAAGTGGGGATTTAATGGGAATCAATAATTGCAGAAGTACCAACAGGCACTGATTCCTGGTGGTTGAGCAGCAATGGAGCGTTCAGCAGACGTTCGGCGGGATCGGGGAGGGTTTCAGTAGTGTCGTGACGTTCTGGTGTCGGCAATACAGTCATCCAGTGGTTAGAGCTATGTACCAGCACCAGTGTGTTGCTGGTCATTACATTGAATATCTGATCCTGTTCAATAACATGCACACTGCCTGAGTTATCGTATAACATCGCATTAATGACACGGCTTGCTTCGATCTGCCCGTTATCAAACACGATAACCGGGACACCCAGTATTGGAGATATCAGGGTGTGCAGCATATCGTTGGATCCCCATAGCTGAATATTGGGCTCCTTAACATAAAAAGCGGCGGCAATGGCATTGAGTACGCTGTTTCGTGGGTGTTGCGCAGCCAGCTCAATAGCGTAGGGTGCTAAAGCAAGAAATAGATCCTGCCCATTTTGAATGCCCGGAAAGGCAGAGGTGGCCTCTCGATTATGACTAAGCCAAAGTGTGATGGCGTTGAACATACAAAAATGATCGGCATCAACGTCAGCAACTGCCCTGTTGTGTGAGGTAAGGAAATGATTCAGAAAGCCATTCGGCTGTGGCTGAGCGTTGTATGAAAATGACTCATTGTTACCTAACTGTTTGAGAAGTGACTGAATATTTGAGGGCTTGATAAGTTTTCCCTTATGAGGTTTTCTGAGTTTTTTGAAGCTGAAGCCAGGGTTCTCTTTATAAAATGTTTGGATCAAATCCCTGTTTATTTTCTGAGTATGACTGTCGACTTCCGCAACTGCACTGTGAGTTTCCAGTTTCCAGTTTTGCCCGATTTTATCGGCCTGCTCAAGAGCTTGAAAGAATGAACTGAAATATGTATCGGGTTCAGGGCTGATGATTTGCCTGTTTTGAGAACGCTGTGTTTTTGCGGTTGTTTGAGGTTTTTCTGTCCGATGCCCGGAGTTTAGCTGATTTTTTAATGACAGAAGAGACTGTTTGTATCTTGCTTCTTCCGAAGGCAATTTACTCGTTTTGGCTTTAGGTGGTGTGCCGGATGACATATTAAGAATAAAGTCCTTTCTGAGGTCATAAGTTGTAAGTAGCGTATCTATGCCTTCTGATATAAGTTTCTTTATCTGCTCAAGCTGCTCTCCCTCCTGCTTTAAAATGGCGAGTAACCCACTGGCATGATCTTTTGCAGAGATCTCCTCTAATTGTTGGGCAGGCACTGCCTCCAGACATTGTATCGATTTAAGATGGTTTTCAGCAGAGTGTTTAATGGGCTTATCCATCTTTTCTGCAAGGCTGAGAAACTGCTCTGAGAGGTTGTTTAGTTGTTGTTTATCTATTGGCTGATCAGTGGCATGGCGCATTTTATTGAGTAAAACCTGTGTTTGAGCAAAAGCCTGGCGGATCGCTTTCTGCTGTGCCTCTCCGGGTACAAAGTAGGTATCTGCGATAGCTGAATAGATAGTTGCTTCATTCAGGAGTCCGGGTTGGGCGTTTAATGCCTCCTGGAAAAAAGAATGCGCCGCCTCAAAGTTGTGGCTGGTGAGTTCATGAATGCCTTTTTGGTAAAGCTGTTCCCAGGGTTCGGGTTTTTCTGGCAGCGGTTTGGCATCCGGAGTAGTTTCTGTTATTGCGGTGTCTGAAAGTGTTTTGGCAGGCTCTGCCTGGTCTGTTTTTATTGTAGGTTTAGCAGCTCTCTGACTTCTGGCTTGCCTTGCTTTACGGAGTTTTTCCTGATTTTTTTGATGTATTTCTTCCATCTCTTTTATCAGATTATCAGCATTCTCCCGGGCTTGTTGGTCCAGAATGGCTTCTTTGTTCGACCTCAGGTTCTGTTTCGCCTGTTCATAGCTGTTAATATGACCAATCCATCCGTTGGTATCGATGTCTATATCCCTTGCTTGTTGTTCGAAGTCGTATAACTGTTTGGTGGGTATGTCAATACGAGGCATTAATTCTTTAAACTTTCTCCAAATTAAATCAAACAAATCATCGGTAAAAAATTTCTTATTATCCTGATCATAATTGTTGTATGTGTCTTTGTTATAGTGTGCACTCAAATGCTGAGCAAGGAGAAACATAAGTTCCACGTTACTTTCATTAATAAAAACCTGACCCGCTATGCTGAATAGGTTGTATGTAAAGGCATCGTTTTGAAAATGCCAGTCATTGGAAATAATGGTTTTGAATATTTTTGCTAAGGCGCTGTGTGACCGTTTTTTAAAATTTTCATTATTTGGCTGCGTTTCAATAGTGGAGGTGGTTTCGGTTAGTATTGTGTTAACTTGATCATTAATTGACTTGAATCGGTGAAGGGATATTTCATCTTCAGTTAATAAAGATGGTAGGGCGCTGTAGCATTCTGCAATAACATCAATAAGAGTTTTTTTCTCACCGTTAACGGTAATCTCACTGGAAATATCTTCATAGTTATGTTCTGCAATAATAACAGATAGAAGGTTAATGGCTGAAAGAATTGTCCTGTAAATTGAATGTGTTTTTTGTTTGTGACTGAAATTGTTATTATTTGACCTTTTTTTAGAAGAGATTATTAACGGTTTGATTTCATCTATTTTACTGACTAACTGCTCAGTAATCTCAATAAATGGCACTGAGTTTTGTAAATTTTCAATTTCAGTCTCACTTAGGTTTGACAGTTTGTCGACTTTTTTATCGAGGCGGTTTGATAAATGTGTGATTTGCTCCAGAGTAGTTTTTTTTGGTTTTTTGTGATTTGATTTTAAATGATCTTTTTCAGGTGGTGCGTTAAATTTAAAGTTTTCTGATAATACTAACTTGTGGTTGTTAAGCTCAGTATTGCTGTCAGCCTGACTTCTGGCTATTAACCAGATCCGGGTGGTGTAAAGCATCTCATAATGCTGGTCATATAACTGCTCACCAATGGTGGCTGGAGAAAGATAGACGACCAGGGCTGAATCTTGAGCGATTGCTTCAGCTGAAGGGGTGGGTGCCGGATGTTTTTCTGTCGCCTGTTCTGTTGTATTCGGAGGGGTCGCTTCTAAGGGAAGCTTTACGGTTTTGGAGTGGCCGGTTAATTCTGCAGATATTAAACTCACAGGCGTGCTTTCAGGCAGATCTATAAGGCATTGTCCGGTTAAACGGTACAGTTCGATGAATAAAGTCCATTGATCATCATGCCTTAAAAAATGTAAGGCATTATTATTACAGCCAACAGTATTAAAATTCTCTAAGTTTGAATGAGAAAATGAGAAAGTGAGTAAATCCCCATTGCTGGAATTAGATGGATTGCTTTCTGGCAATTGTTGATTCAGCGAAGGTATCACCAGCAACGCATGCCGTGACTGCCGGTTCCAGAGGTTATGATTGTAAGCATCGTTGCGGGAAAAAATATTACCCGGGATTATTGGGATCCTGTCATTACCCTGATTCTGCAGATATATTTCTTCTATATAGCCATTCCCTTGCAGCCTTAATAAAGATATTTCGTGACTTGGAGTAAATCCGGAATAAAGTGTATCATCCGATTCTGAACGCCGGCCTGAGAAGTCATCATTCAACCCTTCTTTTTGAAGTGAAACAATCAGGGTTCTTTCCTCTCTGCCAAGACTGCTGGTCGCAATGACCATGCTCCAGCCTGGTATGCCGGGCCAGACTGCCCGGAAGGGCATTAAGCTTAAGTACAGAGCAAATAAGAATGATACCAGGTGTCTATTTTCAGGCATGATTATAATCTTTATTCGTTAAGGTAACTTTTCTCAATTGGCCGGGAATTAGAACAGAAATAAAAAATAGCCGAAGAATCAGGTGTTGGATAACTATTTTATCTGAGGGCGTCTTTTAGTGAATTTTCAGGCGAGTAGTTGGGGGAAGAGGTGGGGGATGAGGAATAAGCGGCGAGGGTAGCATGATTGCCCTCGCCGTTTGTTTGTTTAACGAGAGGATTGTAACGCCAGAATCCGGTCTTCAAGCGGTGGATGGCTGGTGAACATGGCGGCGATGCCGCTCTTCAGACCACTGCGAATACCAAAGGCACTCATGGTGGCAGGCATCACACTGGGGGCGTCGTATTCAGAACGCAGGCGCTCAAGCGCTGCAATCATATCACTGCGACCGGCCAGTTCGGCACCAGCCTGGTCAGCACGGAATTCCCGCTGGCGGGAGAACCACATGACAATGGCGCTGGCGAGAATCCCCAGGACAATTTCTGCCACGATGCTGGTGATGTAATATCCGATACCCACCCCGCCAGAGTTTTCATCGTCTCGACGCAGAAAACTGTCGACGGCGTAGCCAATGATTCGGGCGAAGAACATGACAAAGGTATTAACCACCCCCTGAATCAGGCTCAGGGTGACCATGTCGCCATTGGCAACATGACCAATTTCATGCCCGATAACCGCCCGGGCTTCTCTTGGACTGAAGCGATCCAGCAAGCCCTGGCTGACCGCTACCAGGGCAGCATTTTTGTTCCAGCCGGTGGCAAAAGCGTTGGACTCCGGTGAAGGGAAAATGCCAACTTCCGGCATGCCGATACCGGCTTTGTCCGACAGCTCTTTAACGGTGTCCAGCAGCCAGCGTTCCTGAGCTGTGCGTGGCTGATCAATAATCTGGGTGCCGGTACCCATTTTGGCCATGGTTTTAGACAGCATCAGGGAGACAAAGGAGCCGGCGAATCCGAATACGGCACAGAACGCCAGCAGCGCGCCCATGTCCAGCCCGTTAGCGGTCAGATAGCGGCCGACACCCAGAATGTTAAGCGTGATGCTTGCCACCAGCATAACCGCCAGGTTTGTGGCCAGAAATAGCAGTATTCTTTTCATTACAAGATTTGATACCTGTATTGGTTCAATAGTTGACCCGACAGTTCATAAATCAGGCCATTAGATATTGGAAATATGATGTGAGTTGAAGTGTTTAGCAATAGAGATTGATTACTTTTACAGTTTGCTGAAGGAGTATTCAAAATCGCTTTCTTCTTCATAAAAAGAAGCGCTGGGCCGCCAGGCAGATAGTCTCGCTACTGCCGGACTTTAATGCCTGCTTCAACGCCCAGGCCAGGCTCGAACGTTTGCGGACAATGCTGGCAGGTGTTGATGAGTCAGGCTCGAAAGGTATGAGTTGATTCAGGCGTAGAAAGGCTTTTTCAGAGAGTACTACCTGATCCAGCCCTTCAAGGCGAACCCGGTCCAGGTAACGAATATAGCCTTCTGCCGCCAGCCACAACAGGGTGTCGAAGCAGGCCTGATGGCGGCGTGAAGGGATGCCGTATTCGTCGGTTTCAAAGCGACCGATGATATCGTCAATATAAACCGATGTCAGACGGGGGAAAGCTTCATACAGCTGCACCAGAATCCGGGTGCAGTCGTGGTAGAAGTCATCAATATGAATATCAGCCATGATCTCCCCGGTGCATCGGCAAGTTTGTCAGGAATTATTGTTTATATCGACCCAGGAAACGTTCAAGCTTAGTGGCAACCGATTCAAGGTCTTCTACCCTGGGAAGAGTGATGATTCTGAGATGATCGGGGTTTGGCCAGTTAAAGGCGGTTCCCTGAACCAGCAGAATTTTTTCCTGTAGCAGCAGATCCAGAATCAGCTTTTCGTCGTCGTGTATCGGGTAAACCTTTGGGTCCAGTTTAGGGAAGACATACAGTGCGCCTTTGGGTTTGACGCAGGATACCCCGGGAATCTGGTCCAGCAGGCTGTAGATAGTATTACGCTGTTCCAGCAGTCTGCCTCCCGGAAGCAGCAGGTCATTAATGCTCTGATAGCCCCCCAGAGAGGTCTGGATAGCGTATTGTGCTGGCACATTCGAACACAAGCGCATGGAAGCCAGCATCTCCAGACCTTCAAGATAGTCCCGGGCCAGATGTTTTGGGCCACTGGCAATAAGCCAGCCTGCCCGGAAGCCTGCTGCACGATAAGACTTGGACAGGCCGTTAAATGATATACACAGCACATCATCTGCGATGGAGGCCATTGCTGTGTGTTCTGTTCCGTCGTAAAGAATTTTGTCGTAGATTTCGTCAGCGTAAATGATCAGGCCATGTTCTCTGGCGAGCTGTACGATTTGCTCCAGCAGCTCTTCAGGGTAAACGGCTCCTGTCGGGTTGTTGGGGTTAATAACAACAATGCCACGGGTTTTCGAGGTGATCTTACTGCGAATATCTTCAATGTCCGGATACCAGTCGGATTGTTCGTCGCACAGGTAATGCACTGCCCTTCCGCCCGACAGGTTGACGGCAGCTGTCCATAATGGGTAATCCGGTGCCGGCACCAGCATCTCATCACCATTGTTCAGTAAGGCTTGCATGGCCATTACGACCAGCTCGCTGACACCGTTGCCAATGATGATGTCGTCCAGCTCAACCTGTGGGAAGTTTTTCTGCTGGCAATATTGCATAATGGCCTTGCGGGCTGAAAACAGACCTCTGGAATCTGAGTATCCCTGGGCATTGGGCAGGTTCCGGATCATGTCCTGAACGATTTCTTCAGGTGCTTCAAGGTCAAAGGCTGCTGGGTTACCGGTGTTCAGTTTCAGAATTCGATGGCCTTCTTCTTCAAGGCGCTTTGCTTCACGCAATACTGGACCGCGAATGTCGTAACAGACATTATCCAGTTTCAGAGATTTTTCAATTGCCTTCATGGGGATACCGGTAATACTACTTCCTGCTGGCGAGCGTTCCTTTCTGATAAAACTCTCTGTTATGCAGTTAAGAGTCTGAGAGGAACGAAGTAAAGGATTAATTCTGATTTTTGTCGATTTTTTTCGAGCTATTGTTTGAAAAAAGACACTATTGCAGGGTAATTTATCGTCGTCTTCTATGGATGTCTAGCCCGCTGTATTAATTCTCAGCCATTGACCTGAGGAGAGAGTAAACGATGAAAGTAGAGAAAACAGAGGCTCAGTGGCGTGAGCAGCTGACCGACGAGCAGTTCAGGATTTGTCGCCAGTCTGGTACAGAAGCCCCTTTTTCTGGTGAGTATGCTGTGTTTGACAGAAACGGGATTTATCACTGTGTCTGTTGTGACCAGGTTCTGTTCGACTCAAAGACCAAGTTTGATGCGGGGTGTGGCTGGCCCAGCTTCTGGCAGGCTGTGAATCAGAAGGCTGTCGTTTTTCTGGAAGATCACAGCAATGGCATGCAACGAACCGAGGTTCGTTGCTCCCGGTGCGATGCACACCTCGGGCATGTGTTCCCGGATGGGCCTGAGCCAACAGGTCATCGCTATTGTATGAATTCGGTTGCCCTGAGCTTCCGCGACACTGAGGAATAAAAGCCCATCTTTGGCAGCTCAAAATGGCTGCGCAATTCATGTTCAGAGGATGGAATTGGTATCAGTATTCACCGTCCTCTTCGTCATCGTCATAATAGTTATAAACGCCATCCATTTCTTCCTCATCGATGTCCATTTCTTCCTGATTCTGGTAGTACATATGGCCCTGGTACTCATTGTCAGCATCTGACTCTTCTTCAGAGCCTGTGTTCATGTAATAGTCTTCCGTCTCCTGCTCCGATGTTGCGTTCTGGTAATAGGAGCCCTGACTGTCTTCAAACTGGTCGTCCATGTCGGCAAAGGTTAACGAGGACACCAGAGCAACAAGGATGGTCAATAGTGCTGCGGGAAGAAAGCGCAATCCTAATGGTTTCATAGTCAATGTCTCTGCACGTTGTTATGAAAAGTTGTTATGAAAAGTTGTTACGACAATTAAGTGGTGTGGTAACGAGGGGAAAGGCTCATCTCTCCCCTCAGGTTTCAGAGATTAGCGACGTGCGGCTCTTTCGATTGGTGGTTGCTCTTCAATCCCCCCGTCCTGCGCTGCCATGGTGTCGGCATTAACGTCCGGACTATCACTGATACCTTCTTCATTGCTCTCTTCGTCAGAGGCTTCATCATCGTCTTCGTCGTCGTAAGGGTCTACAGCATCATCTTCATCGTCGTCACCGTAGTAGGGTTTATCTTCCTCACTGCCTTCCTCAGTGTCTTCCTCGCTGTCTTCCTCGCTGCCTTCCTCGCTGCCTTCCTCGCTGCCTTCCTCGCTGTCTTCCTCAGTGTCTTCCTCGCTGTCTTCCTCGCTGTCTTCCTCGCTGTCTTCCTCGCTGCCTTCCTCGCTGCCTTCCTCGCTGTCTTCCTCGCTGTCTTCCTCGCTGTCTTCCTCGCTGTCTTCCTCGCTGTCTTCCTCGCTGTCTTCCTCGCTGTCTTCCTCGCTGTCTTCCTCGCTGTCTTCCTCGCTGTCTTCCTCGCTGTCTTCCTCGCTGTCTTCCTCGCTGTCTTCCTCGCTGTCTTCCTCGCTGTCTTCCTCGCTGTCTTCCTCACTGCCTTCCTCGCTGCCTTCCTCGCTGCCTTCCTCGCTGCCTTCCTCGCTGTCTTCTTCACTGGCAGTTTCAGGCTGTTTAACGTCATCTTCTGTTGCTGGTGGCTCAATTGGCTGGCTCTGCTCAGACGCAGCGATCTCGTCAGCGACTTTGCTTTCGTCGTTTTCATCCTGGTCTGTGACGGGTTGCAGGTCGGGAATCTGATCCGGTTCGACAGTTTGCGACGTGTCATGTTCGTCAGCCACCTCAGAACCGGATTTACTGACCAGCTGGTAACCCAGTGATTCATAGATGACTTCTTCAACAGATTGTAACTTCTTCCGTGCTGTAAGGGCTGCGGAAGCAATGCCGCCACCCACTGTTGAAATGCCTCCAGAGGCTGTTGAAAGAACGCTCATAACCGGTGATCCGATCTTGTCAAAACCCCACAGAACTACATCTGAGGCTCTGGAGCTTTTCATAGCCCAGGCTGTGTATTCGCTTAGAGTACCTATCCATGATGATACGGTGTTGGGCCTTCTGACCTGATCGGCAAGATCAGGCTTGCCAAATTTGTCATAGGTTCCCCGGGAGAAGCCGCCCAGTTGGTCAAGTCCGGTTACCTGGCCAACCCTTGCAGCGACAGAGGCTGCACTTTTCACTGTATTGGTGATGGGAGTCCAGGCCTCCAGGTCTTTGCCTTCAGCAAAACGGGTATCCTGGTGACTAAGGCTCAGTTTATGCAGTTTTTTCTCGAGACTCTGGGACAAGCTGTTTTTGGCGTTAGTGGGGACGCCATTTATGATATCTACAATCCCGGCAGGGCCTTCCAGCAGGTATTTGGTTCCGGCCAGATCGTTACGGCTCCAGTCATTAACGCCTTTGGCCAGATAATAGGCTACAACCGATCTAAACCCGGGTTGCCAATAAGACACTTCCTGCTGAACATGGGCAAAAGCCCCGGCAGCCATTGCGGCCTTGTTTGCTGCCCTGATAGCAGGATTGGTTCTTGTGAATGCTATAGGGTTTAATGCTGGAATCAAGGCAGCGCCGTAGATTCTGGTTGTAGCCAGACTTTGTGCCAGCTCCGCCGGGGCTCGCATCGTTTTTATACCATAGCGCTGTCCCAGGGAGTCATGCCAGTCATTCCAGTGCTTGACGGTTGAAGACCAGAGTTTTGAATAATATTGATCTTCCGGGCTGGACTGGTCGGAGTAGAGGGGAGCTTTACTATCCATCCACTGTGCAAGGTTTGTCATAGCCGGGTCAATGGCGTTGATCATCATCTTGTTGTACTGGTTGCCCCTTGTCATGTCGACGATGATACCAATCGCAGTGTACTCAAAGGCGTGCCAGGCGGTGTTCCAGCTCCAGATGTTATCAGCCCCGCCAAGTTTCAGCATGGCACCGACTTCATGAAACCCGACAGGTGCCTGAACAGCTAAAGAAACGGGTTTGAGAACATTGTCCATAAAGTCGGCACGCTCTCCCAGTATGTGCCGGAAGTGTTCGTCGTAGACACGAACAGCCTCTTTACCAAAGTAATTCAGGACATCTGAAACAAGCTGCTGCTGATGTTCTCCGCGAACCAGTCCGGCAGCCAGAAGGAATTCATCCAGCCCTTCGCCTGTGTCATTAATGGCGGCAATCAGCCCCCTGCCATCGTTATAGGCAATATCATCCAGATAGACATTAAGACGATTTCTGAAGTACAGGTACAGCAGGTTTTCAATGGTGTGATAGGAAGCGGTTCCGGCGGTATAGCCACTGTCTATTAACCACTTTCTGGCGCTTGCTGTGGTAGCGTCAAAATGTTGCATCTTGTCACTGGCGTATGCTTTCATTGCTGCAATTTGTTGACGAACCTTGTAACCGAACTTCTCGTATCTCCAGAGATCTGCATTGGCCAGGTCAAGAAGTGCTATCTCAATGATATCTGCAACGGTCTGATCGTCATCAAGCCTCCAGCTTCCGGTGATGCGTTCGAGAAACCTTTCAGACTTGTTCCGGGTCAGGCCGAGTTTATCCAGTGTTTCCTGGTTAGGGGCGATCTGGGCCGGGTCTTCTACACGTTTGCCTTCAGCGTAGAACGTCAATGCTTCCAGTACCTGGTCGTGTAGTTCAGGGTCTTTCTTTTCAGCAATGATGTATGGCATGGCAAAGTCGTAATAGTCTTTCGACTGCACCATCGCTTTGCGGGAGACTCCGGATAAGTTCGTCAAATCCAGATCAGCGGCAGCACTGCTTTCAGTAAGGACTGCTTCTAATTTTTCTATGTGGGAGGCTGTTTTAATCGCTCCGATTTCGTCAAGTTTATTGAGCATTGGCTTGATAAGCTTGTTCGATTCCGTCAGTCTTACAGCAATAGCCTCTAACGCTTTAGGCTCTATGTTCTTGTTTTTCGCCAGAGCTGTAAGCATCCTGGCATCCAGGGGATTCTGGAAGTCCATTTTTTGGAACGATTCTTTAGGAACTCCTGCCTTAGTGAGTCTCAGTAAATCACCCAGCAATAGCGACTCAGAGCTGCCTGGTTTCAGCTTCAGGTAATAGTCGATATAAGACTCAGGGGTGGCAGGTAAAGGCCCGTTAGCCAGCTGTTCTTGTAATGCTGTATTTTCTTTTTCCAGCTCCTGGATCTTAAACCGGTCTTTTCTTCCGTTCTCGAAGGTTTTTTCCGGGTCTGAGAAAAATGAATAGTAAGCATTGTGATCTTGCTCTGCCCGTCTCTGTGGGTCTTTGATCTTAGCCTTTACTTCCTCCAGTTTATCAATCAGGGGGTACCCATTTTCATCCGTCAAATCAACGAAATCCTGTTTTACGTGTTCTTCCCACACATCTGTCTTACTGAGCCCTTCATAATTATTCTTGAAGTTTTCAATGGTCTGCTCATGTTTTTTAAGGTAAACCGGGTCAAGATCCTCAGCATCCTCACTGACTTGAAGGGCAGGTTTGATCATGAGGTTTCTGATATGACCTGTTGTCTCCACAATACCATCAACCATGTCCAGGGCTTTGTTTATTGGTGATGCCTCATCGGATTGTTGAAAATTTCTGACTACTTCAATTACTTTGTCTGGTGTTGAATCTTCATTGATATCAGCCAACAGACCCTGAACGGACTCCACGCCTTCAATTTCAGATGCATCGTATGCTTCTGTAGCACTTTTAAGAGTCAGTAGTGACTTATGCAACTCACCCAGCTCTGACAGGTCATTGTTTATGGCAGACAGACTGTGACGGATGTTTCCGATTGTGATGGCCTCTTTCATAATCGGAGTGTTCATTGCCTTTATAATGTTTGTCCTGAAATCTGGAGACTGTTCCAACGAGGCTTTATAGGCAGCATCTAAATAATGTCGGGCAAACCCTCTCTTTGCTGCAATGTATTGATTAAATGGCTTAGCGTTTTCTGAGCGTTTGTCTGCCGCCCAGGGTGTGATAATTTCAACAGCTCTGGTTCTTTGTTCTTCAGTCCACTGCGGAACTTGAAGTAATTCATTTAACTCAAGCATGTTGTTATGGACTTCTGCAAAAGGTCTTAAGCCTTCTTTGCTTTGTGCATATTGAGCAAATTTTGTTTGAAACGCCTTCGGGTCCTTGAGTTGTAATATCTGGTCTAAAGTCCGCTTTTCCTGAAGACGATCTCCGCCGTTATGACTGTCGGCTGTCTTCAGCTGAGTTTGCAGGGAGCTGAAATCCAGCATGTCGGGGCTGTCAGGATGAATATACTGTTCGCCGGGGAGCTTTGCGTAATAAACGTGATGCAGAGGTTTGTGGATCTCATCTGTTTTTTTGACAAGTGGCTCATCATTCCAGCTTTCAATTTGCTCTCTGGTTTCTTTCAGATTGCTGCCAGTCGTCAGTGAATCATGTTTATCTTGCAGCTGCTTATATAATGGAGTCTCTTTTTCGGGTGTTTTTGAGAATGCAGGCAGCTCTGTTTCTCTGATGTCCTGTTTGGTGGCTTCAAGAACTTCTTCTAATTGCTTCTGACTTTTAAACCGCTTTGCATTGTAGTCTGAATCTGCTGTATAGGTTTCAATCAACTCATTAACAGCATTAAATCCCTCGTATTCCTGATCAAATTTCTCATTTCGTGTAGTGGCCCTGTAAATTTTAGCCTGAAGAGCGGACTTATATACATCCTGGGTTTTCGTAGACAGGGCAATATTCAATGCCTTGTCTACGTCTTCGACCGAAGGGTTTCTGACCATATCCAGACGAGCCGGAGTGATGTCAGCAGGTCCATTTTTAAAAGAATCCCTGAGCGTTTCCAGACCTGTTTTGATATGACCTATCCGTTCAGGCGTACGAGAGGTCAGTATCAGAAGGTCTGCCAGAATTTCTCTATCGCCGTCACTGGTGATTCCGATATCGGCCGCCACTTCTTTCAATTTACCCTCATCTACGCTGACAGTATTGCCGTCAGTTTCAACCAGTTCGCCAGCAATGAACTCCGGGCTATTTGCCAGACGGTCAAGGATATCTTCCGATCCCGCTCTGGTGAGCATATCGTTTACATTGCCCAGGATGTAGATACGAGCCTGTTGCATATCCAAATCACCCTGTGTGCCTGGTTCGATGAGGTTATCAAAAAAGTGCCTCATGGCGTGGTGCTTGTCAGGCGTTACTATGGCTTCAGGATCAAAAAGCAGTTCAGGATTTTTACTCAGCCAGTAGCGGGCAGCAGGCTTGGTTGCCATGAAGTCATAATATTTTGGATTGTCCCGCAGCACCTGCCTCTGATCCATAATTTTTTGGGGATCGGCTTCCTGCATTGCTACTTCAATATGCCCGACGGTCAGCACTTTAGCTTGTGGGTGTTGAGCAAGAGACAGAGTTTCTACTTTAAATTCTTCCAGATACTCTCGACTGTTTTCACCTGCCAGTTGTATATAGTTCAGAACTTCTCTTGACTTGTCTTTCAGCGCTGCGCCCGTGAGCGTATCATCAAATTCAACTTCACTCCCGGGGCGAATTCCTTCGTTGGGATCAACCAGATCTATAACGCCATTGATCGTATTAATCAGGCTGTTGTATTCATCCGCTGAAAAACTGGCAAGGAGTTTTGCATATTGCACAATCTCTCTTCTGTTGAATCGGCCCTCCAGTTTTTGATAGAACGCTTTTAGCGGTTCTACCCAGTTTCTGTCCAGAAGGTCGCTGTTACCAGGGTAGCTTTGAAGTTGCTCTGAGGTGA
Source organism: Endozoicomonas gorgoniicola (assembly GCF_025562715.2). Taxonomy (NCBI): domain Bacteria; kingdom Pseudomonadati; phylum Pseudomonadota; class Gammaproteobacteria; order Oceanospirillales; family Endozoicomonadaceae; genus Endozoicomonas; species Endozoicomonas gorgoniicola. The sequence goes on from NZ_JAPFCC010000001.1 coordinate 257,497, forward strand.
AGACGATAGAGTCGGTGGCAATTTTTGTCAGCCCCTTCATACGACGATTTGTTTCTTCCTGTAATATTTCCTGTGCTGTCAATTTTGTTGCATAAGCACCAGGGTTTAGCGCCTTTAATGTTCTTGTGTTAATAACGGTTATTGAATCAAAAGTCGATTGCGCCAGCTTCATTTCTTCAGGTGTGACATGATCGGGGCGAACGGCTTTAGTTCCACCATTTTCCTGAATGACTTTAGACGTATGCTCCCATAAGCCAGCTGGTTGTCTGGCTAGTGTAAGCAGGTCTTCCCAGCTTGCTTCTGGCATCTTGAAACGCAGTGCAATCTCCTTGTATTGATCTTCAACGACAGAGTAGTCACTGGCATCCGCTTGCTGTGGTACAGGGGCTTGTTCCAGTTCAAGCTGCAACTGAACGAGCTGATCAGGAGACAGGAAATACATCACTTTGCCCGCTGCCTGAACGTAGCTGGCAAGTGCTTCAGCGGTCAGTGAGGGAGAATAGGAAGCGATATCTTTAAGAGTGTTCAGACGTTTTTTGTCTGGAAGATACCGGGATGCAGGGAAGTCGTTCAGCTCCTCTGCATCAGGCACGAAGATAGTTCCATCTAGCCATTTTTGAAGTCTGTTCCGCTCTGCCTGGTTCCACATAACCGAGTATTCTTCAGGTGCGCGCTTATAGTACTCGTACATCGTCGATAGCGTTTCGTGATCAAGCCCATCGACCTGCAGGGACATCATGTGATAGCTATTGAGGCGTTGTAATAGTGGCTGTTCGGTTGGAGGCGTAGTTATTTTTTTGATAGCTCTGACATAGACTCCAAATTTCAGAACATCTTCAGGGTTGAAATTTTCTATAACGTTAACAAAAGGGGCTGGGTCATCAGCGCCGAAACTTTCTTTAACGTACTGTTCGAATTCTGTTTCCAGTTCCGGGTTAAGTTGCCCTGATTCGCCTGTTTGCCGGGAGGGCAGAAAATAGTGTTTCTGGAGGTCAGGTAATTTGTCGGCAAACTGATCCAGAGTTATGGAACTCTCACCATCAAAATGCTCCATCAGGGGAGCCATGTCCTTCAGCCTTTGAACAACTTCGTCAGGCGGCATGTGTTTGGGTAAGTTCAGCTGTTGCAGCGTCAGAAATTCGTTATTAGATAAAATGTCATCGTGACTGACAATGTCCGGATGAAGCAGACCGGCAGTGTCTCCTCTCACATATCGGGTAGAATCGGGATGAAAACTATCATCGCGGTTACCTTCTGTTGTACCGGGCAATTTGCTTATCGTATCTAGATTGGACTGTAGCTCTTTGCTTTTGTCAGCCTCTTGGGCAAGAGCCTGTTGAACGTCATCTATAACCTGTTTTATAAATTCGTCATTCTGTATCTTTTCTATCTGCTTTAATTCTTCCAGGTGATTATCAAGATCATCCCTGCTCTCTTTCAGTTGTCTCTGTATATTGTCATTATTGTCAGCCAATTGCTGCCGTTCCTGAGCCAGACGTGTGTTATCGAGCTTTAATTTTTCCAGATTGGCATTTCCAGCAACAAGATCATCCCTGGTCTTTTTCAGTTGTGCCTGTAAAACTTCTTTATTGTCAGCTAATTCCTGCTGTTCCTGAGTCAGGCGAGCGTTATCCTGTTTTAACTGTTCGAGATTGACACTTCCGGCAGCCATTTCCTCCTTGTTCTTTTGCAGTTGGTTCTGTACATCTTTCTCATTGCTGAGCGCTTGCTCCAGCTCTTTCTGTATTGTTTCCTTCTCGCTAACTAATTGATCCAGTTTTTGAGCGAGATCCTGAATATACTTGTCGAATGATTTTGCTTCTGCCGCGTTGTGATGATCATTGACCCTTTGCTCGCTGGATCTGTGTGTCTTTCTGTAGAACGCATCAATAAAATCGAGGCTGTCCTGATGATCATTGATCTGTTGCTTGCTGGATCTGTGTCTCTTTTTGAAGATCGAATCAGTCTGATCGAGGCCGTCCTTATGATCATCTGCTGTCCCACCCCGTTCAGCCATATGGATAGTGACAGCCTCTTCGAAATCGGCACCCATCACAAAGCCCCCAACTTCGGGATGGTTCATAAACTGACTGCGGAGGTAAGTCAGTAATGATTTCGAGTTCATCCGTTGAGCGGTCCGACTTTGCTCCTGGCTCGTTAGAGTCATCATGGATTTTGAACTTGTCTCGTGACTCAGCTTGGCACCACACAGAAAAAGCAGTTCCTGATCAGAAGCCAGTTTCTGTATCTCCAGCTCTTCGGGCAGAGCACTTGAGTGCTTGTTGCGAGCTTTCATCTTGATAAGTCGCTGCAATTGAGACGCAGAAGCCTTGCTTCGCAAATCCTTGGCAGACGACCTTGACAGCGTAATATCCTGATAGCTGTCGGTTGGCTGTTGGTATTTGTGTCGCTCAAGAAGGACAGTTGCGGCGGCTGAGTGGGGAATTAATTCGATCTCTCTGGGGGTGCTGCCTTCGGTCTGATGAATGAGAAAAACCGGGACATCCTCAAACTGTGCAAGATGAGAAGTGTCTTTGGCTCCCACCATAAAGCCTGGCTGATTACTCAGCATCGACTTCAGTAAAGCCTGAGTTTTTTTCGGATCACCCGACTCTGCCAGATAACTCTGAGTGTAAGCCGTCATCATGGCAGCGATGGCACCATCAACGTCAACCATAGTGGCAGTATCAGGTGACTCTGCTGCAGATGAGGCAGTGTTTATAAATGAAGGGCTATCGGATATACCTTTAAGGTGTATGACTATTTCTGTGAAATCATCAACACCTTTGTGAGTCAGTGCATGGGTGTTGGCAGCTAATCTTTCAAAGATGACTTTTGCAGCACTGGGGGCCGCGACTTCCGTATCATCAACAGTCAACGTTCTGATAGATTTTTTTTTCAAATAAGTCGTTAATTCGTTATGAAAATTTTGGCCTCTACGGAGTTTTTTCTGTATTGAAAATGTGGTCTCGCCGGATTCTAAGTTGCGAGACATCTTGATAGCACTTTTTCCATTTTTCTGGATACTGACTGTAAAGTGACTGGCGAGCTGACCTTTCTCTTCTGTCACTTTGTTTTCTGTCTCGACTACGACATCAACCCCTGAATCTTTCAGTTTTTTATCCAGAAGCCTGAAATAAGGCATGTTCTTTTCATCCAGCCTGGATGCCTGACCGATAGTCTGCTTGAAAGAGCTACCTTCACTGTCTGTTTGAGCCAGTTCGACTTTGGCAGACCCTTCATTAAAGCCTGAATTTTTCGCGTCCCAGGTGAAGGTTTTTATCTCAAAATCATTACACAAGGCTGCGGTACAAATGAATGACGAGCTAATCGCCGCTGCAATGGCACTTCTCATAAAGCTCGGACGTTCGTTGCTCATTCTACTACCTCAGACTGCTGAAAAATTACAAAGCGTTTGCATGAACAATTTGGCTTCAAACAAAAACTTTTAGCAGTAAATGGGATAGCTGCAAGTCGGTACTGACAATTTTGATTTGCTTGACTTCGAATTATCGGGAATTATCCCCCTAAGATTGGACAGGAGAAGGAGGCAGTACTGATAGCAGAATTTAGAATAAAAAATATGGATTTATAATAAGATTGATTTTTTTGGTAAAAAGGCAAAAAAAAAGCCACAAACAGGGAAACTGTTTGTGGCTTTTTTCAATTCAAGCGGTTGTCTGAATTATGCCGCTTTAGCTGAACCAATAAACTGGCTACGCAGCTCTTCAATCTTCTGGATATAACCGTTGTATTCCGGAGATCCGTCGTGAGAGTAGTTCAGGTTCTTGAACAGACCGGTCAGTTTCACGAAGTAATCGCGGGCCACTTCTTTATCAGCGAAGTTGTAGTTCTGGCGAATCAGGCTGACAGCCAGTTCAAAGCAGGCTTTCTGGCGAGACAGAGGGCAGCTGCTGTCGACATCGTCAAAGGCGTCCTGCTGCAGATAAACCATGTCCAGCAGGAAGGATTTCTGGAAGGTCACATAATCTTCCAGGGTCACACCTTCTTCACCGGTTACCTGCATCATCTGATTGATGCTGTCGCCCTGAACCAGCAGCTTCTGCATTTCCTTAACGTCTTCTACCCATTCCGGAGACAGGTTGTTGCCGTACCAGTCTTTTAGCTGATCCAGGTAACGGGACCAGGAGATCAGCGGGTCAATCGCCGGATAGAAACGCTTGTAAGCGCGGTCGTAAGACAGACCCAGGAAGGTCTTAACGGTACCCAGGGTGGCCTGAGTCACCGGCTCTTCGAAGTTACCACCGGCTGGTGATACAGAGCCGATCATGGTCAGGGAGCCTTCCTGTTCCTCTTCGTTGGTGATAACGCCGCAACGCTCGTACACACCCTTGATGGCGGAGTCCATGTACGCCGGGAAGCCTTCTTCACCCGGAATCTCTTCCAGACGGTTAGAGGTTTCACGCATCGCCTGCGCCCAGCGGGAGGTGGAGTCAGCAAGTGCCAGGATGTTGTAACCCATCTGACGGTAGTATTCACCCAGGGTCAGGCCTGTGTAGATGGAGGCTTCACGAGCCGCTACCGGCATGGAGGAGGTGTTACAGATGATCACGGTACGGTCGATCAGAGCGCCACCAGTGGTCGGATCCTGCAAGTGCGGGAACTCTTCGATGGTTTCTACCACCTCACCGGCACGTTCACCACAGGCGGTCACGATAACGATATCGGCGTTACTGTAACGGGAGAACGAGTGCATCAGAACGGTCTTACCGGAACCGAATGGACCAGGAATACAACCCGTACCACCACGGGCAATCGGGAAGAAGGTATCGACGATACGTTGTGTGGTCACCAGAGGGGTATTCGGGTACTGGCGGGTCGTCTTACCTTTCTTCTGCAGAGTCTCGGAAATAGAGCGACGTACCGGCCATTTCTGGTACATGGTCAGCTCGACTTCTTCACCACGCTCGTTCTTCACGCGGGCAACAACGGTATCAACAGAGAAGCTACCTTCCTGAATCCATACCACTTCCACTTCGCCGTCGGTGTCGAAAGGAATCATGATCTTGTGGGTGAAGCGACCTTCCGGCACAGTACCGAAGGTTTCACCGGCACGCAGTTTGTCGCCAATCTTGGCAACAGCGGTGAAGGCCCAGGTCTGGGCGCGGTCCAGGGATTCTACTGCAACACCGCGCTGCAGGAACTTACCGTGAATGGCAGCCAGACGCTCCAGCGGGTTCTGCAGACCGTCGTAGATCATGCCCAGGATGCCCGGACCCAGATCCACAGACAGCAGCTGGCCAGTCTGGATGATACCGTCGCCCACAGCAACACCACGGGTGTCTTCGAACACCTGAATGTCAGCGGTATTGCCACGTACCCGCAGAACTTCTGCCATCAGCTGTTCGTCTACGGCTTCGTTGGAACGGCGGCTTGGCAGAACGTACACCACTTCGTTTTTTACCAGCGGTTTTTCGCTGGTGCTTTCGATGGTGATGATATCGCCCATCACTGCCACGACCCGGGCAGTTGCCTCAAGTTTTACTTCAGTACTTGCTTGTTCACTCATACTTCAATATCCAGTAATCCGAATCAGGCGGCAGAGCCGGGCAATTGCTTGACGAATTCGCCCAGTGCCTGATCGGTTAGCTCGCGGAAACGCTCCATTGCCTGCTCGCCATCGTAGGCGGTCCAGCGGGCAACCAGGCTCCAGCGCAGCACATAAATAATAACGGCTTCAAAATCGAAGCTATGCTTGCGACTAGCGTCGTCCAGTTTGCGCCACACGGCTTCCAATAGAGTCTTTTCCAGCGTCAGGTAGTCCTGCTTGTTCAGGCACTCGATAACGGTTGGAATCCATGGGAAGGCGTGCTGTAGCCCCAGGGTCGGGTTGCTCCAGTTACGGCGGATGTAAGCGTAACGGGAACCGTAGCTCCACTGAGGATCGCCCGGAGCCTGTGCTCCACGCATTTTGCGGCGCAGGGCTGCCACCACGGTGCGCATGTCCAGTCGCCAGTCCACCAGTTCTTTCAGAGTGTCGCTGGTCAGCTCGGAACTCAGGCGCGCAGCCAGACGGATCAGCGCCGCTTCGTCGACATCTTCGCCCAGGTGGCTCCAGTGCATAAGCTGTTCCACCTTGATCAGGGTGTCCCGATCTTCCGTGGACAGCATGGACAGTCGACGATCAAGCTGCAGACGGGAGATCGGTGTGATCTTGCTGTCAAACAGCGAGTCGATATGCGGCAACGATGTCAGCAAGGTGTAGTAGGCATTCTCTGCCATTTCATGCTCCTTGACTTGCGCGGGTTGGGGCGGGCGCTTTGCCCGTCCCAACCGGCGTTATTTAACGATGCCTTCCAGCAGTGCGCGGAAACGTGGCTGCAGGTGGCGCAGCAGTACGGCAGCTACGGCTTCATCGTCCAGCTGGACTTCGATGTCTTTGTCTTTCAGACGGAAACCGATGCCGGTCTTGTCGTCGATGCTGAAGGTGACACCTTCGCCCAGCATGTCGGCAGCCTGTCTGGTCACAAACTCCAGTAGCGGGCCTTGTTGCACCAGCTCCGGGTGTTCACGCAGCTGGTCAACACCAATCACACTGCGGGGCAGAACCACTTCAACGTTGTCTTCGCCACGCAGGTTGTTTTCGCCAGCCACTTCCAGAATCATCTTCTGCAGCAGTTCTTCTTTTTCCATGGAGCTGCTGACCACCGCAGTCACTTGCTGGGAAAATTGCTCCAGCAGGTAGTCTTTCAGTTCCAGGATGGCATTGCGTTCTGCCAGTTGCAGGGCTTCCTTACCGGCTTTGGTAATGAAGTCTGCTTCTTCACGAGCCTTGCCGACAATGGCGTCAGCTCGGGTCTGTGCTTCTTTGATCAGCTCGGCGGCCTGAGCCTCGGCGTCGCTGATAATTTTGTCCGCTTCGGTGCGGCCGTTCTGAACACCCTGCTTGCGCAGTTTTTCAATCAGTTCCTGAACGCCAACGGACGCTTTACCTTCGGGGTGTATCGCTGCAGTCATAGTGTATTTCCTCTGATTTCCATTGGCTGAACCGTTGCTTTTATGGAAAGCATCGGTTCAGCATCATCACGGGATGGCTCAGCCGGCGATGGACTGACCCATAACCAGAGCGAATACGAATGCGAATACCGCAAAACCTTCTACAATCGCAGCTGGTGCGATGGACAGACCGAATACTTCAGGCTTGTTCTTGGAAGCGTTGATCGCAGCAGCAACCGCCTGACCCTGGTAGGTTGCGGAGTACATCAGGGCAACACCTGTCAGCAGACCGATACCGAACAGGCCAGGAGCAGTCGCTTCGCTCACGCCCAGACCGCTCAGGGTGAACATGATAACGATACCGTAGATAACCTGAGAAGATGGCATCGCAGACAGACCAACGAATTTACCGTAGCCGCTTTCTACGTCCAGCATGGCGCCACAGGCTGCCTGACCAGCCACCGAACAACCAATCGCAGAACCTACCGCGCCCAGCGCAACAGGAGCGAAGACACCCAACCAGCCCAGTGCAATAATCAAGTTTTCCATTATCAATCCTCTTTCTTACTAAATGCTTTAAACGGGTAGCCCTCGTCGGACAGACCCCAGTTAACAAATTCAATAACGTTCAGACGCATGCCGTGAACCACGCCGCTCATAAGACACAGAGCGAAGTTAAGAACGTGACCCAGCAGCAGAATCAGACCTGCAAACAGCACCCCGATGACCGGGCTGGAGTTCAGTACGTCCATCGCCAGCGAGTTAAAGGTCATGGCCAGGGACGCACCGGACAGGCCGAGCGCGAACAGACGCATGTAACTCAGCACATCGCCAAAGGCCGATGTGATGTTGTAGACCGCTTTCAGACCATCCAGACCACGCAGGAGCAGATCACCGGCCGAGCGAACCTTACGGGTACTGGTGAACAGGAAGATGAACACGCCACCCACTGCCATCATGCCCGGACCGAACAGGTCGGCAAAGGTTTCCGGCAGTGTGCCGGACATGCCAAACCAGGTGCTCAGGCCACCGCTCATGACCAGCGCCCACCCCAGGGGGGACAGGGCATAACTGCTTGAGCGGTTGACCCAGGCGGTCATGACATTGGCAACGACCAGGTGCGCTACACCGACAAATACGGAGAGTTTCATCATCGCACCATAGTCGTTCAGGTTCACGAAGGCGATATCGCCGAGAATCCCGCCTTCCGGCGAAACGCCGAAGTAACTGCCAATCATGACACCCCAGACAATACCCACGGCGGACATGAAGTACGCCATGTTCATCAGGCGTGAGCCTGCTTCTGACTGCTTCAGCTTGCCCCGGGACATGTACACGATGAGACCGAACAGGAAACTGTACATCACATCGGACATGATCATGCCGAAGAACAGCGAGAACGAGTAGAACACCACGTTGCCCGGATCCCAGGTCCGATAGTTCGGGGTCTGGAAGAAGCCCAGGGCATCGGCGCCACCACCGGTACCGGAAGCTTTTTCCAGCAGGGTCGGCGGTTTGTCGTCTTCGGTCGGTTCTTCAAACAGGGCAGCGACACCGTTCTCTATACAGAACGCTTCTGCTGCCTGACGTTCGCTTTCAGGAATCCAGCCCTGTACCAGGAAGAACTCCTGTTCATCCTGAGTGGTACTCTGGGCTTCTGCCAGCTCTGCGGCATCCTGTCGGGCTGCAATCGCCTGACCCAGCAGGTAGTTCCAGCGAGTCAGGGCTTCGCGTTCAGAGTACAGGTCTTCCAGTAGCTGTTTGGACTCTTCCAGCTCATCTTCCAGACGGGACAGAGGCACTGAACCTACCCGTGAGCGTACGACAGGCAGCAGATCTTCTGCCGGTTCCTGGTCGGAGATCACGATCACATAAACGTGCTTCTGGTCTTTGCCCATAATCTGCCAGGGTAGCTCTATGCTATCCAGGGCCGATTGTTCGCCCAGGGGAAGAACGTAGAACCAGAGGCGTTGTCCGTCGAGTTCAGACAGTTTCGGGAAGTTAAATTCACCCCAGGGGCGAACGTCCCGGATACGTTCTTCCAGCTTGTCACGGGCATCGCTCACTTCGCGGGTACTGGATTTGTTATCCAGTACTTCACGCACTACCGTGTCGATGTCCGCTATGGACTTGTCCTTCACCTGTCGTCTTGTTCTGGGCGCCCGTTCCAGCCAGGCCAGTGCTTCGCTGGCTTCCGCTGGCTGCAGTCGCACTGAGGCTTCTGCAGGCTGATCCGTCAACGGGATCAGGTGCAGGCAGCCCATCGCCTGCAGTCCCTGTAGGACATGAGCCTTATCCTGGCTCGGCCCGTACAGGGTGATCTTGTTAAGTTGTTTTATAGCCATGTCTTATCCCCAGATAGAATGCCTCTCTTTACCAGGTGTCACCGCTCAGCCAGCCGCTGCCGCTTTGGCTTCCTGCGCCAACACCTTGCCCTTGGAGAGCTTGGCGTTCATAACGCTGGCGCGGTCCTGGTCGGACATGTAAATCTGGATTTTCTGGATGTTCTTCTTGGTCTGAGGAATCAGTACCTTGGAGAACAGGTTAACCCGCTGCGAAGTGGTACGGGTTGCCTTGTCGAGTTCAGCGTAACGCAGTTCGCGTACCTGATATTCAACACGCAGTCGTACCATCTTCTGCAGCAGTTCCACCAGGAAATCCACCCAGTGAGGCTTGGCCAGGTCGCTGTAGGGCGTCAGTTCGATATCGATGTTGCCCACGGCAGGTACGGTTGTACCGACAATGTTTTCATCAATCAGTTTGACGTTTTTTACACGAACCAGGTTTTCTACCGGAACGTCGGCGCGAGCCAACATCGGCAGTTGTGCCTGTACCAGACGCTCAACGTCAGCCAGTTCGGTGCGAGCCTCAGCCAGTGCCTCTTCCGCTTTCTTACGTTCAGCCATCAGCTGCTGGCGCTTCAGTTCCAGCGCCGGCAGGTAACGGTTGTACGTTTTTAAGCTGCGCTTTTCTTTGTTAAGCGAACTTTTGTTGAGGGCTACCTTGGCCATGGTTTATGCCTCTGCTGCTGCGGCTACTTTATCAGCCCCGGCGGTTTTGCCCTCGACACCGACGGCAGCCTGCTCTTCATCAGAAAGGCCGGGCCAGTACTTCTCCAGCAGGCTCTGCTTCATCAGGGTCTCGCCCGGTTCAAAGCATTCCGCCAGAGTTTCCCAGCACAGGTCCAGAGCGTCTTCCAGGCTCATGGCTGCATCCAGAGACATAAAGCGCTCTTTAAACAGGTCGCCAAACCGGATGGTTTTCAGGTCATAGCTGGACAGTTCAAACGCCATAGCCTGCTTCTGCTTGGCATTCACGGAGTCGGAGTAGAAGCGGATCATGGTGTTCATGATCGGTGAGTGGTCGTCGCGGGTCTCTTTACCCTGAACCATCTGCTTCAGTCGGGACAGGGAGCCGAACGGATCCAGTACACCGTCGTGCAGATAGAACTGACCTTCGGTGATGTAGCCGGTGTTGTCCGGTACCGGGTGAGTAACGTCATTACCCGGCATGGTGGTGACTGCCAGAATGGTAACGGAACCCGCACCTTTGTAGTCACAGGCTTTTTCGTAACGCTTCGCCAGCTGGGAGTAAAGGTCACCCATGTAACCACGGTTCGCAGGAATCTTGTCCATTGCTACACCGATTTCCTTCATCGCGTCAGCGTAGGAGGTCATGTCGGTCAGCAGTACCAGTACTTTCTTGGACTCTTCTACGGCGAAGTGTTCTGCCACTGCCAGCGCCATGTCCGGAGTCAGCAGGCGTTCTACCGTTGGGTCAGAGGCCTGGTTGGTGAACATAACGGTACGGGAGGATACGCCCGCCTTTTCAAACTCGTTACGGAAAAAGTGGTAATCGTCGAAGATCAGACCCATGCCGCCGAACACAACCACGTCGGCTTCAGCCTGAATCGCGATACGTGCCAGGAAGCGGTTGTACGGTTCACCGGCTACAGAGAAAATAGGAATCTTCTGGGACTCTACCAGGGTGTTGAATACGTCGATCATTGGTACGTTGGTACGCACCATGCGGGACGCCAATACACGACGAACAGGGTTTACAGAAGGACCGTCGATCTCCACCTTGGGATCCTGTTCCAGTGCAGGGCCACCGTCAATCGGTTCACCAGCACCATTAAAGATACGGCCAAGGATGTTCGGAGAGTAGGTCGCCTTCATTGGCTCACCCAAAAAGCATACGGCGGCACCGGTAGACAGACCTTTGGTGCCTGCGAATACCTGCAGGGAAACCTCTTCATGGTCGATCTTGATGATCTCGGCCATGGAGTAGGGTTGACCATTCTGTTCAATCAATGCCAGATCGCCATAATTGGCTCGGGCATTGCCTTCCGACAGGTTCGGCACTTGAACGCGAATCAAATCACCAACAATGCTGAGAATGTTGGTGTATCGCAATAAGCTCTGGGGCATCTCTGCTCCTCTGTACTGCTCGGAGCCGGTTGGGCTTGAGTCAGTGAGGGGACTCAGGCCTTTCTGGCTCCATGGAAAATACAGCACCTCTAACGAACGAGAACGAACGAGATCGAACGAGATCGAACGATAAAAGCACTAAGACCAATGCCCTCAATTGAGGCTGTTGCAAAAGAACGGAGCAATTTTTTAACGATTTGTCATAACAGGTGTCATGACAAATCGTTTATGGAAAAGGCTCCAAACCTTTGCAACAACCCCAAACAATGTAAAACAAACGTCTTACAGGTTTTCAGAAAATCTCGGTGTGAGGACAACCCAAAATCTCTCAATAGTAGACAATCTCAGCGCCTTCGGACGAAGAAGGCGCTGATGCGCAGACCCGGGTTCCGGACTGACCGGAAAGTACACTGGCAGCGTTGTGCAGATTGCCTATTGCACAAAATCGTCGACTGTCGTTTAACTGGCGGTCGACTAATTTATCTTTAGCAAGCTCGTTTTTAGCAAGCTCGTTTTTAGCAAGCTCGTTTTTAGCAAGATAGCCACTGGCTGCTTTCACCTTTGGAGCCATCGCCGTGTCATTGAATCCCAGTGACTCAAGATGGGTAACGGTAATGGTGCGAATCAGTCTTGCTTCCGGGTGACCGGGCTTGTCTGAAACGGCATCAATGCTCGATAGCAGCAGCAATGCATTAGCGTTCAGTGTGCGCGCAATTAATGCGGCGGTTTCATCTCTGTCAACCATGGCTTCGACGCCATTGATGCGGTTATCTGTGCTTTTTCGGACGGGCAGACCGCCGCCGCAGCCACAGATAACGAACATATTGTCAGCGGCGACCAGATGTTTCAGGGTCGCCATTTCCAGGACGCCTTTTGGTTCCGGAGCAGGGATCATTCGGCGATAAAGTCTTCCTGTTTGCTTCAGTACCCAGTCCGGGTTCTGCTCCTGTACCAGTTGTGCCTGTACTCTGTTGTACAATGGTCCAACATAACGTGTCGGATGTATCATTGCCGGATCGTCAGCGTCAACCAGTGTCAGGTGCGACATGCTGCAAAATGACTGTTGCGGCAGCTGGTTTCTCAGCGCCTGCTCCAGCAGGAAGCCCGTCACTGCCCTGGCCTGGGCTCCCAGAACATCGGCAGTGCCGGTGTTCAGGTCGGCGCAATTGCCATTCATCAGGGTCAGAAGGCCAATTGCCGGGCCATTGCCGTGCAGCAATATCACTTGATGTTGGTTCGCTATTTCGGCAATGCATTGGGCTGCGTGTTGAATGCATTGTCGCAGCGCATGTGAATTGAGAGGTTGATCTCTCTGCACAATCGCGCTGTCTCCCAGGGCAATGACTACCAGCATGGAATATCTCCGGTCAGTCAAGGCCGTTGGGAAAGCCGGGAGATTAATCACCCAGCGTTGCCACCATAACAGCCTTGATGGTGTGCATCCGGTTTTCGGCCTGATCAAACACGATGGAGTGTTCAGACTCAAAAACCTCTTCGGTCACTTCCAGACCGTTCATGCCCTTTTCTCCTTTGAAGAAGTGTTCCGCAATTTCCTGACCAATAGTGGTTTCGTCGTTGTGGAACGCAGGCAGACAGTGCAGGAAGCGAACATCCGGATTGCCGGTCTGCTCCAGCATGGTCTGGTTGACCTGGTAGGGGATCATCAGTTTTACCCGCTCTTCCCAGGCTTCCATCGGCTCGCCCATGGAGACCCAGACATCGGTGTAAATAAAGTCGCAATCGGCGACGGCTTCCTCAACCGATTCAGTAATAGTGAGTCTGGCACCTGAGTCTCTGGCGATGCTCTGGCATTGCTCAACCAGGGCCTCATCAGGAGCAAAACCAGCCGGAGCAGCGATTCGGAAATCCACACCCATTTTAGCTGAACCCACCAGAAGTGAGTTGGCGACATTGTTGCGCCCGTCACCCACATAACAGAGTTTCAGTTCGTTCAGCGGACGACCATTGCCGTGTTCAATCATGGTCAGAAAATCGGCCAGAATCTGGGTTGGATGCCATTCGTTGGTCAGACCGTTCCATACGGGAATACCGGCAAACCTGGCGAGTTCTTCGACGTGCTGTTGTAAATGTCCGCGAAATTCTATGCCGTCATACATGCGTCCCAACACCCTGGCTGTGTCTTTGACGGACTCCTTACTTCCCATTTGTGATCCACTGGAAATGTAAGTGACATTGGCTCCCTGGTCAAAAGCAGCCACCTCAAAAGCACAGCGCGTGCGGGTGGAGGCTTTTTCAAAAATCAGTGCAATGTTTTTGTTTTGTAAAAAACAAGGCTCTTCGCATGACTTCTTCGCGGCTTTTAACTCGCGGGATAGTGTCAGCAGGCCGTTGATTTCTTCGGAAGTAAAATCCAGAAGTTTGACGAAGTGACGATTTTTCAGTCTGAAATCCATAATATTGCTCTTTTTTAATCAGTTTCCTGTCAGGAGATTCGGGAACAAATGCCCGGTAAACTCCGGATACAGAGAAAAGTTGGATCGCTGATTGAGTGGCTGCTGTTTGCAGTCCTAATCGCAGAATCGAACATCTTCTATCGCCTCAGGTCTGATGTCCAGATCCTGTATGCGAATAGGTAATATCGGGTAGAGTAGCGTGCACTCGCTATGCTGATAAAATAATTTCTAAATAACCCGGTATGCAGAGCTGTAAAAACACATATCGCTTACGGATGGAACACAGTGGGTATAGACTATCGTTGACGTATGTAGATAGCATTACGTACAAATACGTTTGCGTAGTGATATGGCTTAGCGCTTATTCAGGGGCTCCATTAGGACTTACGCATTGACAGCAGGCTTTAAAATTTGATAGCAGCCACAAATGACTATCTTTCAGGGACGAAAGTGAGAAGTACTACTCGCCCAACAACTGCAAAATGCACACTTCCACAATACATGGGATTTTTGATCAGCGAGCCTAAATCATCAACATGCACAAGGTTGGCAGAAGTGACTGCCATTTCTCACGATAGCGTTAACCGCTTTCTTCAGCGCGAAAATTACCAACCATCGAACATTTTCAGGTGCGTAAGTCCTATCTATGCTTCTCGCGCTTTGTGTTTTCGCTTTGCTGGTTCTTGAGGTGAGTTGGCACCTATGACTGTGTGATTTTAATGGGATTAAATACTTAATATGTAAATTTAATTTACACTCAGATGTTGAGAGCTGTTGTTAGTAGAGCGAAGTTGTCGCCAGTTGGTCACTAATGGTTTCTCCTGTGATTGAATTAACAATAAGGTGTTTTCGATAGCGGTTTTCATCTAGATAAACGATCTCTCTGACTGGAACGTTGTTACGGTTTTTTGAAGTTGTTCTCAGGATGATCATATTTTTGTGGGCTTTGCGAGCGTCGTTAAGAATATCACTCAGCGGAATCTGGTTACCGGATAGTTTGAGCTCGAACGTGTGTTCATTCAGTAGCAGACCAGTGTAAGCATCCGTTTCTGCATGCCAGTGTTTTTTTCTGGTATCGGTGAATTCGACTACCCGAATCTCGTTACCCTGATTGTTTTCAATCCAGGTTTTAGTGATATTGGCAATCTGGTGTTTTTTGCGCAGGTTAACCAGAATTTTTTCCAGAGACATCGGGAAGCGCATGGTGGCCAGTTCAATCTCTTTACCGGTGAAGGCATCAACCACCAGGCGCTGCATTCCCTGACGGCTGGCTTTAAACTCGGGAGTAAAGTCAATAAAACGAACAGTACGCCGGTCCTCCTGAATAAGGCGTGTGTTATAAACGACAACGTTACCATGTTGTTTACGCATCTGGCTGATGATCTGTTCCAGCGGAATTGGACGTTTGGTCGTGTCGGTCTGGCAGTAGGCTGGTGAGGCAGCGGTCAGAGTGACAGCAAAAAGCGGAACCAGTATAAACAGCGCTTTTGACCGGATAAAGGTATTCATAATGACCTTCCTTATGAAGGCATTGACGTTCTTGTTAGCCAATGATGAAGACTCATTGTCGTACGTTATCAGAGTGTTGTAACAGGAAGCAGCATCGGGGACAGGCTCCGGACATACTCTCTGAACAGCAAAATCTGCATCTGATAACTTTAGGACTGATTTGAGGAAAAGCAAGGGCAGGTTCCC
Organism: Endozoicomonas gorgoniicola; assembly: GCF_025562715.2. Taxonomy (NCBI): domain Bacteria; kingdom Pseudomonadati; phylum Pseudomonadota; class Gammaproteobacteria; order Oceanospirillales; family Endozoicomonadaceae; genus Endozoicomonas; species Endozoicomonas gorgoniicola. The sequence continues at coordinate 272,993 of NZ_JAPFCC010000001.1, forward strand.
TTTGAACAGGGTCAACAGGGAACCTTTATGGATGGGTTATTCTGCGTAGGCTTTGCGAACTTCTTCGGCAATGATGGCAATGCCTTGTTCGACGGTCGTATTGTCGCGGGTAAAGGTCATGCGAATGCATTCGTGTTTATGACGCCAGTCATCAATGCCGGGGAAAAAATAATGCCCGGATACGACCAGTACACGACGCTGTTTTAATCGTTCATACAGTTCCAGGCTGGAAATAGGCAGATCCTTGAGCCAGAGCCACAGGAACATGGCACCCTCCGGTTTGTGAGCCTGCCAGGGCAGGCTGTCGTCCATGTAGCGATGCAGGCATTTTATGGCAAAGTCTGCCTTGTCTTTGTAGAACGGCCGGATAAGGGAGTTGCTGATATCAACAATGCTGTCATCCCTGACCATGTCCAGGGCGACCAGGCTGCCGAAGCTGTTGGGTGCCAGATTCATAATGGCGTTAATGCCAGTCAGCGCTTTAATCACTTCTTCGTTAGCGATGACAATTCCGGTTCGGGCCGCAGGCAGGCCGAGTTTGGACAGCGTCAGGCACAGAATGGTGTTGTTGTTCCATTGGGGCTGTGCATCGGTATAGATCAGGTTAGGGAAAGGGGTGCCGTAAGCGCCGTCAATAATCAATGGAATATTGTGGGTGCGGGCAAGACTGTCGAGGGTGCTGACCTCTTCGTCGGTCAGGACATTGCCGGAAGGGTTGGTAGGCCTTGAAGCACACAGCGCCCCTGTTGAATCATCAATGGTCATGTTGGCGAAATCGACCCGGTACTTGAACTGATGAGGCGCTATGTGATCAATCGCCGGACGAGTGGCTATGAAAAAGTTTTCACTAAGGCCCGCATCAGTGTAACCAATGTACTCTGGTGCAATAGGGAGCTGAATGCGTTTGTGGGAGCCGTCGTCGAAATCACCGGCAAACATGTTGAACAGCATGAAGAAGCCTGCCTGACTGCCGTTGGTCAGGGCTATATTGCGTTCGCTCAGCTGCCAGCCAAACTGACGCTTCAGGAAAGCAGCCACTTCGTGGACAAATTCTTTTTCACCCTGTGGCGGGTCATAGGTGCCTACCAGCCGGGTAAATTCGCCCTGGTTATTCAGAATGCGCTGCAGGCGGGTACGGAAGATTTCCTCAACTTCAGGAATATGGGCCGGGTTGCCGCCGCCCATCATGATCATTTCGTCTTCTGTTGCCAGAGCGTTACCAAGATCATCCATTAACGAGAGTATGCCCGAATGAGTGGTGAACTTGGTACCAAAGGTGGAAAGCTTCATGCTTGCCTCGATTCTTATTGATAACACTGCAAAGGGGAAATTCTAACTGACTAATGCGCACTCTGCATGGTTTTGGTGGAAGCGGTTAACTTCTGGTGACCGTAAATTCGGTGTTAAATACATTACCCTCCGGGTCATGATAACTCACAGTCGCTGTCTGATTGTTATATTCAACGGTGAATAATGAAGCGTCTGTATCGGGATCGAGTGACCACAGGTCGACAAGGTCGACAAGGTTGAAATGCTGGTCAAAATCCGGGTTGCTTTGATCACTACCCTCATCCTCATGAGGATTTATGGGCTCTATTTGCTCTTCTCCAGAAGGGATAAAGAAGAATGGTTCAGGCACTTCTTCTGCCGTGATAATATGCCTTTGCACTAACGATGGCGCGGGTTCAGTCACTTCATCCAGTTTCTGTCTGCAATTTGGGCAAGTGGGAATGTGCCCTGATTTTTTTTCGGTCTGAATCCATTGATTAATACAGGTTCTGTGATAAAACTTTCCGCATCCATGCTTGCGGGCTGTATTTGTATCAAACTCTTCCAGGCAGATGGAACATGCCTTGTCGAGACCGGGCAACGCTGCTTTATTCATAGTTGAGGTGCGCTCTTTTATCCATAGGCTATTTCTTGTTCAGACTCTTGTTAAGCTGAAAAGTTTCATTAAACCACAGCATTAAATCTGACAAGCCACTGAATACGACCGCCATCCATGGCAGCGCTGTTCCGTGTCCTGTCTGTGAAGACTATTGCGTTATATCCTCAAGCTGAATCAGGTTTGTCATTGCCTGATCTCTGCTGGTGCCACAAAGGTCTGGGTCTGCCTGAAAACTCAGGCATACGGCTGGACGTTCCGGTTTGCCAAACAGTTGGCACAGGTTGTTGTCGTTCAGTTGTACACAGCGTACTTCTGCAGGTTTTCCTTCTGGCATGCCGGGGATAGGGCTGGAGATAGAGGGTGCAATGCAACAGGCACCGCACCCGAGTCGACATTTCATTGCTGTCATCCGGAAAAAGTGGGGATTGTACCCTGATCCGGAGAGAAAAGTGAGCGATCTGACTTTAACGGGCTGCAGAGATTAAGCCTTCAGTTCAACCTCAGGCAGGAGGTATTCATCCACCACCACTTTCTCAACAGCCGGCATGATTTCAGCCTTCCCTTTTACGACGGTTTTACCATCCTGATTCACGACATTGGTGGAAACTGTCGCACGCTTCCGGCGTTCGTTAATGTCCAGAACTTCCAGTTTGACGGTCACAGTGTCGCCTACCTTGACCGGTCGCATGAATTTCACTTCCTGAGACAGGTAGATGCCGCCAGGCCCGGGTAGTTTGGTGGCCAGCGCACAGGAGATCAGGGACGATGTCCACATGCCGTGGGCGATACGGCCTTCAAACTGAGTAGTGGCTGCGAAGGCTTTATCGAGATGGACCGGGTTGGTATCGCCGGACACTTTGGCAAACAGCAGCAGGTCTTCTTCGGTCAGGGTGCGGGTCAGGGAATCGGCCTGGCCCACGGTGAGTTCTTCAAAGGGAATGTTTTCCAACTGGCGCATACGTCTTTGAGTCCAATGGTTGAATTTTAGTGAATTTTAGATTCAAGCCATTCTATCAGGTCTGAGACAACCTGCTCACGATTAATTTCATTGAACATTTCGTGGCGGCCTTCAGGATAGAGTGTCAGGGTGACATCTTTTACGCCTGCTTTCTGTAACGCCTGTGACAGTTTATGTTGTCCGTTTTTTTCAGGCGGTGCTGCCGGGGCGCTGACAGGGTCGTGCGTTCCTCCCATCACCAGTATGGGAAGTTCTGCACTGACCTGTTGTAGTGCCTTGACAGAGGAAATGGATTTCAGGCCTCCAAACAGGTCGTACCAGAGCTGGTTACCGGGACGTTGTCCGCATAGAGGGTCATTTATATAGGCGTCTACTGCAGTCGGGTCCCGGGAGAGCCAGTCGAACTCTGTGCGTTTCGGTCTGAATGCCCTGTTGTACTGACCAAATACCAGCGCATAAATGATCGGGCTTTGGCCGTTTTTTCCCTGCCGGTAGCCTTCAACCTGCGCGATGAATCTTGCCAGAGTCAGCAGGGGTTGTGGGGCAAGGTTGGAACCCGACAGCACAGACCCGGCCACTGATCTTGCTGAATAGCGCATCAGATAACTCTGCAGGATGTAGCTGCCCATGCTGTGTCCCAGCAGAAACAGAGGCTTGCCCGGAGATTGTTCGTTGATACTTTGTACAACAATGTCCAGGTCTTCGACTACTTTATCCCAGCCTCTTTTGTGGGCAAAGATGGCGTTTTGCGAGGCAGATTGTCCGTGTCCCCGGTGGTTGTGGGCAAACACTTCAAAACCAGCGTCGTTCAGCTGGAGGGCAAGGCTGTGGTAGCGTTGTGCGTATTCGCTGAGTCCATGGCTGATATGTACAACGGCTTTTGCCTGATCGCATGGCCACTGAAAAACCGGAATGTTGTGACCGTCATCAGTTGGCAGAGTTATTGTTTGATCCATGGTCATTCTGGCTCATTTATTTTTGCGTAGTTATACCATCGTACCATTCGTATGTCCGTATTTTCTTTCAATAGAAGTAAGTCTGGAGCTATTCATCAAGCCGGGTATAGATTCTTATTCCCGGGTGTAATGCAAAGAGAGGCCAGTTCGTGTTATCCACGTAATCTGGATTTATGTTTTCAAATGAGCGGGCATCGGGTGAAAATTTCGGTTCCAGTGGGTACATTTCAGGTTTATAGCTTGCGAGCAAGCCTGGAGATGTCAGTACTGTGATTTGATGATTTAAAATACCTGAGTATCTCATCCCCAGGGAGCAGCACCCTATCAGAGACTCTCGCACACACATACTGTACAAACCTCCCATAAGAACAAGGCTTGTGATGTTATTCTTTTCCAGGAAAGGCAATAGTGGTGGGGATGTCGCTGAATTCAGTACCCCCGGACTTCGTTTGATACATGAAAAGTCTGGTTCTGTGATAATACTGTAAATATGTATTGGGAACTGTTCGTAATGTTCATGTACGACAATGATTTTGCATCCCAGCCCCATGCAGAAACGAAGAGTATCTTGTTGTTTTTGTATTCTGATAAGGTGGTTTTTGGCCGTTTCACTGAACCATTTTCCATCCGATTCATCTATAACGATGACCGCTGTATTAATGTTGGATTCAGGTGTGTGAAACTTACGAATATCTGTAAATAAAGCTCCGTTTATAACGGACATTGGTTGCTTATCTCTGCGGCATTAAATACCGGATAGTATAGTTCTCTTCAGTGCGTTCCTGATTACTGGCGATAACTGCTGGTTTAAAAAAACATTTTGTTATGGGAAACAATCGGGTATTTACCGAATCCTGCCTGTTCGTAAAAAGTCAAAACTGATAACCTTTCGGCGCCGGGGTTGGGCAGGAGTTAAAGTGCCTGTGCATTCAGCCCCAACCTGATTCAATTTTGACCGTATTGAGTGGTAACGGATTTCGTGATTTTTATGTCTAAAGGGCAGCTGCCGCAACGCATTGGTTCCCTCCTCGTTGTTACTCAGCTAAAGGAGGGCGACAGTGATTAATAGCAATTTTTGGCATGACAAGTACCCTGATGGCGTACCATCTGAAATAGATACCGGACAATACCGTTCTATTCTGGACGTTCTCGATTATTCAGCACGCAAATACGCGGATAAACCGGTGTTCAGTAACCTGGGTAAAATCCTCACTTATGCAGAGCTGCACCACCAGAGTGGAGTGTTCTGCAGCTACCTGCAAAACCATACCGACCTGCGTCCGGGCGACCGGATTGCCGTGATGCTGCCCAATCTGTTGCAGTTTCCCGTCGTTGTGTTTGGTGCTCTGCGTGCCGGTCTGGTGGTAGTGAATACCAACCCGCTGTATACCGAACGTGAAATGGAGCATCAGTTTAACGACTCGGGCGCTAAGGCATTGGTGGTGTTGTCGAACATGGCTCACATGGCTGAGCGTGTGGTGCCAAAGACCAGTATCCGGCATGTCATCATTACCAACGTTGGCGACATGCTGCCCGCCGTAAAACGTGTTCTGGTTAATGCCGTCGTTAAGTATGTGAAGAAAATGGTGCCGGACTATGTGGTAGCCAACGCGGTGCCGTTTACGCAAGCCATGAAACTGGGGGCTTTAAATACGCCTCTGGATGCCCGCAAGGAAGACGACGAGGTTGCAGTACTGCAATACACTGGTGGTACGACGGGTATCGCTAAAGGAGCGATGCTGACGCACCGCAATATTCTCAGCAATATGTTCCAGACCAAGGCCATGGTGGCTCGCAATCTGGAAGATGGTAAAGAGCTGCTGGTGGCACCTCTGCCGCTGTACCATATTTTTGCGTTTACCGTTCACTGCATGGTGGGGATGCTGGTAGGCGCCCATAACCTGCTGATTACCAATCCGCGGGATATGAAAACCTTTATGAAAGACCTCAGGGGTAAGCCGTTCAGCATGTTTGTTGGCCTGAACACCCTGTTTCTGGGACTGATGAAAAATGAAGAGTTCCGCAAGATGGATTTCAGCCACCTGAAGAACACCGTATCAGGGGGTATGGCGTTACAGATGGATACCGCTGAACGCTGGGAGCAGCTGACCGGTTGTAAAATCTGTGAAGGTTATGGCATGACTGAAACCTCGCCGATTGTCACCATCAACCCTCTGGACCGCATCAAATTGGGTACCATTGGCATTCCTGTGCCGTCCTGCCAGCTGAAGGTGATTGATGATGAAGGTAATGATCTGGGCCTGAACGAAGTCGGTGAATTGTGTGTTCGCGGCCCCCAGGTGATGAAAGGCTATTGGGAGAATGAAGCAGCCACTGCCGACAGTGTTGATGCGGACGGCTGGCTGAAAACCGGTGATATTGCCAGAATTGACGATGAAGGTTACGCCACCATCGTTGACCGCAAAAAAGACATGATCTGCATTTCCGGCTTTAACGTCTACCCGAACGAGCTGGAAGAAGTGTTGACCATGCACCCTGATATTGTCCAGAGTGCTGCCATTGGGGTTCCTAATGAGCGCAGTGGCGAAGTCATTAAAGTCTTTCTCGTCTCTTCTAACCCTGAACTGACCCGTGATGACGTTATTGCTCATCTGCGTAAACATGTCACAGGCTACAAGGTACCTAAGCAGGTTGAGTTCCGTGATCAGTTGCCAGTCACGAATGTCGGTAAAATCCTTCGACGTGAGTTGCGTGACGAAGAGTTGAAAAAGCTGGCAGCGTCTTAATATACCGCTGTCCGCTGTCCGCTGTCCGCTGATGGTTGATAGTTGTTTACAAGCAATGTTGTTTAAAGAGAAAGGGCGGGTATAATCCCGCCCTTTCTTTATCTATCGATGTTAAATCGCAGGAGAACTGAGTGTCCGGCAAAAACGAGCTACGCAGTGCTATTGACCAGTGCATGATCAGGGATCGCTATCCCCTGCGGCGGCAGTTGCAGCGCCTGAAGCGCAGCGATGAGTCAGCACTGAAAAAGCTGCAGGATCGTATCGAGCGCTCAGTTAAACGGGCACAGGCGCGCGCTGCTGCCATTCCTGAGGTTGAATACGATGACGCCTTGCCTGTGGTTCAGCGTCGGGATGAAATTGCCCGGGCCATTCGTGATCATCAGGTGGTGGTTATTGCCGGTGAAACCGGTTCGGGCAAGACCACACAATTACCCAAAATCTGCCTTGAGGCCGGACGGGGTGTTTATGGCCTGATTGGTCATACTCAGCCACGCCGGCTGGCTGCTCGTTCGGTGTCCAGTCGTATTGCGGAAGAACTGAAAGTGCCGGTCGGTGAGCAGGTGGGTTACCAGGTGCGTTTTACTGACCACGGTAACGAAAATACTCTGGTCAAACTGATGACCGACGGTATTCTGCTGGCTGAAGTTCAGAATGACCGTTTTCTGAACCGCTACGACACCATCATTATTGACGAGGCCCACGAGCGCAGCCTCAACATCGATTTTCTGATGGGCTACCTGAAGCATCTGTTGCCGAAACGGCCTGACCTGAAGGTGATTATCACCTCGGCCACCATTGATGTTGAGCGTTTCTCGAAACACTTTGATAACGCTCCGGTGATTGAGGTGTCAGGTCGCACCTACCCGGTTGACGTAAACTATCGGCCTCTGGAAGAACTTGAGCTGGAAGGGCGTGATGCTGACCAGCGCCTGCAGCAGGGTGTTCTCGCTTCTTTAAGAGAAATTGAAGACCTGGAGCGGGGCAGTAAAAGTGGCAGACTGGGCGATGTGCTGGTATTTCTCAGTGGTGAACGGGAAATCCGTGAAACGGCAAAGTTCCTCCGGGATGCCCGTCTGGCGCATACCGAAATTCTGCCGCTTTATGCCCGCCTGTCAGCGGCTGAGCAGAACCGGATTTTTCAGTCACACTCCGGTCGTCGTGTGATCCTTTCCACCAACGTGGCGGAAACCTCCCTGACAGTTCCGGGTATTCGCTATGTGATTGATCCGGGAATGGCCCGGATCAGCCGCTACAGTGTGCGTTCCAAAGTACAGCGCCTGCCCGTTGAGCCTGTATCTCAGGCGTCGGCTAATCAGCGCAAAGGTCGTTGCGGCCGGGTAGCGGAAGGACTCTGTTTTCGCCTGTACAGTGAAGAGGATTTCCTGTCCCGCCCTGAGTTTACCGATGCGGAAATTCTGCGTACCAACCTGGCAGCGGTTATCCTGCAGATGTTGCGCCTGGGGCTGGGTGATATTGCGGCTTTCCCGTTTGTGGATGCGCCGGACTCTAAAGCGATTAACGACGGCTTTAAACTGTTGCAGGAGCTGGGGGCGGTTAATGATGATCGTCGTATGACCCGAACCGGCAGGCAGTTGTCGCAATTGCCAGTTGATCCAAGACTGGCCCGCATGCTGATTGAAGCCCATAAAAAACGTGCCTTGAATGAACTGTTGATTATTGCCAGCGCTCTGGCGATTCAGGACCCAAGAGAACGTCCGGCGGAAAAGCAGCAGGCAGCGGATCAGCGCCATCGTGAGCATTACCATGATGACTCCGACTTTATGAGTTTTGTACAGCTCTGGGAAAGTTATGAAGAACAGCGTCAGGAACTGTCCCAGAACCAGCTGCGTAAATATTGCAAACAACAATTTCTGTCGTTTATGCGGATGCGCGAATGGCGTGACCTCCACCGTCAGCTGGCGCTTGCCTGCAAGGATATCGGGCTGAAGACCAACGATGAAACGGCGAGTTATGGCGATGTTCATAAATCATTGCTGGCAGGTTTATTGTCCCATCTGGGCAATAAGGATGAAGAAGCCGATTATATGGGGGCAAGAAACCGTCGCTTCTATCTGTTCCCGGCTTCAACCCTGTTTAAACGCAAACCTAAGTGGGTGGTGACGGCTGAGCTGGTGGAAACGTCCCGTCTGTTTGCCCGGGTTAATGCCAAAATTGAACCCCAGTGGATTGAGCCGCTGGCGGGGCATCTGGTGAAACGCAACTACTTTGAACCGCACTGGGAGAAAAAGCGTTCTCAGGTGGTCGCCTATGAACAGGTCACTCTTTACGGGCTGATTATTGTCGGGCGTCGTCGTGTGAACTACGGTGCGATTGATCCAGTGGTGGCCAGGGAGATATTTATCCGTGAAGCGCTGGTGGAAGGGCATTATCATTCCAAAGGCGCTTTCCAGCAGCACAACCTTGACCTGATTGGTGAGGTGGATGAACTGGAAGCCAAGTCCCGTCGACGGGATATTATGGTGGACCCGGAAACCCTTTACGCTTTTTACGATGAGCGCCTGCCAGAAGGCATTCATAATGGTGCCGGTTTTGAAAAGTGGCGGTCAACCGCTGAGAAAGAACAACCCCAACTGCTGTTTCTGACCAAAGAATACCTGATGCGTCATGATGCGGATCAGGTGACTGAAAACAAATATCCGGATCGTCTGCGCTGGGAGGGTCTGGAGCTGCCGTTAACCTATCATTTTGAACCGGGCGCTGTTGACGACGGTGTAACACTGACTCTGCCTGTTCAGGCGTTGCGCCTGTTGCCTAAGTACCGGCTTGAGTGGCTGGTACCCGGTATGTTGTACGACAAGTGTGTGGCGCTGGTACGTGCCTTGCCCAAGGCGGTTCGTAAGAATTTTGTACCGGTGCCTGACTATGTGCGTGGAGCCATGGAAGCCATGTCGACCTGTGACGAGCCGTTGACTGAAATTCTTGGTCATCATCTGCATCGCATGGCAGGGGTTCGCATTCTGGATGAGCACTGGAATGTTGATGACCTTGATCCACATCTGCGTATGAATTTCCGTCTGATTGATGAAAACGGCAAGGTGCTGGGGCAGGGACGTGACCTGACCAGATTGAAAGAGACATTTGGCAACCAGTCGGAAGACAGTCTGCGCAAACTGACAGACAGCTCCCTGGAACAGGAAGGGTTGAAAGACTGGAGCTGTGGTGAACTGCCACAGGAGATCACTCGCAAGGTGGGTGGACTGGTTCTGAAAACCTATCCAGCACTCGTGGATCAGAAAAACAGTGTGGCGGTGAAGCTGTTTGAAGACCAGGCAATGGCAGCCAGTGAGCATCGGAAGGGTTTAACGCGACTGTTCCGGTTCAAGTTGTCTAACCAGCTTAAGTTTGCTTTGAGCAAAATGAAAAGCCTTGCTCAGGTTAAGCTGCTGACCACCGGGATTGTTCAGGCGCGGGCGCTGGAAGATGACCTTCAGAGTTTTCTGATCTCAGAGGTATTTGTTCAGAGCCCGGAGGAGTGGCCGAGAAATCAGGACGCTTTTCAGGCACTGGTGGATCAGCGGAAGGGTAATCTGGTGCCTTTTGCTGAAGAAATCGACACACTGCTGCTGAAAATATTTAAAACCGCTCACTCGGTCAGCAAAAACCTCAAGGGTAAGATCTCCTTTGACCGGGCGTTTTCTCTGGCCGATATCAAGGCGCACCTGGGGCAGCTGATTTATCCGGGCTTTATGCAGGATGCGGGTATTGAGTGGCTGAGGCATTATCCGCGTTTTCTTCGGGGTGTTGAGCTTCGTCAGGAGAAGCTGCCCGCTCAGATTAATAAAGATCGGGCGTGGACGGAAGAGTTGACGCTGCTGTATCAGAGTTGGGAAAAGCGCCGGGAGATTCACCGGAAGCATAAGCTGGTGGATGAAAAGCTGGCACTTTACCGCTGGATGCTGGAGGAGTATCGGGTGTCTCTGTTTGCCCAGCAGCTGGGAACCCGTTTTCCGGTGTCAGCCAAGCGCCTGCGTAAGCTCTGGGAAGAAGTTCAGGATATATAGTCCTGTTGATTGCATATACTGTTAATGAAATCGGATTGAAATGCCACCACATGAACAGCGGGTGGCATTTTTCTATTAAACAGCTGCAATGAGCTTAGTCAGCAAGGAGGCTGAGATGATTAGACCAGTGCTAGCCGTAATGACGGTTTGTTTCTCATTAAGTCTTATGGCGAACGAGGAATATGGTTCTGATTATACGACTGTAAATGGCTGGGAGAATCAAAGTACAGAAAATGACTCCGAAGGCAGTTTTGATCCCTCCATGATGTTCAATAATGAGGAAGACGAAATCGGTGATGATGCTGAATACAACCAGTTTGAGTCGGCTTATGACGACGATGACTATTATGATTCAGACATGGATGAAGACGATTCAGAAATGTATGACGGATTTGATGAAAGTGATGAGCAATCTGAATCGGATTATTATGAAGAAGAGTAAAGGACTGTTGTTACTTAATACCGACATTCACCACCCAGCATGACATTCCTGAATTCAAGTTATGTCTCGCTACTTGGGTTGGCGTCGGGCTTTGACTTCAGGATACTTTTCAATACAGCAGTAAATGAAAGCTTCTTGACTCTTAATACGCTCAATAACTTTGGCATCTATTTTTGAGACAGGATGATTTTTTATATATTCAAGCAGATTCAGAGCATCATTGAATCTTTGTAATTTGACTAGTGCTGACAGTCCCAAAAAAAGGTAATTGATATTGTAGGAATCTGCCATTGCAAATGCGTATGCTACTTGCCAGACACTTATCCATTCCAAGGAACCTTCAGAATATCTGTCAGCTTTAAGTTTAAAATAATCATATAGTTGTTTTGAATCATGAACACTGAACTTTGGGGGAGCTGCATTAAGTAATATAACAGAATTCCCATTCGGGAGGTAAGTCACCATGGGCAGTGAACCCCAACCCGGATCGAGGTAAAAGTGGTTAAAGCTATCACCACTATTCATCGAGTAAGCTTCTGAGGTACTTTCATTATCACTACCTATAAGTGCTTCTAGTTGGCCAAACAAAAGTAGGTGCTGTTCCTCATAAGGACAACCTTCTCCTTCATACTCATGCCCACACTGTTCACAATTAACACCCGCAAAACCTGTTATCGAAAACAGGATGACAAAAACACCAAAAAACAATTCATTTTTATTCATATTTTTACTGCCTTCCTTTTGGCTTTTAAAAGTAGCATATGGAAAACTCTTGAATGTTCCAGCTCTAAAAAACTTCTAAAATATCCGCAACCTGGTGGTCGCCAGCGCAGGCTTTTACACCATCAAGAAAGCCATGCAGGGCGTACTGCAAACGGGGGAGCAGTTCGAACGTCTGGAAGTCCAGATGAAAGCCATCATGGGCAGTATCGAAGAAGGCGACCGGGCAATTGAGTGGATCAAGGAATTCACCAAGAACACACCACTGGAGCTGCAACAGGTAGCCGATGCCTTCACCGCCCTGAAGAACTTCGGCCTTGATCCCATGGACGGCACTCTGCAGGCCATCGTCGACCAGACCTCTAAACTCGGAGGCGGCATGGAACGGCTGAACGGGATATCCCTGACACAGGGGGGGAAGCACATAAAATCAATAATGCAAACTGTTATGCTCTATCCCAAGTTAATCAAGCACTTGCAGGGTAAGTGGGCAAAGCGAGGTAAAAATCTGTAAATAGCCAAAATTTAACTTGAGCATCTGACTTGCACGATCCATTATATGGCAGCTTTCGGCCTTATATTTATTCAAGGATTTGGAGATAATGTTCAAACTTTCCCCTAATGGTTTTCTGCTGGCGGCCCTGGCTGGCGCCATTTTGAATGTTCAGGCCGCAGAAACCGAATATAACCTGCTGGATGTTTATAATCTGGCACAAAAGAACGATGCTCAGCTGGCTGCTGCTCACTACGATATGCAGGCCGTGCAGGAAAAGAAAAATCAGAGTCGTGCCACTCTGCTGCCTAGTCTGACACTGTCGGCTAACACCCAGTACACCAAAAGCAAATCTGAGGTCAGTGGTGGTAAAGACATGAAAAACAATGGCAACGGCCATGGCTGGGGCGCGACCCTGAATCAGCCGTTGTTCCGTATGGCAAACTGGTACGGTTATGATCAGGCGAAAAGCATCAGTGCCCAGGCCGAGCTACGTTTCTCTGCTGAAGAACAGTCTCTGATTCTGCGAACTTCCGAAGCGTATTTTAATGTACTGCGTGCTGAGGACAGCCTGATTTCTGCCAAGGCAGAAGAAAAAGCCGTTAAACAACAGCTGGATCAGGCACGAGAGCGTTACAATGTGGGGCTGATTGCTGAAACCGATGTTCTGGAAGCCCAGGCTGGATATGACGCGGCACGTGTTGCCCGTATTCTGGGCGAGAACCAGGTGCGTGTCAGCTATGAAGCGCTGCGCACCATCACCAACCATGACATCACTCAAATCGGTTCATTGCAAAAAACGATGCCAGTTAACCACCCGGTGCCAGCCAGCGCTGACGACTGGGTAAACAGTGCGGTGTCTGGCAACCTGAACCTTCAGGCGGCCCGTGAAGGTCTGGAAGCCTCGCACACCAACATCAAGGTTCAGAAGTCCGGACACGCTCCAACCCTTGATGCATTTGCCCGTTACAATTATAACTCTGATCATCTTACTAAAGACCGCCGTGGAGAGCATGGTGGACTAACAACGGGTAAAGGCGATTCCACCGTCGTTGGCCTCCAGTTCAACATGGAACTGTTTGGTGGTGGGGGAACCTCTTCCCGTGTTCGTGAAGCCACTTACCAGATGGAATCGGTTCAGAAAAATTTTGACAAGAGCCTGCGTGAAACCAGCTCTGGCACCCGTAACCTGTTCCGTACTGTGAACTCCGATGTGGATCGTGTTGATGCCCGCTGTCAGGGTATTGTGTCCTCTGAAAGTGCGCTGAATGCGGTACAGAGTGGCTATGAAGTCGGTACCCGTAACATTACCGATGTGCTGGATGCCCAGAGGAAACTGTTTGTTGCAGAACGTGATTACCTGAATGCCCGTTACGACTACATCGTTAACACCATGAAGCTGAAACAGATAGCGGGCACCCTGAGCCCGACTGACCTGCAGGAGCTGAACCAGTGGATTGTCAGTGGTGCATCCGGTGAAGGCATGTCAATCCCTGCCCAGTGTCATGCAAAGTAAACCGTAGAACTGACAGACCGTGTTGTTAAACAATAAGCCCTCTTTGTGAGGGCTTATTGTTTTCGCAGCGACTCAACCTGAGCCTAATCTTCAGAGGTCATCAGCTTGTTCAGCATCGGTGCTGTCACAAACATGATCAGGGCAATGGCCGCTACAATGATTCCTGTCGTTTCAAAGAATGCGCTGTAGACGGGCAAGGTGTCCAGTGCTGTCGCTCCACTATCCGTTTCTACAGCCGTGAAACCTGCTACATAACCAGCGACGACGGAGCCTGCCGAAGCCGCCAGAAACCACGCCCCCATTATGAAGCCATGCATAGTCTCAGGAACCAGCTGCGCGACCATGGCAAGGCCAAGGCCGCTGATCAGTAGTTCCCCCAGAGCCTGGGCCAGGTAAGAACCCACGACCCAGACCGGAGCGACCAGCCCCAGATCACTGGCAAACCGGGCTGCCAGAGGAATCAGCAAAAAACTGACAGAGGTTAGTGCCATACCGGCAGCAAACTTGACCGGCATACTGATGGTTTTGCCGGCTGCACTGTTGTGGTTGTAGAGGTAAGCAAGCAACGGGCTCGCCACCATGATCCAGAATGGATTCAGGGACTGAAAAGAGAGAGGGTTGATTACAAAACCGAAGATCACGTTTTCAACATTATTAATGGTGAAGAAGTTCAGGGAGGTCGGCATCTGGTAGTACATTACCCAGAAAATGCTGGCTTCCAGCATCAGTACAAGGGCAACAAGCATCTTGCCACGCTCAGTGCCGGAAGAAGCCAGAATTTCCCTGAAGAAAATCAGCACAACACCGCACCCCATCACTGCCAGTAAAATGTTAGCAATCATCATGTGTTTCAGAATGGAAGCATTGAGAAAGCAGGTCACCAGTACGCCAGCACAAACCATGATCAGTTTTCGGAAAGATACCGGACTGAAGTCTGGTGCGGAGCCGTAATCTGCGACCCAGTGACGAAGCATTAAGAAATTGGTCAGAGCGAGCAGCATACCAATGACGCTGACCATAAAGCCGGTTCCCCAGTCAAAACGGTCTGCTATATAGGGAACCGCCAGCAACGAAACAAAGGAGCCAATGTTGATGGCCATGTAATACATGGTGAAAGCACTTTCCAGACGGTTGTCGCCCTCTTTGTAGCACTTGGCCAGAAGACTGGAAGGATTCGCCTTGAACAGGCCATTACCGGCAGCCACCGTACCGAGAGCCAGGTAGACCATCTCAATGCTATTACCAGCGATTGTCATGATCGAATAGCCTGCCGTTAGCACCAGAGCTCCGAGAACAATGGTTCGCCGGGTACCAAGAACCTTGTCTCCCAGAAAGCCTCCAACAACAACCAGCCCCGTCGTCAGAGCATTGAACGCCCCAAAGATAATAAAGGATTCGGACTCCGGAATGCCCAGCTGACGCACCAGATAAAAGGCAAGAATGGCCTGAAGCCCATAGAAACCAAAGCGCTCCCATAGCTCAAGGAAAAAAATCAGATAAAACGATCTGGGCTGCTTCAGTACGTTCAGAGTTTGTGACATTTCAAGTCTGCGACGGAAGTGATCCGGAAAACATACTTCAAGGTGGCACAAAATAATGAAAAAACCAGTTTATTAATGGTCAGCTGAATTGAAACAAACAGCGGTCACTCAATTTTACAGGGTGTTACCCTGCTTCACGCCCTCAGACTTTCTGAGGCCCGGTCTTTAGGGTACTCTTGCCTGCACTGATTCTGATTCCAGTTAACTCGTTCCGTTTATGGAGCACCGGCCACGATTAAGGTCGGACTGTCTACCAGGGAAAACGTATGATTATCAAACCAAAGATTCGTGGCTTTATCTGCACAACCACCCATCCAGCCGGTTGTGAGAAAAACGTACAAGATCAGATTGAGTTCGTTAAATCCCAGCCAGCCCTTGAAGGGGGTCCAAAGCGTGTGCTGGTGGTTGGTTCTTCCAGTGGTTACGGTCTGGCTTCCCGTATTTCTGCTGCTTTTGGCAGTGACGCAGCTACCATTGGAGTGTTCTTTGAAAAGCCGGGTACTGAACGTAAGCCGGGTACAGCGGGTTGGTACAATTCTGCTGCTTTTGAAAAGGCTGCTCACAAAGCGGGCCTGTACGCTAAAAGCATTAATGGCGATGCGTTTTCCCATGCGGCTAAACAGAAGGTCGTTGACCTGATCAAAGACGACCTGGGACAGATCGATATGGTTGTGTATTCGCTGGCCTCCCCGGTGCGTAAGTTACCTGACAGCGGTGAAGTGATCCGCTCAGCCCTGAAGCCCATGGGTCAGACTTACACGGCCACCGCCGTTGATACCAACAAGGACACACTATTTGAAGCCAGTGTTGAGCCTGCGACTGAACAGGAAGTAAAAGACACAGTAACGGTCATGGGTGGAGAAGACTGGGAGCTGTGGATAAACGCCCTGGCAGAAGCGGGTGTTCTGGCTGAAGGTTGCCGAACTGTGGCATACAGCTACATCGGTACTGAGATTACCTGGCCAATCTACTGGCACGGTGCGCTGGGTCAGGCGAAGATGGATCTGGATCGTGCCGCGAACGCCCTGAACGATAAACTGACAGCCATTAATGGTGGCGCTAACGTTGCGGTTCTGAAAAGCGTTGTGACTCAGGCATCATCTGCGATTCCGGTAATGCCCCTGTACATTGCCATGGTATTCAAGAAGATGCGTGAGGAAGGCGTGCATGAAGGCTGTATCGAACAGGTATGGCGCATGATGTCTGACCGCCTCTATCGTACCGACGGCACAGTCCCGACAGATGAAGAAAACCGCTTGCGTCTGGATGACTGGGAACTGCGTGACGACATCCAGCAGCACTGCAAAGACCTGTGGTCACAGCTGACCAACGAGAACCTGCCTGAACTGACCGACTATCGCCAGTATAAGGAAGAGTTTCTGAGCCTGTTTGGCTTTGGTCTGGAAGGCATTGATTATGAAGCGGATGTGAATCCGGCAGTAGAGTTTGAAGCTATTACTCTTGATTAGTACATCGGTTCATTATATTTGACTCGTAGGCTGGGACGAGTGAAGCGACTCCCAACCTGCGTAAATCAATTAAGTGGCAGTAAAAAAAGAGCCGTCACAGTCTAACTGATCGTTCCTGTCACCCGTACACGACGACTTCCACTTTCTTTCAGTGGCTCATTCGCCTTGCGCCTGTCTTCCAGCTTTTTATCGATCACGTTTTTAAAAGCGATCAGAAAGCCCATAAAGACAAAGGCTCCCGGCGGCAGAATGGCAAACAGGAACTGTTTGTAGTTGGGGAATACGACCAGTGTCCAGTTTTCTGCCACTGGACCAAACAATAGATCCATACCTGAGAACAGAGTCCCCTGACCGACCAGCTCACGCATGGCACCCAGCAAAACCAGAACCGATGCAAAGCCTGTACCCATCATCAAACCATCAAAGGCGGCAGGTGCTACCGGGTTTTTAGAAGCGTAGGCGTCGGCGCGACCAAGGATAATACAGTTGGTTACGATCAACGGAATAAAGATACCCAGAATACGATACAGCTCGTAGGTGTAAGCCTGCATCAGCAGTTCAATGCAGGTGGTCAGCGAGGCAATGACCATCACAAACACTGGCAGACGAATAGCGTCGGTGACCTGATGCCGAATCAGGGACACGACAATGTTCGACCCCATCACCACCATCATGGTGGCAAGACCAAGCCCCAGGGCATTGACAACACTGTTTGAAACACCCAGCAACGGGCAAAGACCCAGCAACTGAACCAGTGCGGGATTGTTTTTCCAGAGACCATTCAGAGCAATTCTGGATGCAGAATCATTAGCCATTGTTTTGCTCCTTTTTAACGTCCTGACTGTCGTGCATTGCCTGAAAACCCTGTTTGAACAGGGCGTCCTTATGTTCGGCAAAATAGTTCAATGTGCGGTAGACCGACGCTACCACTGCCCGTGGTGTTACGGTTGCCCCGGCAAACTGATCAAAGTCACCGCCATCCTTTCGGACAGCCCAGTGGCCGGGCTTGGGATTAACCAGTGATTTACCGGTAAAACCCAGAATCCAGTCGGTGACATTGGTATTGATCTTGTCGCCCAGCCCCGGAGTTTCTTTGTGGTTAACCGCTCGTACACCTGCCAGAGTGCCATCGGCATAAATGCCAACCAGCAGCTCAATACGACCAGAATAACCGTCTGGCGCTGTGGCTGGCAGAATCACCGCAACAGGCTGGTTGCCACGAAAGGCGACATAACCATCCTTTTCCGTGGTATTGGCCAGCAATGGTTCTGGCTGGAGACTAATGCGGGTATCCAAAAGTGAATTGTCGTGTGTATTCGGCGGCAGAATTTCCATCAGTGCCTTTGCTTCAAACGCACGAACCTGGTCGGCGATGCGACCTTCGGTGAACACATAGGTGCTGGAGATCAGCCCGACGGTTAATACAGCAAACAGCCCCAGTCCAAGACTGTTGCGGGCAATGCTTTTTACCAGTGTCTGTTTTGCAGTTGTCTGTTCTGTTGGTGTCGTTTCACTCATAACCATCAATCCGTCTTCGGCAGTCCCTTGTTAGCCTTTTTATGACCGTAGGTACGAGGCTGGGTGTAATAGTCAATGGTGGGCGCTGCCATGTTCAGCAGCAGTGTGGCAAAGGCGACACCGTCCGGATATCCACCCCAGGTACGGATCACATAAGTCAGTACACCAATCAGTGCGCCAAAGATCAGTCGGCCTTTTGTGCTGGTGGCACTACTGACCGGGTCGGTAATAATAAAAAATGCACCGAGCATGGTAGCACCGCTGAACAGATGGAACAGTGGCGAACCATTACTACCGGAACCGATACCGCCCCAGAACAGGGTTGCCATAACCGTCATGGCGACCAGCATGCCCACAGGAGCATGCCAGGTGAAGACTTTTTTATACAGCATGAACAGCCCACCCAGCAGGTAGGCTAAGTTCACCCACAGCCAGCCTCTGCCGGCAATGGTTCCCAGGGCATCGTTTGCTTCACGCAGCTCTGCCATGGTCAGGGTGCTGTTTTCACGCACAATGTCCAGCGGAGTTGCCATACTGATGGCGTCCAGCTGAACACCCTGTCCGAAGATCGGGAAAATCGTATTAAAGGCATCGGCAAAGCTGCCAACATAACCTTCCAGGCCATTGGGTGCCAGCCACTGGGTCATCTCTTGTGGAAACGAGATCAGCAGCAGCACATAACCGAGCATGGCAGGATTAAACGGGTTATTACCCAGTCCGCCGTACAGTTGCTTGCCAATGATAATGGCAAAGGATACGCCGGTCAGGGTCAGCCACCAGGGGGCAAAGGGTGGCAGAGCCAGTGCCATCAGAACCGCAGTAACGATGGCGCTGCCGTCGGACAGGAAAAAGCCCGGAGGGCGATTTCGTATCTTCAGAATCAGCGCTTCCGCTCCCAGCGCTATCAGGGAACACCAGACCAGATTGATCAATGCACCCCAGCCAAAGAACCAGGTCTGTGCCAGAATGCCGGGAATCGCTGCGATCAGAAGCAGCTTCATCACTTGCTGTGTGCTGTTAGGGCCACGAGCATGTGGGGATGTCTGTCGAACCAGAGTCATCTTGTTTACCAGATAGTAAGCGGGCTGAAAGGTTGAGCCAGGCTCAACCTGCAGCAGCCGTTTTATACATGTGTTTCGAGCGCTTTCTGAGCGGCTTCTGCTTTCTTTTGAGCAGCATTTAAAGCAGCTTCCAGTTCGGGCGTAACCGAATCAGCCTGATCCATTGCCCGTTGTGCTTTTTTCAGTGCGGCTTTTGCCATGGCGCTTTCTATTTTCAGCCTTTTGGCTTCATCCGTCTGTGCCGGTTTTGCCGCTTTGGGTTTGCCAGTCTGACTTGTGCTTTGAGCAGAGGGCTTAGCAGCAGAGGGCTGTGCAGCAGAAGCCTGAATAAGCTGTTCCAGTTTCGCACGACAGTCGTCAACGGTTTCCTGAAGCGCCCGGGTTTCAGCGCTGTTTTCTTCCAGCGCTTTCGCAAGAGAACGTTCAGCTTTCTTCAGGGCAGCTTTTGCCATTGCCTGCTCAATCTTCAGCTTTTTGTCTTCAGCAGACGGTGCCGGTTTAGCCGCTGGTGCGGCAGACATGACAGCATCAAACTGCTTTTGCAGCTTGTCGGCCTGAGCCTGAAGCATATCCACATTGGCTTTCAGCTTGCTGGTATCACCTTCACCGGTCGCTTCAGCCTTGCTCAACGCCCGCTGTGTTTTCTTCAGCTGGGCATTGGCCATGGACAGGTCAATTTTCAGTTTCTTCTGTTCAGGAGTAAGCTCTTGCTTACCGGTTGTTCCCACAGAGCCAGCGGCTTTCTTCGCTTTGGCACGCTCGATGGCAGCTTTTACCGGATCGATTTCTTCACTGCTGGCAGATGTTGCACCGGCGGCTTTTTGTGCTTTCAGCAGGGCGGCTTTTTCAGCATTTGCCTTGCGTCGTGCTTCTTTCTCTGCCTTTTCACGTTCCAGACGATTCTGGCGGTTTTCATAACGGACTTTCGAACGTTCTGATTTAGCGTGTCTGGCTTCAAGGTTGCGGATTTCACCTTTGGAAGCCCGGTAGTATTGCACCAGTGGAATACTGCTTGGGCATACGTAAGAGCAGGCACCGCATTCGATACAGTCAAACAGGTTATGGTGCTTCAGCTGTTCGTGGTTTTCTGCTTTGGCGTGCCAGAATAACTGCTGTGGCAGCAGCGACGCCGGACAGGCTTCTGCGCACATACCACAGCGAATACAGGCCTGGGCAGGCGGTGCTGACGGAAACTCCATGTCGCTGCCAGCAATGACACAGTTACTGGTTTTAGTCACCGGTACATCGGGGTCGTCCATTGTGAAGCCCATCATCGGACCACCCATGATCAGGGTCTTCAGTCGTTCCTGCTTGAGTCCCGTCACCTGAAGTAAATTGTGAACCGGAGTACCCAGCAGAACTTCCAGATTCTGCGGCGTCTGCAAGGCTTCACCAGTCAGGGTGGTGATTCGGGAAATCAGTGGACGACCATGGACAACGGCCTCTTCAATAGCGACCGCAGTCCCCACATTTTGTACGACAATGCCCAGATCCGCAGGCAGTTTACCGGAAGGAACTTCCTGCCCGGTCAGAATCTGTATCAGCTGTTTCTCGCCACCGGACGGGTAACGGGTCGGGAACACCACCACTCTGATCGTGCGACCCTTACGCTGTGCCAGTGCTGTTCTCATGGCGTAAACCGCTTCCGGTTTGTTATCTTCAATGCCGATCAGGCAACGTTCGGTCTTCAGCAGGTGCATCATAATTTCAGCACCGGCAATCACCTGCTCAGCCCGTTCCCGCATCAGCATATCGTCAGCGGTAATGTAAGGTTCACACTCGGTACCGTTAAGAATCAGGGTGTGAACCGGGTTTTTCGGAGCCAGCTTGATGGCTGATGGAAAACCCGCTCCCCCCAAACCAGCAATACCGGCATTGCGAATCACTTCAACCAGCTGTTCGGGGTCTGTCTGACGGTAGTCTTCTATTGGATTCAGTTCACACCAGCGGTCTTCACCATCACTGTCAATAACAATACAGTTGTCGTTCATTCCGGACGGGTGAGGAATGGCATGAGGTTCAATGGCCTTGATGGTTCCGGAAGTTGGCGCATGTAAGGGCACACTGACAAAGCCGGTTGCCCTTGCGATCAGCTGACCTTTCAACACTTTGTCACCTGCCTGAACCACGGGGTCCGCAGGGGAACCTGCATGTTGCGACAGGGGTAATATCAGGCGCTCAGGCAGTGGCGCAGGTTTAATGGGCAGGCCGGTGGACTGGTGTTTGTTTTCCGGTGGGTGTACACCGCCGGTCAGTGGCCATACTCTGGCATTAACTTCTTTCAGGTCGATCAGGGACGTATTCATACAGCCTGCCCCCGCTGGTCAGTAGCAATCAGGTTTTCGTCAGAAAGTCCGGTAAAGGCCGGAGACTGCTCCGGCAGCTCCCAGCGCCAGCTTCTTGTGGTTACTTCAATAGGGCGCATTTCTATACAGTCAACAGGGCAGGGCTCGACACAGAGGTCACAACCCGTGCATTCATCACTCATAATAGTGTGCATCTGTTTGGCAGCCCCAAGGATGGCATCCACCGGGCAGGCCTGCAGACACTTGGTGCAGCCAATGCATTCGTCTTCACGAATAAAAGCGACACTGGCAGGCTTTTCGGTACCACTCTCCGCATCCAGGGGTTCGGCTTCAACATCCAGCAAATCGGCCAGGGCGTTGATCGTCGCCTGCCCACCCGGAGGGCAGCGGTTAATGGCTTCCCCATTGGCAATGGCTTCTGCATAAGGGCGGCAGCCGGGATGGCCGCACTGCCCACACTGGGTCTGGGGCAGCAATTCGTTGATCTGGTCAACAATTGGATCGCCTTCCACTTTAAACCGCACACTGGCAAAGCCCAGTATGGCACCGAAAATCAGTGCCAGGGCTAGCAGGGCGATAATGGCATAAACAATAATTTCCATGTTGGCGTCGAGTTCTCCCTTACAGCCTGATCAGACCGGTAAAGCCCATGAAAGCCAGCGACATCAGGCCAGCGCTGATCATACCGATAGCGGCTCCCCGAAAGGGCGCAGGCACATCGGCAGCGGCAAGGCGTTCGCGCATGGCAGAAAACAGCACCAGTACCAGGGAAAAGCCCACGGCTGCTCCAAAGCCATAAGTGGCAGAGTCCACCAGAGAGCTGTTTATGCGGTTGCTGTTCAACAGTGCTACACCCAGTACGGCGCAGTTACTGGTGATCAGGGGCAGAAAAACACCCAGCACCCGGTGCAGCAGGGGGCTGACTTTACGTACTACCATTTCTGTAAATTGCACAACCACGGCAATGACCAGAATAAAGGAGATCGTCTTCAGAAATTCCAGGCCCAGCGGAATCAGCAGATATTCATACGTCAGATAGCTGCAAATCGAAGCCAGGGTCAGTACAAATGTGGTCGCCAGAGACATGCCCATGGCGGACTCCAGCTTATTGGAGACCCCCATAAACGGACACAACCCCAGAAACTGCACCAGTACGAAGTTATTGACCAGTATGGCGCTGACAAGAATCAGCACCAGTTCACTTATTTGATCCATTGTTCATTCAGTCCATAGCGGAGTTTTAGAATAGCCGCTCTACGAATTTCCAGATACCGGCAGGGCGGCATCAGGTGACAGTTATTCAGGTGATGACCGGAGTATATATTCCTGAAACAGGCAATCAAATTGACCGGGTAGACTCAAAACGAATAACCATAAACCCGCTTCGAAGTGATGCCACTCTCTACTGCTGCCGACACTGCATTTGGCGCTAAATACCTTTAAAAGATATGGTTTTTGTCCGGATTTTCCGGATTTCGTTCCAAAAGCGTAATAAAAAAATCTGCGTGATTATATCCATATTGAGTGTCTGGTGCATCGTAGAATTCCACAGACCTTAGCCTGTAAACCGGATCAAATGGACCAGCTGATTTGGGTACACAGGCGCTCTGATCAGGGGTATTAGGTCGGGGTGTCTTTTTTCAGATGGCACTCTCAGTGCTGCTCTCAGTGCTGCTTGGAGATCATTGGTTCACCCGTCACTGCGCTGTAACGTCTGAAGCTTTTGCTGCGGACGCGGTGAATGCTTCCCCAGGCCGGGTTAGTGGGGGCGTAGTAGCTGTTGTCTTTCAGGAGGTTGATAAATGCCTTCAGCTGCTTTTCATCTTCGATGATGTAATAACGCTCTTTCAGTGGCTCAATGAACCTGGGCAGAACGACGGTTAAGGGGAAGTTGGTGTCGAGATCAGAAACCGGATTGTTGTTATCGGCGCCATGGTGGAACATTGGGTTCAGGCCGGTGCGTCCAATGGCGTAATTGAGAGTATGTAGATAGTGCTCTTCCTGTTTGGTCAGGTTGCCAAGCACCTGATCCATTTTTTGCAGGAAAGATTTCAGACTCTGAACCTCTAACTGTATTTTTGCAAATTCAGCTTTTGACTGCTCCGATAATGTTTTTCCTTCCAACCGGGCCAGCCTTTGGCGAATTTCATCCGGACTGATGTCAGGCACTGGCACTTTGTCTTTGCCAGCCAGGTCAAGCTCTTCCTGCAGGGAGTAAAGGAAACACAGGTCATAATCCGGTATCAGGGGAACCACTTTAAGCGGTACAAATTCGCCGTCTTCCTGTATGTCGATAAGCCAGTCACCGTCTTCTGTTTTTGAACCCCGGTAAAAATAAGGTAAATGTCCGGGTGATGGCCGGCACTGAAATGTGATCTGATCTCTGGCAGTGTACTCAAGCTGTTCAATCATCGACACATCGGAACCAGGCAGCTTTAGCATCTGCAACCTTTTCAGCTGTTGATCCGCTTGCCTCAGTTGCACGGCTTTATCAGACCATTCGTCAGCATACTTCTGAAATTTTTTCAGCTTGTGGGCGGGAGCGTCAAAGAGCTTGCCGTATTCCTGATTGTCGGTCAGATAAGGCGCCTGTACTCCCCATGATGCGGACTTTTGCTTGTGACTTAATGGCTTGGATCTGGCATTGTCCAGGGCAAGCTGCGTGGCGGTTTCAGGAAACGGCCTGATGCCAAGAACCAGGTGGTACACGCTACAGGTTTCGGCAAGCTCAACCAGATGCTCTCTGGGAATACCCTGACCAGGATAGGCCAGAACGGCTTCAAGCCCGCCGATGACAGGCAGTTTGCTAATGTACTTCAGCAGATCTGGAGGAGCTGACTCGCGCTCCTGTTTCAGGAGAGCAACGGGCAGCGACATGCGACGTTGAACGATTTTTCTGCCCGGCGAAACCTTCCACCCCCTGTCTTCCGGTTCTTTCTGAACCAATGTTGATCTCGTTGTTCTTGCAGTGGTCTCTCTTGTAGTGGTCTCTATGGAGGGCAAGCTGTGACGTTTGCGGAACGGACCGAATATGGACTGTATAGACAGAAAGTGTGGCGTCGGTTCAGCCCCCGGGAGGGCACTACTTAACTCTCTGGAGTACTGTCGACTGTGATATTGAGCAGGCACGCCCTCATCCGGAGGACTTGAGGAAATAGGTGAAAGGACAGAAGGCAGCATTGTATCCCGTGTTTCGGTGACTTTAGCTGACAGGCGAAGCTCCAGTGGTCTTGCAGGAGATGTCGAATCATCGGAGCTTCGATTTAACGATGCTGTGAACTGCGGGGTGAGCATTACCTGTTTGTGCGACCAGTACCGTGAAGCGGAGTGGAGGCGTCGCCCATTGAATTTAGCACCTGTTCTTTTAACCGAAAGAACGTAATCGGAAGACGTTGATCGAATAATAGCCCGCGCCACGGCTTTGTTTTCAGGAGCCGAAGATTCAGTTGTTTTTTGCGGCAGATAAATTCCGGGCTTTGGTTGACTTCCTTCCAATCGTTAACCCTCCGGGGTGCTGGATCGACAGGGATTGGACAATAAGCAGGGGTATAAGTTCAAGGCAGAAAAGCGCTGGCAGCGCTTTCAATCAGGCACTTGCGGCTGCTTTGGGGGCGGCTGCCAGACAGCCCGTTTGATCATGATTGCTTGAAAAAGGCTGGAGCCAAGGATATTATCCAGCCAGCGGATCAGTTGGGGGTAAGGGCTGCTATAAAACCAGTCCCGGTCCACATGGGCAAACTGGCGAACAAAGGGGGCAATACCATAGTCTGTGATGCTCAGATGATTCGCACTGAGCCCCTTGGTATGTAGTAGCTTACTTTCGAGCAGGGACAAAAAGCGTTCGCCCTGCTTGCGATAGTGTTCAGCGGAATGATCAGGGTGACGGTCGGCGTATTTATACCGGTCGAGCCAGAGTTTGAATTCGTTGTCACACTGTTGAATCAATCCGGTATCTCCCGCCAGCCAGTGTTCCGGATCGTTAAGCTTCAGCGCCCACAGCATGATATCCAGGCTTTCATCAATCACTTTCCCATCGGGTAAAACCAGAACCGGAACGGTGCCTTTGGGCGACACAGCCAGCATGGCTTCAGGTTTGTCCCGTAACAGGATTTCCCTGTATTCAACCGCTTGCTGGCTGACGGCAATTGCCAGCCTTGCCCGCATGGCGTAAGGGCAGCGGCGGAAAGTGTAGAGTACTGGCTGTTGTGTCATTTTTTCTAAAGATAATGAAAAGTTATGAATGATCTAATAAATAGATATTTCAAACCGTTGTGGCTGAACGGGTAGAGTAGCATCGTACTTCATTCATAGCATACAGGAGAAAGTCAATGAGCAAACCACTAATCGTAGTAACAGGTGCCAGTTCTGGTATTGGTGAAGCTATTGCCCGTAAGTTCAGTGAGCAGGGTCACCCTCTGCTTCTTCTGGCAAGACGGGTTGAGAAGCTGGAGGCCCTGGATCTGCCTGAGACTCTTTGCAGAAAAGTCGATGTCACTGACCGGACTGCCGTTGCTGCGGCGGTTAAAGAAGCAGAGGAAAAGTATGGTCCCACGGATTGCCTGGTAAACAACGCAGGCATGATGCTGCTGGGGGTGGCGGCAGACCAGAACCCGGAAGAGTGGGACAAAATGATTGATGTGAATGTTAAAGGCGTCCTGAATGGCATTCATGCGGTGTTGAAACCAATGCAGGAGCGCAAGAGTGGCACCATTATCAACATCAGCTCTATTGCAGGCATCAAAGGGTTCCCAAACCATACGGCATACTGTGGCACCAAGTTTGCGGTTCATGGCTTAAGTGAAACCCTGAGAGAAGAAGTAGCTGACGACAATGTTCGAGTGATTGTTATCGCGCCGGGTGCTGTTGAAACTGAGCTTCTGAGTCACACGACGTCTGAAGACATCAAAAGCGGCTATGAAGGCTGGAAAGACAGTATTGGCGGAGCTATCACTGCGAGCAATGTTGCCGCCTGCGTGTCCTTTGCTTATGCGCAGCCGCAAGATGTGTGCGTGCGTGAAGTCGTTGTCGCTGCGACCCGGCAGCAGCCCTGAAAGCTTACTGAGAATTTGACTTACTAAACGTTTGATTTAGTGATTTTGAATAGTTGCGATCAGTCGCTGGAGTTACCATGTTGAGCTTCATGGGTTTTATCCGGGAGAACAGCATGGCAACGCCAATGCAGGTGAACGAGAGCCACATATAAGGCAGGTAGTCCAGTGTGGCGACGCCCAGAACACCGGTCATGAATATGCCATTATCACTCCACGGCACCATGCCACTGGTAAGTGTTCCGCCAAACTCGGTGTTGCGGGACAACAGGTGGCGATCCGCTTTCATACGGTCGTAGGTATTGATCAGCAGACGCGGTGTC